>JAFZOV010000143.1 GCA_017550445.1 Fibrobacter sp.
GAACACTGCGTCGCAAGCAGCGGACATGGTTTCACGACCACCGTTACGGGCGGCAACGATTGCAGCCATCACGCGTGCGATCGGGAGCTTGGTTGCGTTGGCATAGCTCAGAGCTTCATCATAGCGCTGTGCAGAGATATGAGTGCCAAACTTGGCCAAGAAATCCTTACGGCCCTTAGCGCTCTTCACCATGATGTAAAGGACGCGTTCGACAGAGAATCCGAGACCGATCATGAACACCACGAGGATGATCCACATGAACTGGTAACCATCAGATTCAGGGCTGAAGGATTGAAGCATTTTAGACATTAGAGTACTCCTTGATTGAGTGTTTTGGTTTATTTTGAAAAATCTTTGTTCATATTTAATCTTTTTTAGGGCAAAATTGTGTAGTCGAGCCGGTAAAATCTTGTTTACTACTCAAAAAACGCCATTTTTGCCCTAATAGAATAGGGGAACCCTATGAACTAGGTTCCCCGTAAAATTGTTTTTACCGCTACTTTTTCTTCTTCTTGGCCTTCTTCTTGGCCTTCGGAGCAGGAGCAGCTTCCGGTTCAGCGGCAGCTTCCGGTTCGTCGTCCATGGAGCTCATGGAAGAAGAAGCGTTAGAGGCAGAGCCACCAGCGAGCTGTTTCTGGAGGTCAGCAAGTTCGGCCTTCAGCTTTTCGTTTTCAGCCTTGGCGTCCTTGATGATTTCGCGGTAGGTGTTGATCTGTTCTTCCGGAGTCATGACTTCGGACTTAGCAATCTGTTCCAAGCGAGCCTTGGTCTTGAAGTAAGCCGGGTCAGAGAACAAGGTGGACGGGTCGAACTTTTCGATCTTGGTGTTCAAGGTCTCGTTGTTTTCATCGAGGCTCTTGAGGAGTTCGAAGAGCTTTTCGGTCCACTGGTTTTCGATACCGTAGTGAGCAGCAGCCTTGATACCGGTTGCGCACTGCGGAATAGCGAGTTCCTTAGCGCCGTTAGAACGGTTGGTCAATTCTTCGCGGTAAGCTTCCAAGTCTTCGTGGACAGCTTCGACAGCGTCTTCCTTGGCCATGCCTTCGTATTCAACGTATTCCTTCACAATAGAAGCGGAGTCCGGCAGCGGAGAGTTAGCGAATGCGTCAGCCACTTCGACGAACACAGCGCAACCCTGGTAGTACATTTCGATGTAGCCTTCTTCAGCTTCGATCACGTCCTGGTTGTAGAAGCCCTGGTCGCGAGCAAGGTCGATGTTCTTCTGGAAGATCGGACGAGCCTGTTCATAGTAGCTCGGGAGCTGCTGCACGATACCGATACGTTCAGCAAACTTTTCTTCTTCCTTCTTGCCGTTGAGTTCCTGTTCGCGGATCTTGGCGGCCATGGTCACGAAGAGCATACCCATCTTGTTGGTGGCCTTGAAGGTCCAGCGTTCAGATGCGTAGGTTGCAGACTTGGAGTACTGGCTCATAGCCTTCTGCAGGATGTCGACCAACTGCTTGATGATCTTGGCCTTTTCCTTTTCCTTGCCCTTCAGGACATACGGATCCATCTTGTGGTATTCGTATTCACCGAGGTAGAAGGCAGCTTCAGCCGGAACACCCGGGTCAGCATTCTTGATCTGAAGACCGTACTTGTCGTAGGCTTCCAAAGTCTTGCGGTAGTCTTCGACAGCCTTGTCTTCTTCCTTAAGTTCCATGTAGGCACGGGCGGCACCGATATAGGCAGCGATCAGCTTTTCCTTATCTTCCTGGCCGTAAGCCTTAATGAAGTTGTGGTATTCAGAAGCAGCGAGATCCCACTTCTTAGCGTTACCGTAGGCCATCGGGATGCTGAAGGCAGCGTCGAGGGCGTAGGAGCTCTTCGGATAGTCGCGGACGAGGTCCTTGGAGCAGCGGATAGCTTCGTCGGTCATCTTGGCTTCATCGTAGCTCAAGCAGGCGCTATAGAGGTAGCCCGGAGTACGTTCATCCTTCGGATAGCGCTTGTAAGCAAGTTCGTAGGTCACAGCAGCAGACTTCTTGTCGGCGATAGTGTCATAGACCTGGGCAGCAGAACCGATAGCCATGAATGCCATGGAATCCTGCGGGAAGTTGTTCGTGATGAACAAGTAGGTCGTAGCAGCTTCGCGGTATTCCTGTTCGAAGTACTTCTGATCGCTCTTCTTGGCGTTAGCAGCCTTCTTGTGAGCGTCACCAGCACGGACGATACCCTTGATGGTAAGCGGAGACTTGGAGTACTGCTTGGGGAGGATCATGAAGGTTTCGGCAGCCTTGATGTACTGATTATCCTTTTCATATGCTGCACCGGCTTCGAACACGGCCTTGTCAGCAATGTCGATGAGCGGGTAACGCTTCACGAGAGCGAGGTAAGCTTCAGCACCCTTCTGATACTGGCCCTGCTTAACGCTCTGTTCAGCCATCTGGAAGAGCACGTAGGCAATAGCCTTTTCGATTTCCTTGGCCATGGAGTCGTTACGAGTTTCCTTGACCTGGGTGTACTGCTTATAGAGCCATTCGAATTCGGTGAGGGATTCCTCGTAAGAGCCAGATTCCAAGAGAGACTGGGCAAGCATACGGCTGATGAGCAAAATGTACTGGTGTTTCGGGAAGTCCTGCTTCAACTTGCGGAGCACGCCCACAGCCACCTTGAACTGCTTTGCATCGTAATGAACGATAGCGGCGTTGTAAGCAAGTTCTGCAGCTTCCTTGTTCTGGCCGTACTTGGCCATGTACTTGTTAACCTGATCGAAGTAAGCCTTGGTTTCTTCAGACTTATAAGCCTTCACAGCATCGTCGCCATACTTTTTCTTCTTGGCGTTTTCACGAGACTGATCCATCATGAGCACGGCGTTATATGCAGCTTCTTCCTTCTTCAGGAGAGCTTCGGAGCCCATCGGGCGACGACCGTAGCGAGTGGTATCGGTATCGACGATCCAGTTGAACATCTTGGCAGCGTTAGCATACTGGCCCATTTCCTGGTACACGAGAGCGAGGTTGATGTGAACCTTGTATTCGTCCCAGGTCGGTTCCTTGGCATAGCGCTTCAGGAATGCTTCGTAAGCCTTGATGGCTTCTGCATACTGCTTCTTACCGGCTTCCAAGTCACCTTCCTTGGTGAGCTTAGCAGCGCGAGCGTGGTGGTACTGCGGAATGTCGAGCATAGCGCCACGGATAGCGGTTTCAGCATTCTTCACAGATTCCGGATACTTCTGGTTCTTCTTGTACCAAGAAGAGTTGCGGTCATAGCGCTTCACCACAGTGTAGCGGTGCTGCTGGGCTTCTTCAAACTTCTGCTGGATGATGAGAATTTCAATCATCGCAATATCAGCAAGAGGAGCATCGATGTAGTCCGGGTTAATGGACATCAAGCGCTTGAAGGACTGCACGGCTTCTTCGTTACGGTCGTGGTCCTTGTTCTTCATACCGATACGGTAGTACACAGAGTCCTTGAACGGAACCTTCTTATCCTTAAGGAAGGATTCTGCTTCGGCAACACCACCACCTTCAAGGTCAGAGAAAGATGCAGCCATGAAGTCCATAGCTTCTGCGCGCAAGTCAGCAGGGTATTTACCCTTGTCGGCACCAATGATATATTCGTAGTACTTGATTGCAGCGGTTTCGTATTCTGCAATGTTATAGTAGGATTCAGCCAAGTGGTACATGGCGAGAGCAGCTTCCTTACCGGTAAGGGTTTCGAAGCCGGTCACCTTCTTGTACGCCTTCACTGCGTCACGGAACTTACGGTTCATGAAGTGGTATTCCGCAATACGGAGCCAAGCCTTCGGAACGAGACCGTTATCCGGGAAGTTTTCGACGAGGCGCATACGGAGCTTGTAGGCCTTTTCGTCTTCGCCACTAGCTTCCTGCACGGCAGCAGCCTGGTAAATCACGGTCGGAGTCTTGTCTTCCTTCGGATACTTGTCGATGTATTCGAGGAAGTAGCCCAAAGACTTCTGGTGATCAGCCTTCGGAAGCTGGTCGATGTTGGCGCACTTTGCCGGCTTGTTATCGCGGTCAGCGCACCATGCCACATCTTCTTCATACTGGGCGTTCTTGTCGAGGAAGTGCTTTTCTTCGAGCTGGAACTGGTAATGGCCCAACTGCTGGAGAGCGGATGCGCAACGCTTGTTCTGCTTGCCCTTACAGTTGTTTACC
The DNA here is from genome assembly GCA_017550445.1 of Fibrobacter sp. The sequence goes on from JAFZOV010000143.1 coordinate 4,119, forward strand.
TGCTTTTCCCACTGTCTAATGGCATCTTCCATGCCCTTTTCATCGAGGCCACCGGAACGGCAAGCCTGTTCAGCCTGGTGCTTCAACACCTTGTAAGAGTTGGCGCACTGGGTCTTTTCAGAGCCCTTCGGCATGGCCTTACACTTGGCCGCCAATTTCTTGGCTTCATTGACTTTGTCTTTACAAGGATCTGACGCTGCAAAAGAAGAGCCTACGAGCGAGCAGACGATTGCACCAACAAGCAAAAATTTTTTCATTTTTCTCTTTCCACCTATTAAGATAAAAAAGGGGAAGACCTGGTTTGCTTCAAGCCAGGTCTAACATATTCCTTGTTATTATTCCAGTTCGTCGCCACCCATGTCTAAGTCGTCGTCCAGGCTTTCAAGTTCCTGAGCAGCTTCGGAGTTAGCAGCACCCTGACCCATCTTGGTCTTAACAGTTGCGAGGGTGAAGCCTGCGTCATCCAAAATACGCTTACGGTTGGATTCGAAACGGTCACTCTGAATAGCCTTCTGAGTGAATGCGGCGTAATCTTCGATAGCCTGGTTGGCCTTGTCAAAGCTCGGCTGCAAGGCTTCACGCTTGCTCTGCACACGCGGAGTCGGGAGCTGACGAGCGAGGTCCAAAGCCTTCACCTGCACGGAGTCAAATTCGTCCTGCATGGAATCGTAAGCCTGACGGGCGCTATCGCGAGCAGCAACGGTCACAACCGGCTGTTCGGTGCGCTTTTCAGCCTGTTCCAAGGACTTCACTGCGTTGTTGTAATCCTTCTTGATGAAGTAGCAGTAACCCTGAACGAGGTATGCTTCAGACACGAGGAAGGATTCAGGCATATTCTTGATGATCCACTGTGCCGGCTTGATAGCTTCATCGGGCTTGTTCACCTTGAGGAAGGACCAAGCGATACCGAGCATAGCTTCGTCATACACCGGAGAACCGGGCTGGACCTGACCATACATCTGGGCGGCAGCCGGAATGTCGGACTTTTCGCCAGAGAAGTAAATGTGGCCGAGCTTCACCTTGGCAGCGTCCTGCAAGTCACGTTCGGACTGGTTGGACACCGGCTGTTCGGTAATGTCGCGGAAGCAGTTTTCAGCTTCGTCGAACTTGCCGAGACGGCTGTATGCAATACCCATGGTATAGCGGGCGTAGAAGTAGTTGGCGTTACCCGGAAGAATGGCGGCGAGCAGGTCGACAGATTCCTGATAGAGACCCTGTTCGAACTTGATCTGGCCTGCAACGTAGTCAGCGTCAGCCTTCACGTCGCTTTCACCGAACTTCTGAGCAATATTCTGGTACTTGGCCATAGCGTCGATGTACTTGCCTTCCTTATAGTCGATGTTCATCAACTGGAAGTGGTACTTGGCGCGCTGGTCACTCTGCGGATAGCGCTTGATAGCGTCTTCGTACACAGACTTTGCAGCCTTGTGCATGCGGAGGTTTTCGAAAGACTTTGCCTTATAGAATGCGGCCTGGTCCACAAGGTGGAATGCCGGATACTTGGTCTGAACCTTACCGAAGGCGTATGCAGCTTCCAAGAACTGACGGTTCAAGTAGAGACGCATAGCGGCGCGGTAGTCGTTTTCAGGTTCGATCTTCAAACGACGATAACGTTCTTCACCGATTTTCTCTTCGCGAGTATCACCGAAGCGGCTGGTGAGCTTGACAGCCCAGATAAAGCCACGGTTCTTCTTGGCGTAGAGGTCATCGTGAGACATTTCGAGGTCAAGAGCGAGGTAACGGAAGATGCTCACGTCCTTGACGTTAACCGTAGCGCCGGCAACCGGGTAACCTTCCTTCGTGAAACGGAGACGGACACCAAGGTGCGGAGAGAGGTAATAGGTCAAAGTGAAGCTCATTTCCGGATTCAAACCTTCGCCACCTTCGGAGTCGGAATGGAACACGTCGATGAGAGAAAGTTCTGCCTTAGCTTCGATCACGCGGTTAAAACCACGCCAGAAGAGGGAGAAGTTCAGGTTAGACGGAATGTTGTAAGCATCGTCGCGATCGCCACCGAAGAAGCCCGGAGCAACGAAGCCACCCTTATCTTCCATGCTAACGCCCGGCTGGGCGATATTCTGGAGGGCAACGCCCACCAAGAGGTAACCGAACTTAGAAGAGTTGAGCGGGTTCCAGCTGAGGCCCACGTCGGAACCGACAGTCACCTGCTTCACATCATCGAACTGGTTGATGTAAAGAATAGAGACATCGATACCCAAAGAGATGCAGTGCATCAGTCTGTAGGCGTAACCGAGCAAGAAGGCGTATTCGCCGTAGGACTTGCCACCGTCAATGGATGCACCGTTTTCGAAGAACGAGAAACCGAGAGTGTGCTTGTAATCCATCGGGAAGGTCACGCTAACGTATTCCTGGCTAGCTTCACCACTGATAGAACTAAAGAACGCTGCGCTGAATTCCAACTGGTCAGTTTCAGAAATTCCTGCGGGGTTCACATACATGGCAGTATTGCCACCAAATTCTGCAAACCAGTCATTCTGCTGATACTTGTGCGGAGAATAAGTGGCTTCTGCAAACAAGGAAGTGCTGGCTACCGTGAGTCCAAGGACTGCTGTTTTAATAACACTAGTACGCATCACTTACTCCTTTACTTGATATCCGTACGGATAAACTCAATACGACGGTTCTGGGCACGGCCTTCAGGGGTCTTGTTCGTGGCAACCGGTTCGGTGTCACCCTTACCGCTCGTAACGATACGGCTTTCGTTGATGCCCTTTTCCACGAGGAAGTTCTTCACGGAAGCGGCGCGGTCTGCAGAAAGCTGCATGTTCTTTTCCTTCTTACCGACGTTGTCAGTGTGACCGACAATTTCGAAGGTTGCTTCAGTAAAGGTTTCCATAATGTCTACCACCTTCATGAGGGAGATGTAGGAATCCTGAGTAATCGTAGCCTTACCGGATTCGAAGTTCACACCTTCCAACACAAAGACTTTCTTCGGCGGCTGCGGCACTTCGTCCGGGCAACCGTCTTCATCCTTATAGCTGTTCAGAGTTTCTGCCTGTTCCGGGCAGAGGTCAACGCCCTTACAAATGTGAGCGAAGGTAGCAAGCATACCCTTAGCTTCGACCCACGGGTCGCAGAGACCGTCGCGGTCGTTGTCGGCATCCGGGCAGCCATCGTCGTCCTGGTAGCCGTCGAAGTCTTCAGCTTCTTCGGGGCAATTGTCGAGGCCGGTGCAAACGCTTGCATACTTGTCGGAAACACCTTCTTCGGAAACCCACGGATCGCAAAGGCCATCGCCATCGCTATCCGGATTGCGAGTTTCTTCGACCACTTCTTCTTCCTTCACCAGTTCGGCAGAAGTCAGACCGATGTCTGCCTTGCCCTTACCACGCTTGAGCATCGGCGAGGTGGACTGGCAGTAGAAGTTCGGCTGCGACAGGGAGTGGTTGATGAACTTCGGATCCAAAGAAACGTTCGTGCGGTTCACCTTGATGAACTGGTTGAACGGATAGTAGTTCTTATAGATGTTGTTGTATTCCACCTTGGTCTGGCCGGCAGCGGGGTCGGCGAACACACCATAGTAGTGGTTTTCCATGAAGATGTTGTTACGGGCAATCACGTTAGTCGGGCCCTTCAGAGCAAGGCCAGAGTAACCGTTGCGGAGCACGACGTTGTGTTCGATGAAGGCATCGAGGGACTTAGCACCCCAAGCGAGGATACCAGACCAGCGGTTGCCGTACACCACGTTGTTGCGGAGATGCGGGAGCGAGATGAAAGCTCCGATACCCGTTGCGTGGTTATCAAGCACATAGCAGTGGTGAATGTAGGGAGCGGCGTTTTCGCAAAGGATACCTTCGAGACCGTTCTTCACGGTGAAGTGCGACATTTCGGCGCCCGAAGTACCCATGACGGTCGGACCTCTACGGCCACCATCGATGATAGTCGTAAGGGGATCCTCGCCCTTAAGTACAACACCCATGATCAGGGTGATGTTTTCGTTATAAGTTCCGCGTTTGACAAGGATGGTATCCCCGGCGTCCGCATTACCGAGAGCATCTGCAATCTTCTGATAGTCGCCAGGAACATTGATATTCTTTGCCATGGCGGTCCCAGAAAGAAGCATCGCCCCGGCCGTGATTAAGACCAGTTTCTTTAGGGTCATACTGCTACGTTTCTCCAATCATAGAACACTTTGAAATTAAAACCTATACACCCGCCAAAACGACGAATGCAAAATTCAAGTGGGAATATACCTTCAAAAACGGCATTAGTCAAACGACTTTCGCAAAAAATGCCAAAATAATTGAGAAAATGTCGATAAAATCGTTTCATCGAGGTATATCTAACCCGTTCAAGGTCAATCGGCGGATGCCGGTTCGGCCTTTTCCTCTTCCTTTTTCGCGCCTTGAATAGACACGCGAATCTCTTGGCAGGTCTTTTTGATATCCTGCAAAACCTTGCGGGCACGGGTGCCGGCAGACTTGTTTCCGCGCTCGAACTTTTCGTACTCGCGCTTGAAGTTCTCGACTTCCAGTTCAAGATCGTTCACTAAGCTCATAAGCAAACTCCATATAAAAATATGCAGTATGGAAAATAAATTAAAGTTTATGCTAAAAATCCGCCGTTTTGTAAAAAATTATTCAAAAATCGTCAAAAAACGCATTTTTTTTCATTTTTTAACATATTATTCACCCCGAACCAACGCCCAGAGGGTCTCTAAAGAGGCTTTTCCCCTATCCCCGACATTCTCGGAGAAGTCATTTACGAACATCCGGATATGCGCTTCCATGACATCCGGATCGTCAATTTGGGCCAATTTATCGATAAACGGAGTCACCAGATTTTCCCGCTTACGGGCAATATTCAAACTTTCGCGGATTTCCTTTTCCACCTGAAGAATAACATCTTCTCCAAGGGAACGCCTTGCAACACCTATTCCTAGCGGTATGGGTGTACCCGTATTTTCTTCCCAGAACGCCCCCAAATCCTGCAACAAGTATAGGCCATCGCGTTTCCAGGTAAAACGATGCTCGTGTATGACAACGCCTTGCGAAGCTTCTCCGGAGCGCAAAGAACGGTATACCTGGTCAAATAGGGCATATTCGATTTTCTGTTCGGACAAGCCCGATTTCTTATGCCAAAACTTGAACAAAAGGGCCGCCGTCGTGTCTGCACCAGGCAAAACCACCGGTTTTTCGGGGCAAAATGCATTACCTACGGACGAAAGCAACAACGGGCCGCAACCGTACCCAATGGCACCACCGCAAGAAAGACAGGCGTATTCTCCATCGACTTTGGGATACACCTGGGCGCTCACCTTGGCAACATCCAATTCTCCGCGGCGCACCATTTCGTTGAGGGTTTGCACATCGGCAAAATGGACATCCCATTCAAAGGGGGATTTTTCGAGGCCATGGACAAGAGCCTCGTAGATATAGGTGTCGTTAGGACAGGTGGAGATACCGAGAGAGAGACGCATAGGGAATGTGGAGTGTGGGATGTGGAATGTGGAGTGTGGGATATGTGATGAATAATTATTAACTATTCAAACAATTTTTTTCTGAGATTTTCTAGAGCTTCGTTGAATTTCCAGGAAATGCGGTCACGGGTAGAGGCCATATTGCATACGACGCGGACTTCGAAAACCGGAATTCCGTAAGCGATACAGGCTGAAATCCCGGCGGCACCTTCCATATTCTCGATGTCGGCATCGAACATTCTGGCACGTTGCAGTCCTTGTTCTTCGGTACCGGTACAACAATTCACCGTAACGCCCACAGCCGATTTAAGCTTCTGCACACAAGCTGGAGCATGTTCTGCTGCGGTTGCGCGAACGGAACTCGGGAACGGATAAAAAGAACCGTCCTTTTCCTGATAGCCCATATCGCCCACGCATTCCGAATCCACGCGCACTACATCAAGAACATTGATTCCGCGGCCAGGATAAGCGCCGCAGACTCCGAGAATATACACCGCCGAAAAATGGATTCCCTGTTGTTCGGCAGAGGCTATCAGGCAAGTCAGATTCGTTGCGAAATTCAGGATTCCCATCCCGAGAACGCAAGCGTAGCCGCGATTTTCAGAGAGTTTAATTAATTTATCTAAAGTAATACTGTCGGCAGTGGAAGCATGTTCAGGGAAACAAGAAGAAAATTCCATCGGCGTTGCAAATGCAAACAAATTATCCTTGTCGGGAAAATTCTTCTGCGCAACAGCCATCGCCTACTCCAGTTTTTCTACCGCATCGGCAATAGCCGCCTCAAGTTCCGCAACGCGTTCCACCTTGATATTGCAGGGGCGTTCCACCTCGCAACGGGCAGAGGCAACCGCAGTCGCCTTGATCAGGCATTGTTCAAAATCAAGTCCCATGGTATCGGCATACAGCCATCCCGCAAAGAACGAATCACCAGCGCCAATGCGGTTATTGACCTGGACCGTAGGCGGCAAGAGCTGTACGCCCTGGAACTTCTTTTCGACTAGACGGAAAGCCCTAACCGGAGACTCTTCGTCGGTGACGACCAATGCCTTAATGGGCAAGCGTTCAAGCACCGCCGTTGCAGTCATTTTCCAGAACTGCGGGCTCGACATCACCTGCGGAATTCCAAGCCGAGAAAGCAGCTTGCAGTATTCCTTGAGGTTGATTTTCAGGAGTTCAACGCCCTTTTCAAGCCAGGCATCGACATCTTCGATGGCATCGACATAAATCTTTTTTCCGGTAAAATCAAGAGCGTTCAACTGTTCGACGTTAAATCCCTGCGGGAAAGTTCCGCACAAGGCGACCCTTTGCGTCGAGCTCCAGTAGTCGTTAATGGTCTGGAGAAAATCTTCGTTCTCGTATTCCGTAAGGTCGGGCGACGGTTCAATGAGCTCGGTCGATTCACCTTCGCTCACAATGGTCGTGCAAATGCGTGTCGGTTCCTTAATCCATACGGGCGCCTGTTGAATTCCGTAAGCGGAAATTTCATCGAAGATTCTTGGACCATGTTCCGAGCCCAAGAAATGCATCATGAGCGGAGTTCCACCCAAGAGGTGAAGCACAAGAGCACAATTGATACCCTTGCCCGAAGCATACTCTTCGATTTTCGCAATACGGTGAACCTCGCCCGGTGTAAACTTGTCCACATAGAACAAGCGCTGCCAAGCGGGATTGAGCCCGAGAATTAGGATTTCCTGAGACATGGTCCTAGAAATTCACCTTGAAGAACTTACGCTTGCCCACCTGAATCACCAGCTGGTCAGCGCCCTTGACTTCAAAGGAAGCCTGCGGGTCGGCGAGCTTTTCGCCGGCAATCTTCACGCCGCCGTTCTGGACCATGCGGCGGGCTTCGCCCTTGGAGGCAAAGGCCTTGATTTCGACGAGCAGGTCCAGGGCACCATAGGTGCCGGCCGCCACGCTGCATTCGGCAGCATCACTCGGAATGGCATTGCCGCTGTGGATTTCACGTTCCTTGGCAGCGGCGGCCTCGGCGGCTTCTGCGCCGTAGTACTGCGTCACAATGTCGATAGCGAGACGGTGCTTAGCATCGTTGGGGTTC
>JAFZOV010000144.1 GCA_017550445.1 Fibrobacter sp.
GACGTGACGTTCCTTCTGCTTTTTAGGCTTCGGTACTTCGGGGCCTTTTTCAGCTTCGGCTTTCGCAGCTTCGGCCAACAGCATCTCTAGCGACACGCGCGATGCCTCCTGCTCAGCCTTCTTCTTGTTGCCGCCCTGTCCGCGCCCATAAACTTTCCCATCTACGTGAACTTCGACGGTGAAAAGTTTCTGGTGTTCCGGACCCGATTCATCGACCACCACATACTCCGGAACCGTGCGGAGCTTACCCTGCAGGTATTCCAGCAGTTCACTCTTGTGGTTAATGAAGTCTTCGGCAGAGATAATCTCCTGCACGCGCGGAAAGTGGAACCTATTCAGAATCGCGCGGACTTCTTCGAGGCCGCCATCCAGGTACACGGCACCGAGTACCGCTTCGTAGGCGTCGGCCAGAATGCTTTCTTTGCCGCGGCCGCCGAGTCTTTCTTCAGCCTTGCCCACCTTTACGTATTCGCTCAGGCTCCATTCCTTGGACGACTGCGCGCAGGCATGTCCCGAAACAATCGCGCTCTTCCGCTTGGAAAGTTCGCCTTCCGGGTCGTCGGGGTAAGTCCTGTAAAGGTATTCAGTGGTAAGCATGTTCAACACCGAGTCGCCCAGGAATTCCAGACGTTCGTTGTTGCTTTCGTAAGGCAAATCTGTGCCCGTCAAAAAGGAGCGGTGCACCAGGGCGTGCGCTAACAGTTCCGGATCCTTGAACCGGTACCCGAGCTTCGCCTCAAGCCCGCCATCGGACTTCTGGCGAAACCAGAGCTTTAGAACTTTGTGTAATAGAGTGTTCTTTTCCATATAGAGGTATCAGGTGTTAGACGAGAGACGAGAGATTTTTCAGTTAATACTGCGCGAAGCGCCATTATATTCTTTCGTCTTTCGTCTGTAGCCGCGTAGCGGCGTCCTTTCGTCTAAATAAGAAAGGGCAACCCTGTCCGGGCCACCCAATCCAGTTTCGTATTCGAAGCTAGCTAATTAAGCCTTCTTAGCTTCGATGAAGGCGACCACGTCGGCAACCTTGGCGAACTTTTCAGCGTCGGAATCGAGGATTTCGACTTCAAATTCGTCTTCGAGAGCCATCACGAGTTCCACGCGGTCGAGGGAGTCGGCACCGAGGTCGTTACCGAATTCAGATTCGGGCTTCACGTCTTCAGCCTTAACGCCGAGCTTGTCAACGATAACAGCGGTGACCTTCTTGAAAATTTCTTCGTTCATTGTAATCTCCATTTGGATTTGATTGTTTGAGTTCAAATTTAGTAAAAAATGCCTAGGCGTTCAACCCACCATCTACACCGAGAATCTGGCCGGTGATGTAGCAGGCGTCGTCGGATGCCAAAAATGCGGCCGCATTGGCAATATCTTCGGGTTTTCCGATACGTCCGAGGGGAATCTGGGCGGCATATTTTTCCTTGGTGGCTTCATCCATGGCGGCGGTCATGTCGGTACCGATAAAACCGGGGGCAATGGCGTTCACGGTAATGCCACGGGAGGCAAATTCCATAGCGTTCGAGCGGGTCATGCCAATGATGCCAGCCTTGGCAGCGGCATAGTTAGCCTGACCGGCCTGGCCGTGCAGGGCGTTAATGCTCGAAATGTTGATAATACGACCGGTGCGCTTGCCCATCATGGTGCGGGCCACGGCACGGGTGCAAAGGAACACGGAACGCAGGTTGGTGGCGATCACGGCGTCGAAGTCTTCATCCTTCATGCGCATCAGGAGTCCATCGCGGGTAATACCGGCGTTGTTCACCAGAATGTCGACCGTGCCCATGTCAGCAATAATCTGCTTGAACACGTTCTGCACCGTTTCGGAGTCGGCCACGTTGCAAGCATAGCTCTTGACCTGCACCCCAAGTTCGGCGGAAAGTTTTGCAGCCAGTTCTTCCTTGACCGAGGTCGAAAGAATGGCGACGTCTGCCCCTTCGCTTGCAAGCTTGGTGGCAATGGCAAGACCGATACCGCGAGAAGCACCGGTGACAATGGCCTTTTTACCTGTAAGTTTACCCATAGTAGTCCTTTTTAGTAGGAGGTTAATAGTTTCCAGACGAGAGACGAGAGACGAGAGATTTTTTAATTAGAACTGCGCGAAGCGCCATTATATTCTTTCGTCTTTCGTCTGTAGCCGCGTAGCGGCGTTCTTTCGTCTATAAAGCCTGGAATGCCTCGATCGTTTCCACCGGAGTGACCTTCACATCGCGGCTGATCTTGCGCATCAGGCCCATGAGCACCTTGCCGGAGCCCACTTCAACACCCTGGGTCACACCCAGAGACATGGCCTTGTTCATGCAGTCGTTCCAACGGACCGGAGACACCAGCTGGCGCACCAGGAGGTCAGCAATTTCAGAGCCCTTCGTGACCGGTTCGGCAATCACGTTGGCAATGACCGGCTTTTCGACATCGTTAAACTTGGTCTTAGCAATAGCTTCAGCAAGGCCTGCCTGAGCAAACTGCATCAGCGGGCTGTGGAAGGCGCCCGACACGGCGAGCGGAATAGCCTTGATGCCAGCGGCGGCGCAGTTTTCGACCAGCTTGTTCACGCCAGCGACAGCACCAGAGACCACAATCTGGCCCGGGCAGTTGATGTTTGCCGGAACCACGGTACCGGCGTCCTTCACGGCTTCGCAAAGTTCAAGAATCTTGGCTTCGTCCTGACCCATGATGGCAGCCATGGCACCCGGATTCTTGGAACCGGCGCTGGCCATGAGTTCGCCACGAGTACGCACCAGACGGAGGCCTTCTTCAAAGCTGAAACCACCGGCGGCGTAGATTGCGGAGTATTCACCGAGGGAGTGACCTGCCACGTAGTCAAAAGCAAAACCTTCGGACTTCAGGAGTTCCATCACCATCGCAGACACGGTAAAGAGAGCCGGCTGGGTGTTATCGGTGCTCTTCAAGACATCTTCGGGGCCTTCGGCCATGAGCTTGGAAAGCGAGAAGCCGAGGATTTCGTCGGCCTGCTGCATGAGTTTCTTGGCGGGTTCAAAAGTAGAAGCAAGAGTCTGACCCATGCCCACATACTGAGCACCTTGGCCAGGGAAAAGAAGAATCGTCTTAGACATTATAAACCTCTGCGGACATCCGCAATAATTTTGTTCGCCCCCTAATTTAGAAAATACGGACCGGCAGGCGTGCCCCTCCCGCCCCTGTATACAAAAAATTGTAAATATAAGGTTTTTGAAGTGATTTCGTAAGAAAGATTCCGGATCAAGCCCGGAATGACACTTTTGTCTTTTCACAAAAAACAGAGCCCGCTGTTGCGAGCTCATAAAAAAAAGAACCTGGCGAGCGACCAGGTTCCAAAATTTCGCACAAATTAGCGTTACTTTGCTTCGGAGGAATCGTCCTTGATTGCGAGCAAGCGTTCGTTCACGTTCTTGGACACACCCTTTTCGGCATACTTGGCAGCAACTTCGACAGCCTTCTCGATTGCGAGAGCGTCGGAGCGGCCGTGGGCGATAATGCCCGTACCGTTCAGGCCGAGGAGAAGAGCGCCACCCGTCATGCGGTAATCCCACATTTCGTCGAAGCGGCGGCCGTTCGGAGTGTCAATAACACCGAACATCTTCTTGTGCAGTTCATAGAAGCCTTCGAGCATCTTCAGAACAACGTTACCCGTAAAGCCAGAAGTCACGACCACATCGGCGACACCTTCGATAAGGGTTTCGCCTTCGATGTTACCGATAAAGTTTACCGGAGCAACCTTGAGCAGCTGGTGAGCTTCCTGGAGCACAGCCGGGCCCTTGTGTTCTTCTTCGCCCATGTTCAACAGGCCGACCTTCGGATTTTCGTAACCGAAGTAGGTTTCGGCGAAAGCAGAACCAGCGATAGCGAAGTCAACGAGCGTCGAGGCGCGTTCATCGACGTTTGCACCGGCATCGACCAAGATGATCGGACGGTCAGCAGTCGGAATCACGCAACCAATAGGCGGACGGCTGAACTTGTCTGTAGTACGACCCAAGAGCATAAGGCAGCTAGCCATCATGGCACCGGAATTACCGGCACTCACGGAGGCATCGACCATGCCCTTCTTCTGCAAGGCAACGCAGGTCACCAAGCCAGAGTGGGGCTTCTTCTTGAGCACTTCGACGGGGTGTTCGTCCATGGCCACCGGATCCGGTGCATCGACCACAGAAATACCGTTGCCAGTATAACCAAGCTTAGCAAGCCCGGCCTTGACCTCGGCCTCCGGTCCGCACAGAACCACATGCAGGTTAGCATTCTTGTTGACGGCGTTAACAGCACCTTCAATCACTACAGCAGGGGCGAAATCGCCACCCAGCGCATCAAGAGCAACTTTTACCATGGACATCTCCTTACAACGAAAGAACCGTAATTAGGCTTCGGCGTCCTTCATATTGATCACTTCGACACCATTGTAGTAACCGCAAACCGGGCACACACGGTGCGGGCGCTTCACGGAACCGCAATGATCGCAGGTAGCCATAGCGGGCACTTCCATCTTCCAGTGGGTGCGGCGCTTGTCACGACGGGCGGTCGAGGTTTTTCTTTTAGGTACTGCCATTTTTAACTCCTATTTTCCATTTTGCTCTTAAGAGCCTTGAGTTTGTCCCAACGAGGGTCGCTTTGAGGTTCCTCGTCGGCGGGTTTGTTTGATACAAAGATAAAATCTTCGTCAGGATTTTTCACGGGCGCTTGCGGTTCTTGTAGAATAACCAGCTGTCGGATGCACTCGGAAAGGTCCACGAAGTTCTGCCCCTGGGGAATTCGGTAGGCAAAGACGTCTACATCGTCTTCATCGAGTTCCTGTTGCGAAACCCCGGTACGCGTCACTTCTGCCACGATTTCGGTGGAAAAGGGGCGGTCGAACGGCTCCAGGGTACGGGAGCAGGTCAGAGTTTGCACTCCGGAGATTGTACCAGTCACAAGACACTTGCTTTCGCCTTCGGGGCTTACCAGCACCTCGGCTACCAGATCGCCCTTGAGGTGCAGTTCGTCGAAGATTTCGGGGGCATCGGTACGGCACCAGACCACCCTGCGGTCTTCGGAATCAGTAAGTTTTTGTGCGATATCAAATCTCAAAGTAGCCCAAATTTAGTAAAAAAAGGGGGTAAAGTCAATGGTGGACCTAAGGGCTCCGCCCTTAAGAACCCGATAATGCGGGAGGAAACCCAGCTCAGAGTTGCGAAGGCCGCACGGTTCCCTCCCTGCACCCACCCTTTCCTTGGCCGACGCTCTATTTTGGTTAGCCAAGCGCCGTTCTTCTTACTTGTCTTGCCCGCGAAAGCGGGCGCCTCCTCTCCAATCCGAGAAAAAGAAGCTTCATTTTTGGTATCAAACTTCTAATTCGGCATTTATGGCTGCTAATGCATTTTGGGCTTCGCTCTTAGCGAGTGCAAAAGCTTGAGAAATGTCCGATTTGACGTTATCGCCAACATCTTTTAAAAAGTCAGAAACATTCGAGAACGCATCACCATTTGCGTCATTCAAAGTCAAACCAGAGGTCTTAATATCAGATGTATAACTGGAAACTTTACTATCAAGATTAGATTCAATAGAATCATACAACGCAGTTAATTGAGTATTCAGTTCATTATTGTCTGAAAAATCAATTACAGGATCCGCGCTCATCATCAGGCGCGGTTCAAGAGGCTCAATCTTGTAGTTCTTACGAGTGGAATTTTTCTTGTTGTTCTTAATGTTCTTCTTGGACATAATAACTCCCAATGGCATTCCGTATGGAATGCCTATTCTTTATTGTTTTTTTGTTAAATTTTTTTTGGTGAATCCAAAGTGACGGCTACTTAACCATCACACAACGAATGGAGAATCCATGCGTTTTATACGTACTGTAATTAGAGTTTGCCGTTGAGGATTTACTTTGTAGACCCGCTAATGCTGATGGTTGATCTAGAGTACCCTCTTCAGGATAAAACCAATATGTACTGCTATTTAATTTTTCAAATTCATGATTCCAAAGATACCCAGCCCCAACCAAGCTGTACCCCGTATAATTATGTCCCCCAAACGCTTTAGCACGCACCCCTTTGACACCTGCATCATTATCATCAGCATGCACCACTATATAAAAATCATTATAAGTCAACAAGCGCCATCCATCTGGACAAATGCCTTGGTGATTCGGTTTAATCAGGTCAGCACAACTCTTGGTATTGCATTCGCTAGGCAACTGCATCGCTTCAGCCCACTGATAAAGCCCCCCATACGTAAGACATACGACAGTGTCATTGTCATAACAATATCGTTCTATTTTAGAGTCATCTGACTGATCTTTAGAACCATCAACCATTTCACCAATATTCAGGTTTTCGGCCATAACATTTATAGTTTCGCTCTGACCATCAGCATTCTCTCCCGTAATCGTTCGATATTTATAAACTCGATGATTTCTAGAATCCACAAATTCACCATACGAAAGATTTGGACTGAAATACTCTACTTTTACAACACTACTACTCGATTCTTCCACCACACTACTGCTCGAAGCAACAACACTCGAAGAAGACTGCTTAACTTCTTCGCTGCTGCTCGACTTCGGCGTTACACTGGAAGAGGAGGCCTTCACAGCGCTGCTGCTAGAATCTTCTTTTTTGGCAGAGGAAGAACTATTCTTATCGCCATCAACGGAGCTAGAAGAATTCTTGGTTGTTGTTGAGGAACTAGATTCCTTCGCATTCTTCTCGCTAGAAGAAGACTTTTCCTTATTGGCGCTCTTTTGCGAACTCGAGGAATTCTTGGAAATTTTTTCACTGCTAGAACTTACATTATCGCAGTCATCGCTCTGTTCCTCGCACTGGCGGGGTTCCGGCGAAACAGAAGAAGAGGATTCATCGCCACATGCGGCAAACAGGGCTAGGAGAATGGACAGAGCCAATAACATGCGAAGCGAATGCCGCGGCAGGCTGCTTGCAGACTGACATGGCTGAGCTGATGCTGTTATGCGCTTGCGCAATGCGTTAAAAATCTTCACAGAAGACCTCCGGTTATACAAATCCCACCAAACTTTCAATTCTACGCAAATATAACAAAACCAAGACTACTTTAAATACTAGCAAGTCAATTATATCACCAACCACGTCTTGAGATTTTTTTTTGTAAAATTTGAGGATTTTTGTCAACTGTAGGTTGCAAAACGAATGCTTTTCTATAAACACACTTGATTTTCCTAAACCAATTAGGTATATTATAACTACGCCGGTTCAATAGAGCGTTGCCGGGCTTTCACCTGTTTAGTGCTAGCTCCAGAGTTAATATATTCACCTTCAGAATAAGGATAAGGCTATGGCTATTCGTTGCAAACCGGCAAGATTTCCCAATTGCAAGCCAGTTGTGGTTCCGCCCTCGCAGGTTGAAAGGGTCTTGAAATACCTTAGGGGCGAAATAAACGTCCCAGTGGTTGATCGCCCGATTATAGACAAGCCTGACGATCAGTAAGCAGATGCTTCAACCTAATGATTTTTCTTTACTTCCTTGCACAAAGGAAGATGTTTCAGCTATTGCTTCTCGGGGACATTTCTGTTTTCCTCCATTTGATCCGGTAAAGGACGATGATCCAGTCTCTTTGGATACATTCTTTTGTAAAGTTGTCCCTAATGAGGATGAAGAACATTTTTCCAAAACATATAAATTGGTAAAAAATGTAAAACCGAATGATATGCTTGGTTGCATAGAGGTGTTTAACGAAGAAATTGAAGATGAGGCAGAATTCATGTTCATTGATATTTGGAAAACATCCCCTAAAAATTGAGTTGTTTCTAAAAATTATTTAGCAGGAAAATAATTTTCCTACTAAATATTTTTCTTGACAAACACAACTAGCTTGCTTTCTTATAAACAGGAGATGCCCGCTCGGCGGCGGGCATGACATTTAACTTTTTGCGAATTTAGCTTACTTCTTTTTCTTGCCTGGCGGAGTGGGCATGAAAGGGCTGGAGGCTTTGGACTTTTCGGTGATGCCGGAGGTCAGGGTTTCTTGGCTTACGACCACGGAGTCGCCTTCGCTTAGGCCCTTGAGGATTTGCACGTTCACGCCATCGCTAATGCCGATTTTAACCGGGCGGGGTGCGGCCTTGCCATCGATACTTACCCACACATGATTGCCGGAAAGCTTGGGGCGCTGGCCCTTTTTCTTGCCGCTTTTACCCATGCCCGGGGGGCCGAAGCCGCCGGGACCGCCTGCGGGCGGGCCACCCGCGCCCATGTCAGGGGGCGGGGGCGGAAAGTCGTCACTTTTCGCGGCGGCGCTATCGCCAGCGGCATTCGCCGCAAATTCACCCTTCGCGGGTCTCGGGAAATCCTTCGGGTCTGCCATCGGAGTGCCTTCGGCAGGAGTAAACTTGAGCGCCTTCACCGGAATCGACACGGCATCCTTGACTTCCTGCGTCACGATGGTGCAAGTCGCCGTCATGCCAGGGAGCAATTTCTGATCGGGGTTCTCCGCCGAGATTACCACGGTGTAAGTCACCACGTTGCTCGTGGTCGTCGGACTCAGGCGCACTTCTTGCACGGTACCGCTGAATTTTTCATCCTGATAGGCATCCACCGTGAATTCCACGCGCTGTCCCGCCTTCACTTGACCGATGTCAGCCTCGTCCACATCCGCCATCACCTTCATCTGGCTTAAATCTTTCGCTATTACAAACAAAGTAGGAGTACTCATGGAAGCCGCCACCGTCTGCCCCACTTCTACGGCGCGCTTCAAGACAACACCGCTAATCGGGCTCTTGATGGTCGCATAGCTCAAGTTGAGTTTCGCCTGGTTCACCTCGTTTTCGCTACGTTCTACAGCCAGTTTTGCCGAATTCATGTTATATTCGGCAGTTTCCAGCTCTACGGCACTAGCCGAATTGCTTTCAGAGAGCTTTTTCACGCGATTGTAGGTAGATTCCTTATAATTGTAGTCGGCCTGGGCGCTCTTGTAGGCGATTTCGGCCTGCGTGAGGGTGGCGCGGAGTTTGGATTTATCGAGTTCCGCAATGACCTGGCCCTTCTTGACCTTGGTGTTAAAGTCCACGTAAATCTTGCTGATATCGCCTGACACCTGCGTACCAACTTCCACCTGGTCCACCGGTTCAAGGGTGCCCGTAGCAGAGATAGTGGTGGCGATAGTTGCCAGCGTGACCTTGGCACTTACCAGCGGACCTACCGCCGTATCGGCCTTGGCGTCAAAAAAGAATGTTTTCGCCCCAAAGGCAATGCCCGCAATCACAGCGAGCAAAATGACGAATTTCAGCAACTTTTTCATATAACAGACCCAAAAATAAAAAGAATTATCAATGTTTTCGCACATTTAGGTGCACGAAAGCAGAGTTTGGTTGCAGAATTTGTTGAAAATTATTTATATTTAGAGAGTATTAAACCAACCGTCTTTTATAGACAAGAATAGGGAAAAAAATGAAAAAAGCGTTTTGGGGGCTTTCCATTTTGCCCATAGCTTTCATTTCTGGCTGTGGCGACAGTGATTCAACTTCCTCTCCGGATTCTACCGCAATGCCCGACGGCGTTGTCAGGACTACAGATGACCTTGGCACCTGCGACCGTTCCAACGAAGGAAAAAGTCTTCAGGTTATCGCCGAAGGCGCATATTTCCTGTGCACTGACGGCAAATGGGTCAATAACGGCTGGTGGAAGGACCTGCCGACACCCTCTAGCAGCTCCAGATACGAAGAAACTTCTTCGTCTGCCAGAAGTTCCAGCTCCATAGATGACGAAGAAGAGGAAAGTTCCTCTTCTATAGCATCCAGTTCCAGCATTGCAGACCTGTCCAGCTCTAGCGAAGATGAAGATTTGAGTTCTTCTTCCGAAGATGAAGATCTGTCCAGCTCCAGCGAAGACGAAGATTTGAGCTCTTCTTCCGAAGACGAAGACCTGTCCAGCTCCAGCGAAGAAGATGAAGATAGCTCCTCTTCCTCCGAAGACGAAGACTTGTCCAGCTCCAGCGAAGATGAAGAAGAAAGCTCTTCTTCGGCTGAACCTGACGACCTTTAATTTTCTTCGCCAATAAGCAAAAAAGTTTTCCGCCGGTTTCGTCCGGCGGATTTCTTTTTACAAAAAAAATCCTGGTTTAAAAACCAGGATTTTTTGCTTTATAATTCTACCGGACCTTAGTCTTCGTCGATATCAACGATAGAGGGAATCTTGTAGGTAACGGACGGAGCATCTTCGAAGTTAGCTTCGACACCGTCTTCGCTGTAAGGCAGCACGATGAAGCTGACCTGCTTTACAGAGCTAGAGAGGTAGTCCGTATCGAAAGAGTAGGTCGTTTTTGTAGAAGAAACCGTTGTATACTTCACAAAGTCCGGGTTCACATCGGTCATGTAGTAGATGGTGTAACCGCCAATGTCGCCCTTAGGAGCAGTCCAAGACAGGTTGGCATAGTCTGAATAGTCCGGATCCTGTTCGACAGTCAAGTTCTTGACCTGGGCAGGAGCGTCACCGGTAGACTTTGCACCGACGCTGAAGGTTGTTGTGACAGTGGATGTTGCGCCTTCAACAGAGTAAACCGTACCACGAACCGTGTAGCTAGTTTCAGTATTCCACTTGCCAGAATACGGAGTAACCTTAATGGTACGCATGTCGCTGCCCAGAGACACCGCAGAAAGCACCACTGAGCCGCTATTGTTGGTAACAGTCCAGTGATCCTTCGTGACAGAATCCTTCACGAGTTCGGCAGCGAACGTCATGGAGAAGTCGGAAGTTGCAGACATATCTGCAGCGTTGTCCGAGACCTTGACAATAGAGGCAGACAGCTTTTCAAGGCTGATTGTAGCAACGTTGATCTGGTCGCCAGCCCTGTAAGTTGCACCACCGACGGTCTTCACGTCGTCACCAATGTACTTCTGGGAATTGATCGTTTCCTGACCCACATAGATAGAGATTTCGACACCTTCAGGCAGGTTTTTGAAAGTATATTCACCTTCGGCAGAAGTCGTGTCGCTGATTTCAGACGGGACAAAGTAGTTCGGGAGCTTGGCGTAAACGGTAACGCCCTTAGCGGCACCCACCTTGCCCTTGTCGTTGGTGTAAAGGACGATACCCTTAGCAACGACGCCAGCCTTGTACATGGGAACGATCTTAACGACATCGCCTACGCGAGGAATGTCGCCTTGCCCCTGTTCTTCGAGAGTGACCGCGGTCTGCACCGTAGCGTAGCCTTCCTTAGAAATCTGGAATGCATGGTCACCGAGAGCACTTTCTTCCCAAGTCGAATTTCCGAGATCATCGGAAACAACCGTCTCGTCATCTACGACAGAATAAACAGTCACGTTGGGCAGAGCTGCACCAGAATGATTGTCTACAACTCTGATGGTAATCGTACCTTCAGCCTTAGAATCATCGTTGATGTTGGTTACAGTGCTATCGCATGCAGCAAGGAAAGCGCCGGATGCAAGAATCGAAATAATATGCTTGAGATGCATGTTTCCTCCATTAGTTAATATGTAAAATATAATAAAAAATCGGGTAATTTGTTATATTATTTACAAAATGACTCGTATCGCCAAAAAAGATGACAGTTCCGAAGTCCGCCGCGTCACGTGGGTGGGTCTTGGCTGGAACGTCGTCTTATCCGTGGGCAAGTTTTTTGCCGGTTATTTTGGCGGTTCCCAGGCCTTGATTGCAGACGCCATCCACAGCGCTTCGGATTTTACTACAGACATTGCCATTATTGTCGGAGCCCGTTTCTGGAACGCACCGCCCGACGCAGATCACCCTTACGGGCACCGCCGTTTCGAGACACTGATTTCGGTCGGAATCGGACTTGCTGTCTGCGCCGTGGGTCTCGGTCTCGGCTACAACGCCGTCGTGGCACTCAAGAACGGGGAACAGTCCCATCCGGAATGGATTGCCGCAATCATGGCGCTGGTTTCCATAGTTATAAAAGAGGCGCTTTTCCGCTACACCCGGACCAAGGGCCGCGCCATTCGCAGCGAGGCCGTAGAGGCAAACGCCTGGCACCACCGGAGCGACGCTTACAGTTCCATTCCGGTGCTTGTGGCTGTACTTTTTGGGATCATTGTGCCGGAACTATGGTTTGCCGACTCCGTGGGCGCGATTATCGTTTCGATTTTCATTTTGCATTCGGGATTTGAAATCGCCTGGCCGGGCATTCACCGAGTGGCCGACGAAGGCGCAAGCGTCGAGGTCGCGCAGAAGCTGCGTGAAGTGGCACTCGCTTGTCCGAATGTAATCAGCATTCATGGGTTCCGCACCCGTTACGTGGGTTCTGACTTGCATGTAGATTTGCATGTGGTAGTCCCCGCCGAAATGTCCTTGCTTGCGGCCCACGACTTGGCCGAAGAAGTCGAACGCCGTATTATTGATGCAGGCGAAAATGTAGTCGATGCGCTTGTGCACATCGACCCGTATGATCCACAGAAAGTAGATAAAGAATAATTAGTTATGCGCTTGCGCAATGACGTAGATGATTACTTCTTCAGCAGGAAGCCGGCGACGCTCTTTTCGCGGACGAAGGTTTTCTGAGCGGCTGCTTGAACGTCAGCGGCAGTGACTTTGTTGAGTTCATCCGCCCAGTTGAGGAAAATGCGGTAATCGCCGAACATTTCGTACCACGCAAGCATCGTCGCGACATTTTCCATATCAGTCAGGCTGCGCACGAGTCCAGCGTAAGCGTGATTCTTCACCTTCTGGAAATCGCGTTCGCTCACGGTTTCGGTCTTCAAGCGTTCCAATTCTTCCCACACGATTTTTTCGACCTTCGCGGGGTCGGCATCCGGACGCAAGTTCACCGTCACGCCGAATTCAGACACGTACTTGTTCGGCGAGTTAGACGCCTTCACACTCACGGCGAGCTTTTCTTCTTGAATCAGACGCTTGTAAAGTCTGCCGGAGCGGCCATTCAAAACACCCTCGGCAATATCGAGCGGGTACAGAATCTGGTCGCCCACTTCGGGAGTTGTAAAAGTGAGCGTATACAAATTCGGAGCATCGGGACGCTTCACCGTCAGGCGCTTTTCGCCGGCCTGCTCAGGGTCGCGAATCGTAAGCGGCGGGAACGCCTCGCCAGTGGGAATCGGGCCAAAGTACTTTTTCACCAAATCCATCGTGGCTGTCGTATCGATATCACCTGCAAGCACTAGAATCGCATTGCGCGGCTTGTAATACTTGCGGTAATGTTCGTCGGCCATTTCGCGAGTCAAGTTCATAATGTCGCTCGGCCAACCAATCGTCGGCACGCGATACGGGAACGCCTCGTAAATCATGGAATTCAGCGTTTCGTAAAAACGACCCGTGGGCCTGTCATCGTAGCGCATGCGACGTTCTTCGCGCACCACCATGCGTTCGGAATAAAATTCACGCAGCACGGCATTCTGCATACGGTCCGCTTCAAGCCACATGAAAAGTTCGATTTTGTTCTTCGGAAGCGTCACGATGTAGGCTGTCATCAAGTCGCTCGTGAAAGCATTCAAGCCCGTACCGCCCGCGGCCTGGTAGGCGCCCCAAAGTTCGTCCTTCACAAAAATTTTGCGGTGTTCATTCAACACAGAATCGTGCTCGGCAGTGAGCTTTTTGACCTTTGCGGTATCGCCTGCAATAATCGCGGGGCGTATCAAAGCCTGCAGGCTATCTTGTACAGCCATGAACCTAGCATCGGCAATGCTGTCCGAAATTCCCACCTTCTTGGTGCCCTTGAAAAGTTCGTGTTCCAAAATGTGCGCAAGGCCAGACTTACCCGGAACCTCGTGCACGGAACCCGTCACATAAAACAGGCGGCAACTCACCGTAGGCGCCTGCTTATTCGGGTGCAACAATACCGTGAGCCCGTTCGGCAGAACCTCTTTGTGTACAATCAAGTTCACCTGAGCAAGCGACGGAGCCGCAAACATCGCAGCACACAAAGCCGCCACGCTCCACGAAAATTTCTTAAACAAATTCATTATACCGCCTCGTCGCTATTTTTTCCTTCGGCACTTCTTGCTTTAGCAAACTTGACTATTTCTTCTGCGATTTCGTTTGCCTTCTGCGTATCTTCGTTGTAAATCGCATCGATTTTCTGGCAGCCGAGTTCCAAAATTCGGCGAGCGAGCGCCGAGTCCTTTTGACTGCGCAGGTCACGAACGGCAAGGTCAATCAGCTTAATATCGGCTTGGGCCGGGTAGCCCTTCATAAAGTCATAGAACAGTTTTATCTGTTCGTTGTACTGGGCATCGGTTTCAAGAGCCAGCAAAAACGGTATCACGCGCACATTCAAAAGCTTGCCGAGGTCGCCCACAAAGGTATTCAGCGTAAGCCCCTTCGGGAACAATTCTTCGGAATCGTTCTGTAAATCTTCGGTATCCAGGAATTCGCCCGATTCAATCTGCGAAAGCGCCTCGTTCAAGAAATCCATTTCTTTTTTGCGAGCCTGTTCGCGGAATCGCGCCTGGTAATAAATCGGGAGCGTCGTGAGGCAGAAATGCGCTTGCCCCGCCCCGATAAATTCACCGATGTAGTAAATGTCGGCGTCTTCGTTCAGGATATCTTCTTCGCGGGTAAAGTTGCCAATCTTCGCCGGAATCGGAATCACTTCCATGCTCGATAGTTCATGCAGGCGTTCGCGCATCTTTTCGACATCCATATCCGACGGCAAATCTACGCCCTCGGCTTCCATCGATTCAAGCATATCATTCAGCTTGTCATCGACCGCGCGGTCAAGCATCTTTTTGCTAGGCACCTTCGGCGAGAACATACGGAAATCACCTTCCAACGCCAACAGACCATTCTTGATCATATCGTCAAAGGGGGTGCCGCTATCCTGTTCATCAGGGTTCGGCAAAATCTTCGCGTACGCAATCATGCGCCCGCACAAGCTATCGTCATTTCCTTTTTTCTGCTCAATACCTAACATACGAAGGGGAATATAGTAAATTCGGAATTCGGAATTCAGAATTTCGAGTTACTAGTTCTGAGTTCCTAGTTATTAGCCGCTAAATTTTCACTAGGCTATTCTAGGAACTGGGAACTAGTAACTTGCCCGAAGGGCAAAATAACTGTGCCGTAGGCACCCTACTTCACGCGGATGATCTGCTGGCGGAATATGGAACCGTCACCCCGTTGCAGCAAATACAAACCCGGAGCAAGGTTTTCCGTTTCTAGCGAAGAGCCTTCGCGCAGCAGCTGGCCCGTCAAAGTAAACAGGCGTACGCGAGTAGTCATGGGAGTTATCTGCAGGTGCGGAGTTACAAACCCACGAACAGAAGTTGTCTCGTCAGCCTTAACCAAAGTGAATTCCAACTGGTCCAAGTTCGGGCCATCATTGCCACCAATTGTAGCAAAGGTAAAGAAACCTGCACCTTGAGGCAATTTCGCATTCATCGAAACCGTTTCCCAGGTAGTCCAGTTTTCGGTCGGCTCGAACGCGAGCGTTTCTGCACTCTTGCAACCATCAATTCCAGCGCTGCAAACTCCCGGAGCCGCAGCCGCGAGGTTGCGCGCCTTGCCGCTCCCGTTCGCATAGCGAATCTCGACCTTATACTCGCCCGCGACATCAGCATATACAGGGACCTGTATCATGCTCAAGTCGCCAGCTCCAAAGTTCACGAAACCCGTTCCTTCGAACCCAGCATTGTTGCTTTCAACGGCGGCATTCGTGATGATTCCGTCTTCGGCCTGGAACACCGTCGTACCCTTTGCGATAAAGCTCGGCGTGAGTTCGATGTCGCGATCTGCGGTAATTTCGAGAGTTGCCTTACTCCCGTCGAGGCCGAGATCGGCAACGCTCTTTCCGCTCTTGCCGCCAAAAATCCAGCCGTCAAAAGTCCAGCCAGCGTTCGGAACCGCGGTAAAGGTCGCCTTCTTGCCTTCGGCCACCTTATTGCCCGAGAAATTCGTTTCGACTTTGCCACCGATTGCATCACCAATCGTTACTTTGTAATAAGTCACATTCGCTTCGACTGTCGCAACTTCGTTGGAATAGCTACCGAGGCCGCCCATGCTGTTTGCGGCCCGCACCGTAATCTTAGAACCCGTTGCCACGCCATCGAGCGAGAAACTAGGCGCAGTCACATTCGCCTTGTACTTGCCGTTTACAAACACCACCCAGGCGCGAGCGTTATCATCATCGGCCCAGACGATTTCTGCGCCTTCTTGCTCAATTTTCGGAGCACTCACCTGCGCCGTGAGCTTGTTCGGAGCCCAGCCATCGGAACCGCCCATCACGTTTGCGAGCGTATACTTTGCGGCATCGCTTGCACTCCAGACCGTCTTGAGCGTCGTTGCGGTAGAGGCGTCTTTACCGCCGTTAAAATAGGTTTTTCGTTGGCTCGTATTGATGGTTCCACCGCTAGCATTCTTGCTGTTATATTCGCCAAAAACCTGTGGTGCAGAATTCATGTCAGGGCCCCAGCCTTCCGCTTTAGGTTCCGCCTGCATCGTCGTGTTCAGAAAAACAGTCTTGGCATGTCCCCAAGAGCGTCCCAAATAAAAATCCTTGTTATAGCTACTGCTAATCGTCGTATTATTGAAGACATAGCCCCAGTCGCCCGGATTCTGCGACGCCGTGATATAGCCGCCACTTCGTGTCACGACAAGCTTAGTGCCTTCGAAAAGCACATCGCCGCCACCACAGATAAAGTCGACCGTACCATTGATTTCGCCGCCTTCCCAATAGGTGCGGCCCTTCTTGGTGTAGTACGTATCCTGACCGCTCAAGAGTCGTACGTTCTTGTAGATGTACTTGTCACCTTCGTTTTGCTGCAACGCCACCTGGCGGCAGGCGCTCTGTCCACAAGCGGTACTCTTGTTTTGCAGAGTGATATCCTGCAGATACATTTCGTTATTCTTCGGAAAATACAGCGTCGCCGTATGGCCGATAGATTCGGTATCGGTCTTGTTCGCGATAATCGTCTTTTCAAGGCTCTGACCGATGATGGAGAGATACGAGGCGCTCACGGTCGTTTTGCCGTGACGATCCGCAGTAAGATTGGTGAGGTCATATTCGCCATCCGGCACAAAAATCACAAAACGCTTGGACGCAGACGCACCCGAAGCACTCGCTGCCGCAAAGGCCGCCTTAAAGTCGCCATCGACACCTACGACAAAATCAATCTTGCGTTTTTCAACCGCGGAAGAACACACCGCCAAACCAAGCGTCGTTACAAGAAGAAATTTACAAGTTTTCATCATCATAAAAATTCTTTTTCCTCTTTCGTTGTCTTCTCCGTTCCTCTCACTCTGTCTTCCCCGA
Organism: Fibrobacter sp.; assembly: GCA_017550445.1. The sequence continues at coordinate 17,171 of JAFZOV010000144.1, forward strand.
CTTGATCGGGGACCTCCTTTTCTAATAAGGGAGATCCCCGCCTGCGCGGGGATGACAATATCATCGAGGCCGGGAAGACATGCTGGATTGCGCGGGGATGACACTTTGCGAGTTACCTCTTCACACCTTTGATATTAAACACTTTCCCGTTTGACTTCTTCAGGTACACACCGGCGGGGGTATTGCTGCCGCCAAAATCTACATAGTAGCGGTCAGCAGTTTTTGCCGGCGCAGATTGCACCGCGCGAGCCCCGATTGCAGTCGTAGAGTCGCCACCTTCGCTGCCAAGATCTTTTTTACCCGCGTACAAATCCGCACTCATCCAGCCGATGTAATCGATGTTCGCCATGCCGTCTTTCGAGAGGCTTTCGAACTTGAGTTCGCTGTAGCCCGTATCGAGCTCCACTTCGACGGATTGCGTTTTCCAGGTAGTCCAAGCACCGGTAGATTCCATACTGCCGTCTTCAATGAGCGTCTTGTCGCCTACGCTGATGCTGTAGCCACGGGCGGAGCTGCCGCCGTTCGCGAAGCTGATGTACAGAGTGTACTTGCCTGTGGTTGCCGCGGTCACGCCGTAGGTCACGTAGCTGCCCTTCTCGTTATCCACGTTCGCGTAGCCTTCGCCCGTGAAACCGGTATTGCTCGCTTCCTTCACGCCCTTGATGTCGATGAACTTCACGCCGTCGATGGAGGCCTTGCAGGTATCGTTCCCGCAAAGTACTGCCGGAGGGGGCGGCTCCACATAAGTGCCAGCGGACTTTTCAAGTGCCGTCAAGTACGCGGCTTCCGTATTGATGAGTGCCGTGCCGTAATCGCCCGCCCACTGGTAGCCCGTGCGACGCTCTTCGCTAATCTTCGTGAAGTCCTGCGTCTTGGTAGTTGCGCCGCCGCGGTCGCAGAAGAAGTAATTGTCGTTGTTGACCTCATAGAAGCGGTACCAAAGCACGCTGCCTTCGCGTTCTTCGAAACGGCCCTGCTTTTTGTTGAAGTAGAGGCCAGTCACCTTCGTTTTCTTGTACCAAGCGATTGCGCTCTTGATAGACTTCTGAATCGCCTCGGTCTGGTTCGGCCAATTCATCAGGAACCACACCACACCGGCAGATTCGCTGCCCGACTTAGATTCCAGTTCGTAGGCACGTGCCGAACGCGGAGCATAATTTGCAGTATCGTGCTGGGCACACCACACCGTAGGCGTACCGTTATTTACAATTTGCGCCTTGAGCAAATAGTCAATTGCCTTTTCAAGCGCACCGTTCATCTTAGAGCGGGTCGCATCGTCAATAATATCGCTGTCAAAAGGCGAAGTCTTGTTCGCAACGTCCATCATCGTAACCATCGCACGAATCATGGCATTATCGTTCAGCGTAATGTGGTCGCTGTATTCACCACGCTTGGGCCACACCTGCGGAAGTCCGCCCGAAGCACGCTGCATCGTGAGCAAAAAGTTCACGGCCTTGTTGAAACTCGTCTTGAATGCGGACTTGTAATTTGCATTGGTCGTTTCTTTGTAACGTACGGCCAGCAGGCGCATTTCTTGCACCGTTGCATCGTTATCGATTGTGCCAACATAGCCACCCGTTGCCGACTTCCAACCGGGGGACTTGTCTCCACCCGAATAAGGACTCTTGTAACTGTCGGCCATCGCCTTGAAAAAGCCACCGTTGTCAATCTGCCAGGTGGTCATGTTGTAGGTGTACTGGTCGATATCCATGCCGCTCGCAGCACTCGTGAGTTCCGAATAGCTGCGATAACTATTGATTTTAGAAACCGCCGTTGCAGGGGGTTCATAGGCATCGGCAAAAACAAACGTCGTTGCCATCAGCGGCGCACCTAAAACACCGATCATCAACGATCTTGTCCAAACACTCATAGCATCCTCATTCTTACGGGATTTTCCCGAACATCCATTTTAAATCTACGTTATTTTCGCCTAAAGCGGTAATCCGGCTATCTTATTTTTAGTCCACATTTTGGCGAATATTAAGGTTTTACAGGACAATCATGCTAAAAATTTACAGAAATTGCAGTCAACAGTTCAAAAGAATAGAGAAGCGTCGCTACAGCGTATCATATTTTTATAATAATTTTATAAAAACTGCAAAATTATTCATTTTTTACAAAATTTCTAACATTTGTATTATGAAACGTATTGCACCGAGCAATTTTAAAATATAATTTATAGGCATGGAACCGATCACGTCTTACCAAGATTATCGAAAGTACATGCAAGATTATTATGAAGAACGCAAGCGCAGTTCTTTGTTTTCTTGGCGTGAATTTTCGCGATTGGCAGGATTCAGTTCGCCCAACTACCTCAAGCTCGTCTGCGAAGGGAAAAGTCGAGTCAGCAAAAAAGGGGTTGAAGGCGTTGCCGACGCCATGGGCCTCGAAGGAATTGACCGCGACTACTTTTACGCGATGGTGCGTTTTGGAGACGCCAAGAATGACGAAAAGAAATTGCAAGCATTCAACGAGATGCAAAAAATAGCGAAGGAAAATCGCCTGCACATTGTTGATGCCGAAGCATTTCAATATTTTCAATCGTGGGTAAACCCGGTGATGCGAGAACTTGCGCCAATCATGCCCGGCGCAAAACCGCTGGAACTCGCACGGCAGTGCTACCCAGTAGTGAGCGCTGCAGATGTCCGCTACGCTCTAGACTTTATGACGCATGCGGACTTTTTGAAAAAGACCGGCGAAGACACTTACGAGCAAACCGAAAAGGTGGTGACAGGGTCTTCTGAGGCGATTCCCCTCGCGCTGCGTTCCATGAACCGACAAATGTCCAAGTTTGCAACATCCGCCATTGACGAGGTTCCGCCAAAAGAGCGTCATATCGCAGGCGTGACGCTCGGCTTATCCGAAACCACTTACCAGTGGCTTGTCGAAAAACTGGAATTGCTGCGGCAACAAGTTGTTGCCATGGCTGCTAAAGAAAAAGATTACGATAAAGTCTATCGATTGAATTTGCAATTGTTTCCGCTGACTAAAGGGAAGGAGGCTTAACATGAAAAATCTATACAGAATAATTATTGCAGGGATAGTCGCCATTTGCGTTTACTGTTCAGACGACCCAAGTACAGCAGGAGCAACCACAGAACCGAGTTCCTCACCAATAGCAAACTCCGACCCAATTGACATTGTCGACACACCATCGACAAAAATGCCAATTTCCGTTCTAGTAAGGGCTGTAGAAACATTGATTGACATTTCGCCATACTATCCACAATTATGCGACTATGATTCCCTTGCAAATTTACCCGATACAATCTTTATGGATTTTGTCCATTTACAGTTCTCAACAGACGCTAACCCCGGGCCTACACAAACTTACGTTAGCAAGGATCAGCGCAACAAATGCACCGTTACGCCCTATCCAGAAGACGCCATTGTCACATTTAAAGATCAACTTAGCTATCGTGAAGATTACATATCACTCTACACTGCATCTAAGTTTGTCCAAATTGAAGGCTATTCCGTCATTATTAAGACAATTGTAGACGGCGGCTATTGGGGATATGGAGTCAGTTGCCCTGAATATTTAGCACAGTTCAAAAAATCCTGTGAAGAATCCAACGGCTATTTCAAAAATTTAGGATCCAACATCTTTAACAATTATATGAACGCCGAATGCTATGTTGAACCAACCTCTTTTGCATGTTCGATGCCAGCACCGAAGGGAATGGATGCAAACACCGCAACCGAAATATTCTTAGAAGAAGCCAAGAACGCCTGCATCGAAGATTCCCTAAGGTACGCCCCTTTCGACAACGAACAAGACACCATCATTTCACGCTTTTCTGAAGGAGATGTCCTTAATTAGATAGAGCCGTACGGCAAATGAATATCCATATAGCGCCCTGTATTTTTCTATTTTTGGCGCTGTATGAATACTAAGATTTACTATACTCTGACTGACGAGTCGCCGTTCTTGGCGACTCAATCCCTGCTCCCGATTGTGCGCGCGTTCGCGAAAACCGCCGACATCGATGTGGAAACCAAGAACATTTCCCTGCCGGGCCGCATTCTGGCCGCATTCGGCAAGGCGAGCGACGACCTCGATTTTCTGGGCAAGCTCACACTCGACCCGAGTGCAAACATCATCAAGCTTCCGAACATTTCGGCGTCTGTGCCGCAGCTCAAGGCCGCGATTGCAGAACTCCAGAAGAACGGTTTTGACGTGCCCGATTATCCGGACGCTCCGGCAAACGATGAAGAAAAGGCAATTCGCGCCAAGTACGACAAGGTGAAGGGTTCCGCCGTGAACCCGGTGCTTCGCCAGGGAAACTCCGACCGTCGCGCCCCCAAGGCCGTGAAGAATTACGCCCGCAACAACCCGCATAGCAACGGCGTATGGAACGAATCGGTAAAGACGCACGTGTCGAGTATGACAGCGAACGATTTCTACGGCAACGAAAAGTCGATTACGCTTGCGAAGGCCGACACGTTCAAGATTGAATTTGTCGATGAAGCCGGCGCCGTGACGGAACTCCGCGCCGCAAAGCCGCTCTTGGAAGGTGAAATTCTGGACGCTACCGTGCTCCGTATGAAGGCACTCGAAGCATTCATTGCCGAACAGATGGCTGACGCCAAGGCGAAGGGCGTGCTGTTCTCGGTGCACCTGAAGGCGACCATGATGAAGGTCTCTGACCCGGTGCTGTTCGGTGCATTTGTGCGTGTATTCTTCAAAGATGTATTCGTGAAGTACGCCGACCTGTTCAAGGAACTCGGCATCGACGCGAACAACGGTCTCGGCGATTTGTACAAGCGCTTGGAAGGCAATGCGAAGGAAGCCGAAGTCAAGGCCGCTATTGACGCCGCGCTCGCTGCCGGCCCGGATTTGGCCATGGTTGATTCCGCGAAGGGTATCACCAACTTGCATGTGCCTAGCGACATCATCATTGACGCCTCGATGCCCGCGATGATCCGCAACTCCGGCTGCATGTGGAACAAAGAAGGCAAGCTGCAAGAAGTCAAGGCCTGCATCCCGGACCGTTGCTACGCCGGAATCTACGAAGCCGCGATTGAATTCTGCAAGAAGAACGGCGCCTTCGACCCGAAAACCATGGGCACCGTGCCGAACGTCGGCCTCATGGCCCAAGGCGCCGAAGAATACGGTAGCCACGACAAGACTTTCATCGCCAAGGCAAAGGGCGTCATTCGCGCCGTGAATGCAAATGGCGAAGTGCTATTGCAGCAGGATGTGGAAGCTGGCGACATCTACCGTATGTGCCAAGCGAAAGACGCTCCCATCCGCGATTGGGTCAAACTCGCCGTCACGCGCGCTCGCGTCTCTAACACGCCGGCAATTTTCTGGCTCGACCCGCAGCGCGCCCATGACCGCGAAATCCAGAAGAAGGTAGATGTTTATCTGAAGGACCACGACCTCTCCGGTCTCGACATCAAGATCATGAGCCCGAAGGACGCCATCGTCGCAACGATGACCCGCGCGAAGGCCGGCCTCGACACCATCAGCGTCACCGGCAACGTGATGCGCGATTACCTCACCGACCTTTTCCCGATTTTGGAAGTGGGCACATCCGCTAAGATGCTCAGCATCGTGCCGCTCATGGCTGGCGGCGGCCTCTTCGAAACAGGTGCGGGCGGATCTGCCCCCAAGCAGGTGCAGCAGTTCCTCGCCGAAAACTACCTCCGCTGGGATTCGCTCGGCGAATACTTCGCGCTCGTGCCCGCCTTCGAACAAGTCGCCTCTACCACCGGCAACAAGAAGGCGAAAATCCTGGCCGACACGCTCGACGAAGCAAACGGCAAGATTCTCGAATTCAACCGCACACCCGCCCGCAAGATCGGCGAACTCGACAACCGCGGCTCGCACTTCTACTTGGCCCTCTACTGGTCGCAAGCTCTCGCCGCCCAGAAGGAAGACGCCGAACTTGCCGCCAAGTTCGCGCCAGTCGCTAAGGCCCTCGCCGAAAGCGAAGCCGATATCGTCGCGGCCTACGCCAAGGAACAGGGACAGCCCGCCGACATCGGCGGATATTACCTGCCGAAGGCCGAGCTGCTTAAGAAGTGGCTACGCCCGGTCGAAGCGTTCAACAAGGTGATTGACAGCCTTTAAAAAAGAGAATGCCCGCGTAAGCGGGCATTTCTATTATCTCAATCTTCTCAATCCCCTGGGCATCGGCACTTCGGTGCCATCTTCGCCAAGCAGGTAGATGTTGTCGAGGCTGATGTAGCCCTTGCCGCTGTAGCGGGCGCGCCAGGAGAAGTTCTTGATTTGCTTCGGGTCCAGCTGCGGGATAGTCTTGCCCCAGCCTTCCTGCTTCATGTTTTCCCAGATGAGGGTATCGCGGACCCAGCTGCCGTGGGTATTTTTCAGGCGCACCATGAATTCGTCGTAGTCCTTGACCTGTTCGCTGGCGATTTGCACCTCGAAATAGCCGTCGGGATTGTTATGGTTCGTGGCGTAGTCGAATACAATGCCGACGGACTTCTTGACTTCGGGAGGAATCACGTAGTAGGCGCCCGCAAAGTTCGGCCAGCCCTGTGTAGGCGGCTGCTCGATTACAAAGTCGTGACGGATAAAGCCGCCGTGCGGGGGAGCACCGTTAAAGACCTTGGCTTCGATGGCGGTGGCATTGTCGCCGTTTGCCACGGGGAACCAGTCAACGGCATCGAGGCCGTTGTCGAAATTCTGCATCACGCTGGTGGTGCGGTAAGCGCCGCGAACGCGGAACGGGATTTCAAGGGCAGTCACCTTGCCGCCAAGGCCTTGCACAACCACGCGAACGGTGCGGGCGGCAGAGCGCATGTCAGCCGGCACAGGAATCGTGACATGGAAGCTTTCAATCGAAGCGTTCCACTTGCCGTCATCGGGGGTTACAGCAACTTCGTAGGCACCCTGCTTGCCCCAGTTATTCACGGTCACGGAGCCATTTGTCAGCTGGCCGTTCGGCTGGGTCGCCGTCACAAAGAGGTCGATGGTATCGCCCGCCATCAGCACCTTCTTTTCAAGAGCCGCGGCAAGAATCACCGGCTTTGCAGCCTTATCCTTAGTCGCTGCGTCAAGGCCCACCACCTTCGGATTAATTTGTACAACTGCGAGCCCATAAGGAGGAATTTCAACATCCTTACTCTTGCTGGGGTTCAAGCGGCGACCGCTCGGGCCCATTTTCGGATACGGGTAGGCATTCTGCGAAGTTCCCACCCACTTGAACTGATCTTCACCAAAGATTTCAACCTGCGTACGCACCAAATCCGAAGCTTTACTTGCGCGATCAATTTGCACGACCTGCTTTGCTCCGGACAAATTCACCAACAGCACGCGAGCCGAATCTCCCTTGCCAATGGCATAGGCCGCAATATCGGGGTTCGTACTTTCAACAGGCATTACAGCGTAGCCGTCCTGCAAGAAATCCATGAAGGTCATGTAGAGACCATAATATTCCGCGGTGGGTTCCAGAGACTTCCAGTAATTCCAGGAGCCTTCCTTGGCGAGGGCCGTCATGCTGATAGTGCCCCAGGTGTCATCGGGGCCCTTGAACACGTTGCCAAAGGCATCCCAGGGGAGCACCTGCAACCGGTTGCCAAAGCGCATGGCGTGCTGCGCAAAAATGCTTGCCACGGCAGAAGCCTGCGGGTAATCCATAAGCAGGCTAAAGCCCTGCACGCAGGTACTGAATTCCGAAAGGAACACGCCGCGTTCGCCCTCGAGATGGCGTTTCATCCACACATTGAGCGTATCCATATTCGGGCCCACGTCGAGCATGGCCTTGAGCATTTCGGCAGGTTTCGGTTCGTTGGGCGTCCAGTACGGATAATTATGCAAGTCGACAACATCGAGATAGCGCTTGCCGTCTTTCTTTTCGGCCTCGCCCACGATGCGCAGGAATTCTTCCATCCAGTACTTGCCATCGAGCAAGCCGGCACCCTTCTGCGTCATCTTGTGCGTGCTGAACAGCGGGCCGTGCAAAATGATGGTAGAATCTACCGCCTTCATGGCGCGGGCGTATTCCAGAAATCGCGCGGCGTAATGCCTTGCCGAAATCGGGCCGGATTCTTCCCATTCGCCGTCGAGTTCGTTACCGATTTGCCACTGCTTAATGTTGTAGCCCTTTACTTTATTTGCATAACGCACCCAGGCGGCAGCTTCCTTCGAAGTACCCGTGCCTGCATTCACGCAAATCACAGCCTTCGCGTTCGGAAGCATTTTGATGTACTTCATGAATTCTTCGAAATCCCACTTGATGTCGGTCCAGTCGGTACGGGCCTTGTCGCCGTTGCGGGTAGACATCGCGTAGAACTTGTAGTTGTTACCGCCGAGCAGGTCGGTTTCGCCGCTATAAAGCTTCATTTCGCGAATCTGCACGCCCTTGGTGGGCAAATCGGACGTCTTGAAGCGTATAGCCACATAGCGGGTACGCAGCTGCTTGAACTTGTACTTGGTGGTAGCACCATTGACCTTGACGGTCCCGGCTACCTTCAACTTGTTTTCCAAGGCCTGATGCACGCCCGGATATTCGGCGTAGTCTTCAGTCCAATAAGCAAATTCAAATGCCTTGGGGCGGAGGTTTCCCCAGTCAATCTGCAAGGAATCCAGGTTCATCTTTTCGGGGAATTCCACCACGATCCAGGGCGGATCAACGGGGTCCAAAATTTCGCCCCACCACATGGTTTCCATGTTGTCGTCGGCCAGGTGGCTGCGGCGCACAAAGCCGTAGTTGTCCTTGGTGGTGCCGCGATAAATGGTTTCACCTAAGAAGCCGCGAGCCCACTTTTTTTCGTCGGGGGTCCAGAGGCCCGTGCTGTCGTAACTGCCGATACCGTTCCAGTGGTAATCATTGGAAAGCGATCCGTTGGGGAAGCGGAACAGGGTGTAGCCACCATCCACAAGGGCCTGGGTCATGTCGTAATAGCGGCTAGGCGGATTCCAAATAGCCAAGTCCGCAGACATCATGTTGTCCTTGTTGATGACGATTCCCGGATGCTTGTCATCAACGCGAACGACGTTCTGCGCGGCAAAAGAAGTGGCGCAACAGGCTAAACCCGCCAAGGCGGCAAAAGCAAAATGATTTTTCATAAAAACCTCTCGGGGTAAATATACTAAAGCAATGTGTAATGTGGAATGTGGGGTGTGGAATGAGGAATGTAAACAAAAAAGGCGGAACAAAGTCCGCCTAACAATTACAATTAATTCAAAGCTAGCAACCTTTTACTTAATCCTATGACCATTCAGGTTGAAGCGCTTGCCGTTCTTTTCGACGAAGAGCTTCTGGTTGGCAAAGCGCAGGCGCGGAGCAGCCTCGGCGTTAACCTTGCGAGAGGTCAACGGACGCTTCTCGATGCTGGCAACACCGGCCACGGCGGGAATGAATCCATTGCTCATGGCTTCGATAGCACCGGCGAGGTAGGCAAAGGGTGCATTCCAGTTGATAGCCACTTCGTTGGTGGCATAGCTGCAATTGTTGTCGATATAAGAAGTTGCCGCATTGCCCGTTCTGTAATCCTTGCATTCCCAGGTTTCAGAGCCGATGTCTTCGCCACCGGGCTGGGGGCCACCCACGAGCATGCCCGGAATCGGGGCCGTAATCTTGTCAGAAGTACTGGGGCGGTGGTGAGGCTTCATGGGAGTCTTGGTGCCGTAACCGGTCAAGAAGGACATATCCAGCGGGTTCTTGCCCAGCAGGTAATCCAGAACCTTGACGGCAGCCTGGTAATACTTCTTTTCGCCAGTGATGTAGTAGGCATGCAACAGCCAAACACCCTGGTTTGCGGCCACTGCATTGGAACCCCACACAAAATCGTTCTTGGCCATTACCACACCAAAGCCAGTCTGGGCACGGGCCACAAAGACGTCGGCCACCTTCAGCAAGCTATCCTTTGCCGCCTGGGCCACATTGCCAAATTCGGGGGCATGGGTTACAATACCGTAAGTAGCGAGGCCACCCACATCGGCCCAGCTGGGGATATTTCCCGAGGCGCTATCGGGCTTGTAGGATGCATCACCGGTAGTCACGAAGAGTTCCGTAGAAGCGAAGAGCTTTTCATCTTCTAGCCAGTTGTCGCCATATTCACCGGTCTGCACGCCGGTGGGGTTGTGGTAAGCCTTGTTCGGATTCTGGGCACCCCAAGCGTAAGCCTTCTTGGCTGCTTCAAGGCACTTGCTGGCATAAGTTGCATCGAAAGGCTTGTACACGCGGGCAGCCACGGCCATGACGCCTGCAAAGTCAAAGGTAGCGGCAGTGCCCTTGCCAATCACGTAAATGGGGTCGGTATCCTGCGCCGGCATCACGTCGCCCGGGAATCCGAGAGAGGTGAGCTTGTGGTAAACGCCACCATCGGAGGCCTGCATGGTCAGCATCCAATCCAGATTCCACTTGATTTCGGCAAGGAGATCCGGCAGGGTTCCGTCGGCAGGAATATTCCACCTGAGGGTATTAAAATAGTTGGGGAAATGTTCGTACAGAGAAAGGAGCGTATAAGTAGTAATGCCCGAATTCACGATGTAGCGGCCATAGTCGCCAGCATCGTACCAGCCCTTTGTAGAGTTGATGGAGCCGGATTCGCCGGTAGAGTTATGGAGCTGCGAACTGGCATTGGTATGGCCTGCGGCACGTTTCCACTGACCGGCATAGGTTTCGTCCAAAGCCATGGAGGCACGCTGGTAGTAGTACCACTTCAAGGAGGCCTTGACCACGTCTACATAGGTATTGGCGGCAATTTTAAGGTCTTGGCGGAGTTCCTGGCCACCTACCTTAATCTTATAGGTACCCGGGGTGTTCAAATCCGAGAAATCCACCAGCTGCACGTTTTGGCCGCTGGCGCTCCAATTCGAGGCTACCGAAGGGGTCACCGTGAGTACCGCAGTTCCCGAAGCATCGGTAATTTCCACCGTGCCGTTAGCGTCGGTCAGGGCGAACTCCTTGATATCGCCGGGGCGGTAACCCACCTGGTTAATATAGGCCGTAGCGGCAGAGGCAACTGTCGCCAGGGAAAGCATCGCTATACCAAATTTGAGCATCTCAAACACTCCTTATAACATCCATTTTTTCACAAATATATTTCAAAAAAGGCGGGAAAGGGGTCCCTTTTCCGCCAAAACTGGATACAAGTGTACCCAATGTATTACTTTTTCGAGAATTTCAGGCTTTTTTGTATTCCAGATGGGAATGTTACAACAATGGCGTAATGCCCCGATGAAAGCCTGGACAGGTCCAGAGCCCCACGGAAGCGACCCCTCCAAACAGTGGCACCATCCATGGAGACGATGGCGCAACGGTATTCTCCCCCGTTCCCGAAGGCCACCAGTTTGTCGCCCATCAAGCTGACATGAGCCAACTGTTTCCAGTTCGAAGACAAGCGAGTCACCACCGAATCGTTATCCAGAGAATCCGTAACCGTAGAATCCGTCTTGGAGGAATCCGCCGTCGAATCCAGAAGGGCTTTTTGCGCCTTGGCTTCACGGGCAGTATCAAAGAAACTGACCATCTTGTCCAAATTCTCGGAGACGTACATTTCGTTGCCACCATGGGTTCCACCTGTCACCGAGACCAGCTCCGTCACCACATTATGATTTTTAAGGGAATCGTAAAGTTCCTGACTCTGTTCCGGATTCACAATCTGGTCTTTTGTTCCATGGAACATAATGATCGGCGGATCGTCTTCGCTGGCATAGTAGGGGGAACTGGCAACCATCCATTTGTCCTTGTTCCCTTCGCGTTCAACACCGATGAAGGCGCCTTCGAAAGTTCCGCTGCCCATGAAGCTGTTGATAGGATTCATGGTGTAAATGTCCGTCGGAGGCGACCAAAGTGTTGCAGCGTCAATACAGCTACTATACTGCGTATAATTGCCTAAGTCACCTACCAAGTCCACCGTCACGGTGCCAGACTTGCCTTCCTTCAAGCCACAGGTTGTCGCCACAAGGCTTGATAGGTGACCGCCCGAGGAGAACCCGGACATAGCAATAAAACTCGAATCAATTTTGTACTTGGCCGTATTGCCGCGCAAGAAGCGTACAACAGCCTTAAGGTCATGCAGCTGCGCCGGATACTTGGCATCGTCTGCAGAACGGTGGTTCGGGGTCACCACGGCATACCCCGCTTTCAGGAGCGCATTGCAGATGGTTCCCAAGTCCGCAGAGCCTTTGGAATTGTTCATGCTCCAGGCGCTACCATAGGTGTGAATCACCACCGGATAAGTATCCTTGACCTCTTTCGGCAAGTAAATGTCAAGCGTATGATAAACCTTGTCATCGCCGACATAGTTTAAATCGGCAAATTTTTCGGAATATTCAATTTTGCCTTGACCTTGCTGGCCGCCAAAACCCTGCGCAAAGGTCGAAACCGTTGCCACAAGGCACAATACACCCACCATTTTATTCATTTTAACCCCATTCCTTTTGGAATACTAATAAAATAAATCAAAAATCCCCGGAACGAATCGTTCCAGGGAATTAAGCGTTGTATAGAACAACAACTACTTGATTAAAGCTGCGGTGAGCCTGCGGGCTTCGGCGTCGGCTTCAAGCACCTGGTCCAGCGTCAAGTGGCCCGTTACGTTCGGGGCACCGGCCATAATGGTTTCCACATGGCGCGGAATGTCGGTGAACTTCAGGTTACCCTTGAGGAAGGCATCCACCAGCACTTCGTTGGCGGCATTCATCATGGAGGGCACGATACCGCCGCGGCGGCCAGCTTCGAAGGCGAGGGCGAGGCAGCGGAACTTGTTGAAGTCCGGTTCGAAGAAGGTGAGCTTTGCAAGAGTCGGCAAGTCGATGCGCTTGGTATCCAGCGGCAAGCGGTCGGGCCAAGTGAGAGCCACTTGAATGGGGATGCGCATGTCAGGAGCGCCGAGCTGGGCCATCAGGGAACCGTCGCGGAACTGCACCAGGGAATGCACCATGGACTGCGGGTGAACCACCACCTTGATCTGGTCATAAGGAATGTGGAACAAGAAGTGAGCTTCGAGCACTTCGAGACCCTTGTTCATCATGGAAGCAGAGTCGATGGTAATCTTCTTGCCCATGCTCCACACCGGGTGATTGAGGGCGTCTGCCACGGTGATGTTTTCAAACTTTTCAATGGGCCATTCGCGGAAAGGGCCACCCGAAGCGGTGATTTCCAGGAATTCAACTTCGTGTTCGCGCTTGCCGCCTTCGAGGCACTGGAAAATGGCGCTATGTTCGGAGTCAATCGGCGTAATGAAGGACTTCGGATTTTCAGCAAGCTTGTCCCAAATGACCGGGCCCGCCATAACCATGGTTTCTTTGTTTGCAAGAGCCACGTGCTTGCCGTGTTCAATAGCGGTAATGGTCGGGAGGCAACCCACGGCACCCATCAGGGAGTTGATGATGATGTCGGCCTTGGGGTCGGCGGCCAGTTCGCAGAGGCCTTCCATGCCGGCCAGCACCTTCATGCCCAGTTCTTTTTCGAGTTCCTTCGCGGCATTCGGGTCGAACATGCACACGCGTTCCACCTTGTACTTGCGCACGATTTCGGCAACCTTGGCCACGCTGCTGTTGGCGGCAACGGCGTAGAGATTGAAAATATCAGAATGCTGGTGTATGACATCGACGCTAGAAGTACCGATAGAACCGGTGGCACCGAGAAGGACTACGTTTTTCATGTTAAGACCTCAAAATATTTTGACTATAAGATAAAAAATTGAGACCGCGGAATTTCAAATATCTATTATTTAGGCATGCTCCCGAACGATGTAAACGCCCTCATCAAAAAACTCTCCCCCTTCATGGAAGAGGATTCGGAGATTTTCCGTGAACTGATGACCTTTTTCGGGCAAGGCTCCAAGATAGACGTTCACCACGGCGACCTGTCCAAATTCCTGGGCCCCAAGCGCCTATACCGCGTGATTCGCCTGAAGGGAGAAAGCTACAAGGACTGCGTTTACCAGCTGGTGGACAACTATCCGGAATCCATGGAAGCGCTCGGAATGCTGCGCTACTATAAGGCACCTACTGGTCCGGTGCGCTGGGAAGAAGTAGAAGCCGCCGAAATCGCCATCGGCAAGGAGCTGACCATGGCTACCTACGGGTGGATGCCCGATGCATGGACCCTTTTTGAAAAGGGTCCGCAAGGCGATGAAGGCGGCGAGCATGAGCTGGTCGCGATCCTTGCATTCGATTTAGGGGAATAACCCGCCCTCTACTTAGGGCTTCAAGAATTCAAACAGCGTGATGCCGGGGAGTTTGCCCTTGCGGCTGGCCAGGTAATCTTTCAGCGGGAGTTCAATGACCTGCTTTTTCCAGGCAGCGTGACGCAGAACGGGGAATTCTCCGTTGCGGAAAACGACAAAGCCCGTATGGGTCGCATCCAAGTCATTTGCACTTGCCACAAAGGCCACTCCCGTCACCATGAGCGGGCCCTCATAAGGTTTGGAGGCCATTTCTACAGCGCGGTTATAAGGCAAGTAGCGCAAGTCCATGGGAGCATCGGGAATGTCGTACTTGATCTTTTTCGCCCTGAAGAAATTCTGTTTGGGCATGGTGCGCTTTACCACCGTATCGCCCGGCACCTGCATGGGGCGGGCATACTTGCCTTCGCCCACCCAGTCGGCCAGCAGGTAATGCTTGCGGTTCACGAAACCGATTTTGCCGCCCTTGTAGCGGATCTTCTGCAGGGTGTTGAAGATTTCGTTTTCGCTAGGCGCAATCGCCATGGCAAGCACATGTTCCAGATAAGTCACGCAGTCCACCGAATCCATGTACACCAGCGGCTTATTTTCGATGGGGTCAATGTAGCTTTCGCCCATGGGACCAAGCTTGTAAGGCGTTCCCTTCATCAGACGCGAGAAATATTCAAGCCTTGCGGTAAGCCCCGCCACATTCTGGGCCGCAAGCCACATCTGCTTCATTCTCATGAGAGAGGAATAGTTGTCGTTGGCGCGGTACACCAGCCTACTCCACAAAGTATCCAACACATCTTTCAGCTGGGCATCCGAATTTCTGCCAGTCTCATTCAAGTACATGGCAACCGCAAGGGTATCGCCATCCAGGGTATAAATGTAACCCACCAGGCCATGGACTTCTCCGATAAAGCCTGTCTTGAATCGAGTGAGCCACGGGTACGGCAAATCCAGCATGCGCTTGCCGCCGGTACCGATTCCAGGGCCAGCAAAGCTGTTGATGTAAAAGCGACCCTTCGGGTGGCGTGCCATCTTGGCCAGCAAATTCGTTTCGGTAGAAGGTTTCACCTTGTTCTTGGGCGAAAGTCCGCAGCCGTCCCACACTTCAAAGTCCGTAGAATCGATTCCCACTTCGGCAAGGAACTTCATCTCGGCGCTACGACCGCTTTCGACGCTACCCACACCCGATTTCTGAGCGCCCATGTTGCGGAAGATGGTTTCGGCATGCAGGTTCTGGCTACGCTGATTGATTTCATCGAGAATGCTCAGGAACGGCGCTGCCGAGAAAGAATAAGAAGCAATCTGGATTCCATCTGGAACATTATTCTGTTCCTTAAAAGTAATGCCACGTTCCTTAAGGGCATGGATAAAGGCCGCCTTAAAATAAGCCACCGGATTACGCACCGGGAGCACCAGCTGGCTAGAATCCACACCGATACCGATGGCACCGCCAATGGTAATTTCAGGTTTCGCAGAATCAAGAGCCCAAGTCCACTTGCGCTTTTTGCCCGGCACCGTCACCATTTCATTTTTCAAGACAACGTAACCCACATCGGGCAAAATTTCGGCACGGGCCAAGTCACCCACCTTCAAGCCCGGCTTGAAGCGGATCATGGTGCAGTTGTCATTAAAACCAAGTGGAGCGATTTCGGCACCATACCAGGCATCATAAAAATTTTTACGCCAATGTTCGGCACGCCACGGACCCTTGTAATAACTAGAATCCAGAGTAATCTTACCCGAAATGGAATCTACACCCAAAGCGCGGATAGAATCGGCCATGGCATAAATAATGTGGAACGGATCGGCATAGTAGCGACCCGAAAAATTCGGATCTCCGCCACCGCGGACATTGACCGTCCCGATAAAAGTCTTTTTGCGAACGCTACCATTGAGCGACACATCTGTCTTAGGTGCGTAATCCAGCGGCAGGTAATGAACAGCAGCTGCCGTAGTAAGGGTTTTGAGGGTGCTAGCTGGGGTAAACTTTTCGACACCGCGAATATTTCCCAGTTCCTTACCCGTTTTTACAGAACGAATAGAAAGCCCATAACGGGAGCCCGGCACCACGGAATCTACATACGCCTGGAAAGAATCCAGTCCAAATTGAGCCAAGGCAATTGTAGAAAGCAAACAAACTAAGCAGAAAATTTTACGCATTATCATTCTCGAAATTTCGTCTAGTGCTTACGGATGCGGAACGCATAAATCAGCATCATGGCCACCGCAAGCACTCCAAGAGAAATCACCACAATAAGGCGGATGCTCCATTCCGATTCCTCTTTAACGACACCCAGGCCCTTTGCGTATTTATGTTCATCTACAAGCAGAGACAACGAGGCGCGGATGCGTTCTTTTACAGCCGTCGCATCTTCAGCGTCCTTGTAGCCAAGAATGTTGTTGATTTTTTGATGCGTTTCTAGCACGAAACGGTCAATTTCGTCATTTACACCGGGAGCATTTTTCAGCAAGCTTGCCGCAATGGCAGAGACCATGCCGTTTACCGACATTTCGATTTCACTCCATTCCGGAATGTTCTGGGTGCTGCGGCCATGGTTTTCAAGGCCTTCGATCAAGTGATTATAGCGGGGGTCCTGCATCCAGATGCGAATTAGGCCCCTGTCGGGGGGAATAAAGCCGCACTGTCTCGAATAGTAGTCGATATTGTCTGCGCGGAGCATGAACAGGAACAAGTCGTAAGCACGATTGCGCTTGATGGGGTTCGCATTCTTCGGAAGAGTCAAGTGGCTACCGCCCACAAAGCTAAAGTTCCCGAAGGGGCCCTTGGGGCCGGTAATGGTAATAATGCCGTCTTTAGCAAGAGGGCTATCCATCAGGCCGCCGATATCGTTATCAAATTCAATCTTGCGGATCAGTTCCGAGGTTCCAAAAATCATCAGCTGCTCGGCACGCACAAAGCGGTCTGCACTCTGGGCGGAATTTTCTTTCAAGTTATTCGGAGAAATTTCCAGGTCACGCAACAGTTTCAAATAATGGCGAAGGCCCACCAGTGTCAGAGAATCCGCCAAGGCGCTGCGATAGCCATTTTCAGTTTCAACCACGAAGTCCCCGCCGAAATTCCAGAGGAAGGGGGACATCTGCTGGAAACCGGTCCAGTCATCCTTGACGCCAAATTCAAAGGGAGCGACCTCCACACCCTGTCGGTTGACGACCTTCGCTTCTGAAATGGCGCGCAACACTCCGTAGAACTTCGGGTAAGTCTCGATTTCAGAATCATGGAGACCCAGTTCAAGCCAAATGCGTTCGTTGGCAAAAAAGCCACGGACATCCAGGAACCAGGGAATCGCGTACACCAGAGTATCACGACCGATATGAGCCGACTTCATGGCTTCTGGATAAAAACGGCTGGTATCGACAGCATCCAGCATCTCCGTAACGGGGGTGATCATCCCCGCCTTGGCAAAGTAGGGAACCCAAGTGGAACCTAGCTGCAACACATCCGGGTAATCGTTAGCCTCGCCAGCCTCATTCACCAAGGTCTTGTTGAGTTCGGCAAAAGCGGAGCCCCAATCCAAGAAGCGGATTTTCACCGGGACGCCACTCTGGCGCGTGTACTTTTTCATCAGTTTTTGAAGAGCCGTACCCGCATTAATATCCTGGTCCATCACCCAAAGCACCAGCGTGTCGGGAGGAGTCGGCATGGCCCTCAGTTCCGGCACAGCCTGAGCAGTCCCGCACAGAGCGAGGCTCATCAAAAACAGAACTATGCCGAAAATACGCTTTTTCATGGGTTTTATTCTAAGATACTAATTAACCATTCATCAGTTACTGGGCAATTTTCAAAAAATCTTCAAAGTAGCGCGGATAGGTCTTGTTGATGCAGGCGGGGTCCATAATCTTGATGGGGACGCCGCCCAAGGCCACCAGGCTAAAGCACATGGCCATGCGGTGGTCGTTGTAGGTCTCGATAGTCGCGGGCTGCAACTGAGCCGGCGGAGTAATCGTAATGGAATCGGTTGATTCGCGGACTTCGGCGCCCACCTTGCGCAGTTCAGCCGCCATGGCCGCGATGCGGTCGGTTTCTTTAACGCGCCAGCTGGCAATACCCGAAATGGTCATGGGGGCATCTGCAAACAGGGCGAGCACGGCAACAGTCATGGCTGCATCGGGAATTTCAATAGCATTGAATTCGCCGAGGCTCTTAAGCTTGCCCTGAGGGCCTTCACATTCGACCCAATCGGGGCCCATAGTCACAGTCGCACCCATTTTCTTAAGCACGTCCACAAACGCAATGTCGCCCTGACGGCAATCTGTACCTACGCCAAGCACGCGGACCTTGCCGCCGGCAATGGCCGCTGCGGCAAGCGGATAGCTGGCAGAGCTAGCATCGCCTTCGACCATGTAGTCGCCCGGAGACTTATAAACGCCCTTGGGCACAAAGAAGTCCACCAAGTCAGCATGCTTGACTTCGATGCCAAAATGCTTCATGACATCGAGCGTCAAAAGAATGTACGGAGCAGAAATCAGTTCGCCTTCCACATGAATGTGCAGCGGAGATTCTGCATACGGAGCACAAATCAAAAGTGCCGTGAGGTACTGGCTAGAAATATTGCCGCGCACCGTGACAGAACCGCCCTTAAGACCGTGGGCGTTAATGCATACCGGCGGGAACCCGTCCGTTTCCATATAGTCAATATCAGCACCCAGCATGCGGAGCGCATCAACCAAGTCGCGGATGGGGCGTTCCTTCATGCGTTCTTCGCCGCTCAAATGGAATACGCCGCGACCGAGAGCAAGGGCTGCACACAAAGACCTCATGGCCGTACCGGCGTTACCCAAATAAAGGCCCGCAACATAGTTGTCGTTTTCCACCAAAACAGAAGGAGCATCGATAGGAGCGCCGTTGCCTTCAATAACGGCCTCGGTAAAGTCTTCGGTCATATCGGCCTTGACTCCAAGCGCCTTGAGAGCCTCACCCATGTAGCGGGTATCATCGCTCTTTAACAAGTTGTGCAAGCGGGTTGTTCCATCGGCTAAGGCAGACACCAAAAGCACACGGTTGGTAATACTCTTGGAACCCGGGACGCGAAGTTCACCGTTATAAGACGACAAAGCAGGAATCTGAATATGACTAGGGCGAAAAAAAGGTGTATCCATATTTGTAAATTTATAAATTAAAAAAGCAAATAGACAAATGGAGCGTTAAATGATGAGCGAAATCACAGACCTCAAATTCACCGTCCGTTTTTCGGACTGTGACGAGTACGGCAGGCTTAAACTGTCGCGCCTGTTCCAGTTCATGGAAGAAGCCGCTATTGCCGACGCCGAACGGAACGGATTTGGCCTGTGGCAAATGATGAAGGCGGGCTACACCTCGGCCATTACGCGCATGAAGGTCCGCATCAACCACACCCCGCTCATGGGAGAATCCCTCAGCGTTTCTACTTGGATCAAGGAAATCTACAAAGACAAAGTCGTCCTCAAAGACTACGCCGTTGTCGATAGCCAAGGCAACGCCCTTGCCGAAGGTACTTCGTCCTGGATTCTAGTGAATCTGAAGACCGGCTACGCCGAGCCCCCCTCGAACAGCCCATTTCCCTTCCCTGTCCAGCTCGAAAAGAGTGCGCTCCCCGAGATGTTGCAAGTTCTGCCCATGGGCGAAGACCCGCAATTAGTTTATACAGAACACGCCCGCAATAGCGACCTGGACTTGAACCACCATGTAAACCACTGTCGCTACGTGGAATGGATTCTGGATTGCTTGAGCAGAGAAGAAATCAAGGAACGGGGCATCCGTTCGTTGCAGCTGAATTTTGTGAACCAAGTGCCGCTCGGCGCAAACGTGAACATTATCCGATTCAAGGATACCAACCACCACGCCGTATTCTTCGGCATGAACGCCGACATGGAAAAGAGCCCCACCACGAACCGCTGCCATTTCCAGGCCCGCGTGGGTTTCATGGAATAGCTTCAGGGGCAACCAGCCCGACGCCGGGCCACATTTCGAAACCGAAGCTGCCGTGCAAATCGGTGCGGTACACCGCTGCAGAGTCCCCCGTTACAAAACGGAGCTTGCTTAGCACCTCTTCTTTGGGGTGGCCGTAGCGATTGTTTTTGCCGACCCCGATGGCGGCATACCTGGGGGACACTTGCGCCAGGAACTTCAAGGTGCTGCTGCCCGCCGAGCCGTGATGCCCCACCTGCAAAAGATCCGCCGACAAGTCGTGGGAAAGTTCCATCAGGCGGTTTTCGCCCACGGAATCCAAATCGCCCATCAACAAAAACGAACTTTCGCGCCCTGCCAGCGGCCCCGTCATAGCCCCCATTAGCACCACGCTGGCCCGATTTTCGCCAAAACGCCCATAACTGACGGGCCACAGGCATTCCAGCCTGAAATTCTCCGCAAAAAACACCGTGTCGCCGCGGACCAGTGTATCCACCGGAATCTTGTACCGCCGCGCCACCGTGAAAACGCTATCGCCCACAAAGCCCACCGCGGTGTCCGCCCCCACCAGCAGGCGCCCCACCTTGAGCCGACCCGACTTCAGGGCCGCCCCCATTTCCATAAAGGCACCGCCGTGGTCCCGGTGAAAATGGCTCACCAGCACCCAGTCGAGCGACTTGACGCCCCTCGCCGCAAGGGAATCCACCAGTCCGGCGGAGTCGGGTCCCGTGTCGTACAGGGCATACCGTCCCCCGTTTTCCAGCAGCACGGCAAGCCCCTGCCCCACATCCAGAAACGTGATCCGTACCGGTTCCGGGCCCCCACTCCAACCGGAATCGTAAGTGCAGGCCGACAGAAGCAGGCCAAACAAGGCGCTCCAAAGGGCCCCGCAAAGCAAAATCCACAGGAAAATGCAGCGGTTCGATTTTCTTGTAACGGGCATATAACAGCATCCTTTTTTTGAAAGGTTCCTCTTATATACACGCCAAAATCCACAAAACAGGGCTTTTTTAACAGTTTTTGGATTGCCACGTCGCGTTCGCTCCTCGCAATGACGTTCTTTTTTGCTATCTTTACGTCTAACACTCGAGGTTTTTATGCAATTACCTAAGTACAAAAAGAAAAAGCGCATCAAGTTAAAAGTCTGTCAGGAACCCGGCTGCGGCCGCGAATTCTGGGGCCACCCGATCGCCAAGTACTGCGAATTGCACCGCGACATCAAGCAGCGCCAGAAGCAGAAGAAGGATGTGGACAACATCGAGTCCAAGAACATCATCTTCCGCCACAACTACACCGAGTCCATGGACCTCACCTTCAAGTGCTGTCTCGAAGGCTGCAACGAGCTGTTCACTATCCGCGTGTTCCCCAAGCAGTACATTTACCCCCGTTTCTGCGAAGAACACCGCAACGATTTTAAGCGCGCAAACTACCTGCGCATCATCTCCAAGATGAAAAACGACTAAAAATCGGGCTTTTTCGTAAAAAATTGGACCGCCACCCTTGAAAATCGGGGTGGCTTTTTTATATTTGGGCTCACAATCATGGTGGGTGTAGCTCAATTGGTTAGAGTCCCAGATTGTGATTCTGGATGTTGTCGGTTCGAGTCCGGTCACCCACCCTTAAAAAAGACCTCGCATTCGCGGGGTCTTTTTTTTGTTCTTATGGAGGAAACAAAAGCGTTTTTAATCGTCTTCTTTTTTCGCGGGAATGTAGGGCTTATCAAGCGAATTGAGCTTGACATAGACTTCTACATAAGCCGTACGCTCTTCAACATCCGGGGCCACCCCAATGGTATATCGAATCGCATATCCCGCAACAGCACGAATCTTATCCGAATCAAACTCATACGCCTCCCCAACACAAATGGTATCAAGCCAGATTTCATAATGAACGTTCGGATATCGAGGATCGTCCCACTCATCGCCATCCCATATTCTAGTATCATGTATCAACACGCTTCGTCCTTTATAAAGATCATCGACACCATACTCTGCTTTAAAGGCGTCCTCATCCATCAAATATTCGTCAGCATTCGTTTCTTTATCATCTCGATAAACACCCTGACAACATTCTTTATACAAAGTTTCAGGAGTTTTCTCTTCAAGAACATAATGGTAAATCAGGTCGTGTAAATCCTGCCATTCCTTCGTATGGCCGGGCGTTTTCGAGGATGATTCATCCTTTTCAGGATCATAGAACGCTTCGGCATAGGCTTCTACATATTTTTCAAATTCGGGAACCGATTCCGTGTATTCCCATCCGGCAATATTTTTGCGAATTGTTTCCAATTGGCCGTTTTCTTTAGCTGCATGAGCCCAATTGGCAATTTTTGTTTTCATTTCAGCATTCCACTCGCCCGTTTTGACATAAGATTTACTTAACGAGTCTACATTATAAGTAAGATGCGCATTCTTTTCGGATTCCGTCTGCGCCGTCAGGAGCACACTCGCCGCCAAAAGGGCTGCGTTGCCTTCCCCAGGTTTAAGGATATCCAGGTCTGCAAAATCACCGACATCTTCTTTAATGTCAAACAGCGCAAGGATTTCTTTTTTCGCCAGAGCCTTTGCTTCCGCCACAGGCATTTTCTTTTCTTCCACAAGATACATTATGCGGTCGTATTCAAGCTGCGTAAACACGTTGATATTCACGGTACTGCGATTTTCCAAATTAACAAAGGCGTGCAGCAATACTTCTTTCTTCGACTTTGCCCCAGTATGTTCATCTAGATAATAACCCTTCACTTCGATTTTAGCGCACGAAGAAGCCATGTTAAGATTTTCAACATTGTACACTCCGTTTTCCATATCAATACGAGCATTCCAAAACTTTTCGTCACCACTCGTTCTTCTTAATGTTTCGCAATTAACTTCTCCCACCCAAACCGAACCTTCAACGAACGGGCCCTTCTGAGCAACGCCACTCAACGCCTTATTCTCGACCGCATATTCCTTGGAATCTTCAGAACTCGAAGAAACAGCCTTTTCAGAGTCAGAGGATTCTGCCTTTTCGGAACTTGAAGATTCGATTTTTTCGCTCTTTTCGGAGCTAGAGGACTTAGCCTTCTTGTCTTTTTCAGAGCTCGAAGAAACCTCAATTTCTTCGTTGTCGCCGGATTCCACGACTTCGGAGAGTTCTTCTGCATCGCCCCCCGTTACGCTGCCGTTGTCGCCAGAACAGCCCGTCACCAGAGCCGTGCAGAAGTACATCGCCGATACAGACAACAGGCCCGCACCAAGCACCTCATACCATTTGTTTTTCATTTTTCTTCCTTCCTTTTGAAAAAAATCCTAATCTACCCGCATGTACATTACGGGGACATCAAGCGTGAAGCCATGTTCGGTATTCGGATCAGAATCCAAATAGTAGCTCACCCTATACACAGCATGCACATAAATACGACCATTGCTCCAAGCGCTCAGCACCGTATCCAGAACCACAGAAGACTCACCATCTTCAATCGGATTCCAGCCATCCCATTCGCTTCCGTCCCAAAGAATGCCCGCATCCGTAAGCTTATGCATCACGTCTTCATTACCATTATAAGCGGCATGAAATTCAGATTCATCCATAGAGCAATCTTCGACTTCGGAGTCCCATTTGCAGCGGGTAATAAACGAATAACCTTTATCTTCTAATTTTTGCAAAGCATTCGCATCTCGCCTAGATTCTTCCGCAATGAAATAAGATACGGTATCGCGAAGCCTGTACCATTCTCTTGTATGTCGCGCAACTTTTTTATCAACATCCGGTTCCACGTTTTCGTTCGGTGCTGTATTGTCCTTCGGTTCCACGTTTTCACCAGGTTCAGTTTCGTTGTTAGGCTCTTTGGGTTCGGCCGATTCTTCAGATTCCGCATTATCCGGTTTTGCTAATTCCTCGGGTTCGGCGGATTCCTCGCCTTCGGGAGTCGTCAATTTTTCTTGTGCGTCAACAGATTCTTCTTCAGATTCGACCGGTTCCTTCTTTTCGGAATTAGCGGATTCACCGTCTTCAGTTTTTGAAGATTCTTCCGCTTTCGAAGATTCCTTGTCTTCCGATTCTTTTTCATCCGAAGACTTTTCGGCCTTCGAGTCTTTTTCGGTCTTCGAAATTTCTTCGACGTCCGACGATTCAACTTCTTCGTTGTCGCCGGATTCCACGACTTCGGAGTTTTCGGCTACATCGCCCCCTGTTACGCTGCTGTTGTCGCCGGAGCATCCAGTCACCACTAGAGCCGTGCACAGGTACATCGCCGTAACAGACAGCAGGCCTGCACCCAGAACTTCATACCATTTATTTTTCATTTTTTCTTCCTTCTTTGTTGGAGTGTTTTTGCATCCCTCACACCTACAAATATAGGCTTTTTAAACAATTTAGAACACAAAATCATCATTTTTCTTTAAATTTTACCATTTTCAATGTTTTTATAAAATTTTAAGCAATTTGGAATACAAAAGTTGTATTCTTGGAATACAGAGTCTAAGCCACTCCGATCCATACGAAAAAGGCCCCGCATTAGCGGGGGCTTTTTCGTAGGTCGGAGCGTTTTTTGACCTAATTAATCTTTTATGCAACGGACAGGGTAGCCAGATCTTTTTTCATATCCATGCAAGCCTACTTCGCCCCCTTTAGACACAGACAAAGCTACCACAAGTTCATATTCTAGATGATCTCTGATAAAAAGTTCTTCCGAATTCCAATAGTCATCCGTCGAACTCCATATATACCCATACTCGCCATCATCGTCATAAATATACTCGCCAATATCCATATAAGCCACCGGAATTCTTTTGCGGCCAGAAGGGAGGAACGAAAAGCCGTAAGGATTTTGTTCATACAAGGTACTAGAAGCATTAAGCGCATCTCCGGCATCATTTACCCCACCAACCGCGAGCACCAATTCATAGAGTTCATCACGATTCGGTATATGCCAGCCAGCAGGGCAAACACCGCGTACAGGGAAAGTCGGAGTACAAACAACACCGTAGCCACAGCCTTTACCGTTTTCGCTCCATGTCGCAGCACTATCCATGGCCGCGCTCCAAAAATACAGGCGACCATACTTTGCGCAATATTTCAAGGAATCATTGTAGCAGAAACTGGTAGAATCCAAACTATCCGATGGTTGCAAAGAAGCATAATTCAAATTTTCCGCCATCCACCACTGTTTGCCAATTTTCACAGTCTTGTAAGTTTGACCGTCGCGGTCATCAGTCAAAGTTCCATACTCGCAATCATCCGAACCTCTTCTATTGCAAACCCGAGCAACCTCGATGCTGCTAGACGAATTCACCGAAGCAACAGAACTGCTGGAACTAGGCTCAACATCCATCATACAGCGAATAGATTTACTTATAGATTTATGATCAAGGAATGTAGCCGCATACTCGTTCGTATCCACATGTATGCCATACGCATAGCTACTGCTTTCATCACTAGAAGTCCAGAAGAAACCTTCTCGTCCCTCAAATTGGAACACTCCACTCTCATTCTTGAAACCAGCAGGCAACGCAGTAAAGGAATAGTCATCCGTGCCGTTATGTCCTCCATCCCAACCAGTTGTTGATTTAAGCTTTCCGCCCGCTTCCCATCTTTCTCCAACCAGTTCGATTAGCGAGACAAACTCCTCTACGCTCGGCAAATGCCACCCTGTCGGGCAAGCATTCAACGCATCTTTCCAAGCATAAAGATGACCATATTTATCACAATAGCTCGCACTGTCATTATAGCAGTAGCTATTCGGCGTTTCGTAGTTCAAGTTTTCCGCCATCCACACTTGGCCACCGATTTTAGTCGTTCTATAAGTCCTTCCGTCGCGCAGGTCCTTGAGCGTATTTGCAGCCGCATCGTACCTACTGCCCGCATCCGCCTTTACGGAACTGCTACTAGACCCTTCGACTTCGCTCAGGGCGACACTACTAGAAGACGAGTCCGCCGAAGATACCGAACTACTGGATCGCTTCCCCTCTTCGAGGGTCGCAATGACGTCACTGGAAGAAGATCCTTCGACTTCGCTCAGGATGACACTGTCGCCATCCGTGACAACGGCAGGAATGTACTTTTCGAATGCAGGGACCGTATCCGCATAGCCCAGGCCTTCAAGGTTCTTGCGGATGGTTTCAAGTTCACCGTTCGCAGAAGCTTCGGCAACCCATTCCGCAACAGCATCCTTCGTCTTAGAATCTTTCCACTCACCGCTTTCGGCAAAGGAATCGTCAAAATTGTCGAGGCGCTTGGCAAGTGCGGTTTCATCGGCATCGCCCTGCATCATCACACTCACGGCGAGCAATGCAGCGTTACCGTCACCCGGTTCAAAGACATTCAGGTTTTCGAATTCATCGATTTCGCCCTTGATGTCGAACGCGGCAAGCACTTCCTTTTCGGCCTGAGTTTTCGCCTTGGCCAAAGTCTTGTTCTTTTCTTTCACAAGGAACATCACGCGTTCGTATTCCAAGTTCGTGAGCAAGTTGACGTTCACGTTCTCGCGATCCTTGAGATCAGTCAGCGCACGCAGCGTCAGTTCGCCACTCGACTTCTTGCCCGAGACTTCGTTCAGGTACTTACCCGTCACTTCGACTACCGCACAGGAGGTATCGAGAGCAACGCTATCAAGGGCAAAGTCACCCTTGTCGCTCTTAACCGCACCTTCAAAAACCTGATCCGTGAATTCCAGCGTCTTACAGTCGATGCCACGCACCGTCACGGCAGAACCCTTTACGAACGGACCCTTCTGGGCAACGCCCGCCACATCGGCCACAAAGCCGGCATCTTCCGAGACTCCACCCGAAACACGGTCGTCATCGTCGCTGGAGCATGCGGCAAACATTACCGACATTCCCATAAACGCCGAAACAAACAGGTTACTCTTCATGATCTCCATCCTTTTTTGTCGCAATTTTGTCGTCTTTCTTTAAACATTCACTCATCGGGAACAGCTGCAAGTTCAAGCGGTACACCTGCTCCGTGTCATCGTCTTCGGTCACAATCGCCATAATGCGGCGGCGGCAATCGGCAAGTTCCTTCTTGATCCGCTCGTAAGCGCGGCGCGTGATTCCCATGGTAAGGCCAGACATGTCGCGTTCCGAAAGCGGCAAGCTAAGCGCCTTGACCGCGAATTCAGCCATCTGGCGTTGCAAATCGCGGGCCGCCACAGGCACCGCATCTACAGAGCCCATCGAAATGGCCTTGTCTGTCTGGTGGTAATTGCCGTCCTTGTCTTTTTTCAGGAGCTTGGCGCGCAGCAAAAAGTCGAGCGTCTCGGAGACCTCGGCTGCGGTAATCGGCTGCTTGCAAGCCTTCGCCATTTCAAGCGGCTTTGCCCCGGGCATGTGCGGCGCAAGCTCTCGCAGCACCGGATTTTTCCACGATTTAAAATACTTGAACTCTTCGTCCCCCAACACACGTACCTTGTGAGCCATGGCCAATGCACAGCGTTCTTCGAACGCGGCCCGTTTCGCCTCGTCCCCCTTCGCATGCGCGTAAGAAACCATCAGCACAAAGTACGTGTGCTCAAACCCCACCAACCCCATAGCACTCGCTACGGAACCTGCAGCCCCTACGCTCAGGTTTTTCTTCCCCTCACAGACATACTTCAGATAAACCGCAGACGAAAAACCCGCGTCTCGCGCAAAGTCTCGCCAGGTAAACGCAGAAGTGCGCTTACGTTCATCGTAGTAGTCCTGGATGAACTTGCGGTAATCTGTGTATTCTACGATCTCCTTCATGCATACAAATATAGCCTAATTTCAAAGACTCAGGACACAAATCAGCCATTTTCGTTCAAATTTTACCATTTCTGCAAAATTTTCAAAATTTCAGCAATTTCAAGAATACAATTCGTATTCTAGGAACACAAGAATCATTTTGCTATTGACATATCACTTTACTTTTGGTATATTACTAAAAGTAAGTTACTAAAAGTTAAATAAGGTCATTATGAAAAATCCGTTCTCTCTAGAGCCCTACACCACAAAAGAACACTTTTGCGATCGCGAACAAGAACTTAAGGATATTGTTTCCCTTTTGACCAATGGTTCGAACGTCACGTTGATTTCCCCTCGACGTTACGGCAAGACCGGACTCATTTTTAGGACATTTGAAGACCTTCGCGAGAAAAAATACACCTGTATATACGCGGATATTTTTTCGGCACAAAACCTGGATGACTTTATCAAAATATTATCCGAAGCCATTGTAAACGCTATGGCAAACGACTCCCTGATAAAAAAATTCTTCGTTGCGCTTAAGAACGTCCGTCCGCTCCTTAGTTACGACCCTATTTCCGGGAGCCCGCAGATTTCGTTTTCTTTCCAAACAGAATCACAAAAAACTCCTACATTGAAAGCCATTTTTGACTTCCTCGAAAAACAAGGAAAACAAGTCATTTTCGCCATTGATGAATTTCAGCAAATCAGGGAATTCAAGGAAACAAATATCGAAGCCCTGCTACGCACATACATTCAACAGTTGCATCATGTGAAATTTATCTTCTGTGGCAGCAAAAAGCATTTGATGGCAGACATGTTCACCAACGCAAAGAAGCCCTTTTACGAAAGCTCCAGAACAGTCTATATTGATCGAATCGATTCCGAAAAATACAAGGCTTTCATCGCAAGTCTTTTCAAAAAAGCCGGTAAATCCATTGATGACGAAGCCATTGAGTTCATCTTGAATTGGACTAAACGGCACACCTACTACACGCAATTCGTATGCAACCAGGCGTTTGCAGGAGACTCCAAAAGAGTTTCGTTGGAAGATGTAAAAAACGTTATTTCAAGTATCATTCGATTCGAAATTCCGAACTTCATTGAGCGACGCAACCTGCTCACCGAAAAACAGTGGCAATTTTTGATCGCTGTAGCTAAGGAAGGTTCTGTAAAACAGCCCACCGCAGGAGCATTCCTAATGAAATACGGTATAGGAAATAGCGCTACCGCAAAGAAAATTCTTACAGCACTCATCGAAAAAGAACTGTTGCTGGAGCAAAGCGATTTAAGCGGCAAGAGTTACAGCGTCTATAACGTATTCATGTCACGTTGGATGGAAACACTTTAAAGGTCATTCCCGCCTTCGCGGGAATGACAAACCATAAAAAGACCCCGCTAGTAAACTAGCGAGGCCATTTTCTCTTTTCTGCCCCCCCCAGCTTTAGTCCTTCACACAGCGGACTGAGAACCCGTAGTTCTTATAGCTGTCGTACAGGCCCGCACCCACGTCGTCGCCGCGATAGTACAAGTACATGCCGTAGGCGTAGTTGCTATCGTTCTCTGTAGCACTCCAAAAATAAGCGTAGAGGCCATCGAAGTCGAAACTGGCATGGCTGTAGCTGCGGCCGACGGACAACGCGGTGAACCCGAAAGCGTCCGTACCGTTGCCATTACCATACCAACCGGTCTGGGACTTGAGAAGTGTGCCAGCCTTCCCCGACCCGCCTACAGCCGTGAACAGGGAATTCCATTCACCGTTGTTTGGCAAGTGCCAGCCATCGGGACAGATTCCCTGAATTAAGGTCGCTGAGCCTACCGAATCGAGGCCACATTCCTTGCCATAGCCGCAGTCCAGCGAATTGTCCGCATCGGTAGCAAGTTTCACCGAGTCGATGGCCGCAGCCCACGTATAAAAACGACCAGCCACATCACAGTGTTCTGCTTTATTGTTGTGGCACCAAGACCAATCGTATTTTGCATCGCCAGAACCACCCTGACCAGGGTCAAAGTTCAAGTTCTCCGCCATCCATACCTGGTCGCCAATCTTCACCGTCTTGTACTGCTTGTTGTCTCGGGTATCGATCATAGTGCCATAGTCAATATCAGGATTAAAACGACATTCCTTCGGTACATTCCAGTTCCAGTCTGTTTCGCCTTCCAAAAGCACCAAGCAATTCATCTTGTCCTCGCCACTACTGGAACTTGACTCAGTTTCACTAGAGTTCGGCTGCACTTCAACAGAACTGCTCGACTTCGGCGTGACGCCGGAAGAACTGCTGGAGCCAGATACAATCGCTGGGGAGGCGTCCTTCAAGCAACGAACCGACAATGCAAAGTTTTTACTGTCACCACCTAGGGGCATATACTCGTTGTAGTAGTACAAGAACATGAAGTAGGCGAAATCATCACCGCCCTCAGCGGTAGTCCAGAAGTCAGTGTATTCGCCATCACAGGTGAATTCGCCGACGGTATCCCTGCGGCCAGCTGGCAATGCGGAGAAGCCGAACGCATCTGTGCCGTTGCCGCCATCGTGCCAGCCGCTCCGGGACTTGAGGGCCGTGCCAGCAATGGATTGTCCGCCCACCTCCGAGAGAAGTATATTCCATTCTTCTTCGCCGGGCAAATGCCAGCCCGTGGGGCAGGCGTCCATTGCAGCCGCCCATGTGTAGAGACGGCCATACTTGTCGCAGTATTTTGACGAATCATTGTAGCAGTAGCTCTTTTCCGTTGCGTAGTTCAGGTTTTCCGCCATCCACACCTGGCTACCGATTTTCACTGTCTTATAAACCTTGCCGTCACGGGCATCCGTCAGAGTATTCTTTTCGGCATTGTATGTCGTGTCTTGAGAGAAACTGCTACTGGACCCTTCGGCAGACTCAGGACTCTTTGACGAACTACTCAAGACAACGCTGTCGCCGTCTGCGTAGGCTTCGATGAACTTTTCGAATGCGGCAACCTTGTCGCCGTCGTTCCAAGCTTCGACGTTCTTGCGGATGGAATCAAGCATGCCGTTCGCCGTCGCCTCGATAGCCCATTCCGAAATCGCCGTTTTCGTGTCGGAATCTTTCCACTTACCGGTTTCCGCAAACGAGTCCGCGAACTTTTCCATGCGTTTTGCAAGTCCCGTATCGTCCGTTTCCGCCTGCATCATCACGCTCACGGCAAGCAGCGCCGCGTTCTCGTCGCCCGCCTCGAAGATGTTCAGGTTCTCGAACTCCTCGAAACTGCC
>JAFZOV010000145.1 GCA_017550445.1 Fibrobacter sp.
GCCAGGATTCCTGATAGTCGCCGCCCACCTGATGGTGGCCAATCGGCTGCAAGAAGCTCGTGCCTGCCACATGGCGAACCGTGAGCAATGTAATTTCGTAGTCGAACGGCACAAAGCCTTCGACAATCACGCGACTAGCGTGACCCGTGCGGCCTTCGTGCTGAGAAATGTCCCAGGACTTCTGGATGTCAGCCTCGGTCTTGATGACGCTCTGGCCGTGGCCCGAGGAGCTCATGACCGGTTTGATCACGCACGGGATGCCGATTTCTTTAACGGCTGCCTTAAAATCTTCGAAGTTGTCGGCGAAGCGGTACGGGCTCGTCTTGATGCCAAGTTCTTCGGCGGCGAGGCGGCGGATACCTTCACGGTTCATGGTGAGCTTGGTAGCCTTCGCGGTCGGAATGACGTTGTAGCCTTCCTTTTCGAGTTCCACGAGCGTGTCGGTCGCAATGGCTTCGACTTCCGGGACGATGTAGTCCGGCTTTTCAAGTTCAATCACGCGGCGGAGTTCTGCGCCATCGAGCATGTTGATGACATGGCTACGGTGAGCCACCTGCATACCGGGAGCATTGGCGTAACGGTCCACGGCAATCACTTCAACGCCGAGGCGCATCATTTCGATGATGACTTCTTTGCCTAATTCGCCTGCACCGCAAAAGAGAACCTTGGTTGCGGAAGAACTTAGAGGTGTACCGATTTCTGCCATAAAATACTCCTTGATTTACCAATAATATAGATATAGTTGGCAAGACTTAGTGCTTAAAGTACCCCGAAAGTGCTGGTTCAAGTAAACTAGGCAAACGTTTCACAGCTAGTTCTTGATGCAACGAACAGAAAACGCGTGTCTCTTATCAGCATACCAAAACGATCCACCATCTCCCTCTCTGTACAAGCCCACGTAGTACGCTTCGTAGTCGAACTCACCATCGGACTCAGAAGAACTCCAAAAGTATGCGCCGCTGCCGTAGACATGGTAATTTCCATCACAGCCCCTGTGGCCCGCTGGCAACGCCGAGAACGCGTAGGCGTCGGTGCCGTTGCCGTTAAGGTACCAGCCGCTGGTAGATATCAGTTTGGAAGAAGCTGTTGAAAAACCGCCTAACGCAGCGAAAAGGGTCTCCCATTCATCTCTGCTCGGCACGTGCCAGCCCTGAGGGCAGACTCCACGAATATTTCCCGAAGGCAGGTCGCAATGTTGAAGGGCACATTCTTCTTCAGTCTTGTCCACAGCCACCGCCCAAGTATAAAGTCGGCCTTCCCCGAATCCGTATCTGTAAGATTTTACCAATTCGTAATTAAGATTCTCCGCCATCCAGGTCTGGGAGCCGATAACGACGGTTTTGTAGGTCTGGCCATCCCGCTCGTCAACCAGTTCTCCATATTCGCACTTATCTTCTAATTCCGATTTACACGGAGCCACATAGGCAACTGAACTCGTGGAATTGGAAACTCCGCCGCCGGAACTACTGGAGTCCTTGCCGACAGATTTTTTTTCATCACCGTTCCCTTCATCCTCTCCATCAAGCCGAATCAATTGCTTCCATTCTTCGTCCTGGCAGATGTACAGCATTTCCTCCCTAGACGAAAGGGCGTATTGACCCTCCCAGCTATGGTCGCACACATTGAAAGCCTCCGATTTTTCCTCAATCTGGGAAACATTGAACCACTTATATTTCTCGCCATATTCAGCGCACACGTAAGCGAAGCTGTCTTCAGCAACAACATATTCCAACTTACCCACAATACTTTTTTCACACTTGCCGGCATCTTCGAATGACGAAACAGTCTCGGCAGTCGCATTGATTGAGGTAGTGTTTGAATCATCACCGCATGCAGCAAAAAACAAAGCCGCACCGAACAGAGGTACAAGATATTTTCCCATTGATCTTCTCCCAAAAATTTTGAGAGAAAATTTAACAAAAAAAAACATTAATTTATTTTAAAATTAGTGCTTGAAGGGGAAATTAAAACTTCGTATCGACCGGATTGAAGGTCATCTTGATGCCGGAGCGGATCCAGCCATCGGAACCATCTTCGTGCTTGTCATGGCCCAGGTTTTCGTATGTGCGGAATCCGCCGCCGAGGTAAATACCAAACCAGCTGTTATACTGCAACGAATAGAGTGCGTCAAACATGCTCTGCGATTCCTTCACGCCCGACGGGGACTTTTCTTCCTTGATGGCGACGTCGTAATCGGTGTAAAGTTCCTTGTCACCCTGCTGCAGCCACGCATACGTCAGCTTCACGCTGTGGCGCCCCCATTTCCAGCCAAGGTCAAACCACATATCCAAAGCATCGGAGCCGCGGCGGTAACCAATCGGGTAATCGACAAAATACATATCGGCGTAGTCGGGGTCATCTTGTTCGCGATAGTTGCTGCGGTAAAGGCGGCGGCTAGAATATTCTAGCAACGGCAAGCGTCCGTTGTTATGCAGCGGGTCAGTGCGCACCACATCGAATCGCCACGAGAAATTGCCGAAGCGACGAGTCGGGATTTCTTGGTAGTAGCCCACCATGTAACTTAACATGCTGCGATTCGTGCCCTTGTCATCATCTTCGCCAACGGGGCTGTTGATGTCTTCCATATTGATTTGGCCGTAGAACTTGGAATAGCGTGCGGGCGTAAGGCCGAGTTCAAACGTAGTGACCGCCTTGGTGTAGCCGCCAGCAAAATTGTTGTGCAAGAACATGAACGGGTTCATGGAGCGGAATTCCAAATCCTTGCCGCCCACCATGCTTTCTTCAATCACGTAAGTCCAGAAATGCTTGGTTTCGACACCGATGCGGTGATACACCAGGTTCTTCACGTTTTCGTCGTAAATGCGATCGCGCTGATTTGCCGCCTGCTTACCGGGAGCAGGGCATTTCTGTTCTGCCGCTTCGGAGCCCTTCGGGTAAACGCAACCAGTTTCGTCTGCAGCGCCCGGGACATCGTCAAAGAGCCAAGCATTCAACGAAGACACCAAGAAGTCGTAGCGGAAAACGCCAGCTTTAAACTTCCAATGCAAACCGTCATGGTAAGGAGCTCCACCAAGAGCCAAATCGTTCGGCGAAACTTTCAAGTCGGGGTCAAAGCGGCCCAACTGCACATAACCCACAGGGTTATTCCACAAGGCGTAAGCGTTAATGGGCACGCCAATGTCGAGTTCACTCGGTTTGTACGTAAAATTCGTCTTGAGGTCGCTATCGTACCAAGCTTCGATATCCTTGCGGAGAGGGGCTTCCATCAAGAAGTGAAAATTCTTGTAGCCCGCACGGAAACTCAGCATAAAAAACGGCTCGATATGTTCTTCGTAGCTGCGGCCATTTTCAAGAGGCACACGAAGCCCACGCCAATTGCCACCATAGCGTTCCACAGTATCCACAGCAAAAGTCGGATCCGTTGGACCGCCGTTAAATCCGAAGTTAAAATCCGTACCAATCTGGAAATAGCCCTTGTACGCCACAGAATCCGAAGTTTCTGCCAGCGCAGCGGTCATTAAGCAACCAAGCGCAATCAATATCTTTCGAAAGAACATAAAGTAAATGTATTAAAAAAACACCGTGAGCCGGAACGACCAAACGTAAGTTGGTCGTAAAGGCGAGAGCGAGTGCTCATGGTAAGTACTTGTATGATTGGGCACGAGCGGATATAATAAGGATCACCCAGGCAGGGAGACCCAGGTGACCCTTTTGTGTTGTGGTGAGTGCGCACTCGCGCACTCGTTGTGTGTGTGTTTAATTCTTGGGGAATTCAGCAAAACCCACCGGGGCGAATGCCGCGGAACAGATCTTGCTGATTCTTTCAGCAAGACTCATTAGAAGTTGTTTGCGTTCATGTTCCTGTTGCGCAGATAGGCAGGCAGGCTGAAATCGATAGCCGACGGAGCAGCGGCGGCAACCGGTTCTTCAGCAACTTCCTGACGGGTAGCAGCAGGGCGTTCCATTGTCATGGTAGCGCCAGCAGCGGCATTGCGAGCGTAGGCAGGCAGATCGTATTGCTGAGCTTCATAAGACGGAGTCTCCACACCGCCGCGGCCACCATTCATGCGGTCTTCTTCGGCAACAGCAGAGAACTCAGAAGTTTCGGAGCCCTGGGACACCACTTCTTCTTCGGCCGGAGCAGTAGCGTTGAATTCCGGAGAATTGAACATTGCTGCGTTCACGGATCTCATCACTGAAGTTTCGGTCAGAGACGGAATGGAAGAAGTCATCGCTTCAGGAGCCGGCTGAGAAGCGGGCGTGTACTGCGGACGGGTGAACATTTCCGGAGCATCATTCTGGACAGCCTGGAAATCGAACACGTTGAAACCGGTCGGACGCGGAGTGGCCTGTTGAACAGCTGCGGGAGCGGCCGGAGCCTGCTGAACCGGGGCTGCAGCCGGAGAGGTCTGCTGCGGAACGGTGAAGTTACCGAAACCAAAACCGGCAGAGCTGAGCTTGGGCTGGTTCACAGCAGTGCCACCGCAACCGGTAGCGATAATGGTGATGCAAACCTTGTCGCCGAGAGCCGGATCCGTGATATCGCCGATAATGATATTCGGGTTGCCTTCTTCGCCAACCTTTTCGTAAATGTGGTCCATTGCATCGCTGTGTTCGAGCAAGGAGTAGTTTTCGCCGTGAGCAACGTTCACGAGAACGCCCGAAGCGCCTTCGATGTTGATGTCTTCGAGAAGCGGAGAAGCAAGAGCCATGTCGGCGGCCATGATACCGCGGTTTTCGCCCTGAGCGTAACCGGTACCCATGAGAGCCGAGCCACCCTTGAGCATCACCTTACGGATATCGGCAAAGTCAACGTGCACAAGGCCATGGCGGAACATAATGCCGCAAATGCTCTGAACTGCGTTGCCGAGAATTTCATCAGCCATCTTGAAAGCTTCATCCATAGTAGCCTTCTGATTAGAGGCCTGGAGGAGCGTCAAAAGTTTCTTGTTTTCCACAACAATAATGGTATCGACTGCAGCGCGCAAGGCGTTGATGCCTTCCTGTGCGATAGAAGAACGAGCGTTACCTTCGAAGCGGAACGGCTTGGTCACCACGGCAACCGTGAGAATGCCAAGTTCGCGGGCGATGTTTGCAACGATAGGAGCAGCACCCGTACCCGTACCACCGCCCATACCGGCGGTCACGAACACCATGTCGGCGCCCTTCATGGCTTCCTTGATGTCGTCCAGATTTTCTTCTGCTGCCTTACGGCCAATTTCCGGGTCCATACCGGCACCCAGATTTCTGGTGGTCTTTTCGCCAATCAGAATCTTGTGGTCAGCAAGGCTCAAGTCGAGAGCCATTGCATCGGTGTTGATGGAATAGTATTCCACACCTTCAATGTTCATGCGCTTCATGCGGTTCACGGTATTGCCGCCGGCACCGCCGACGCCGAACACCTTGACCTTGGCATTGTTGAAGGATGGTTCCTCGCCCATAATGCGAGACTTTACCTCGAGGTTGAAGTTATCGATTTCACTCATGTGTTTATCTCCCTGATGTTGAGTGTTGGTGTTTGTTATAAATAAGTCCTGATGATTTCGATGAAACGCTGGAAGCCCTTCTTGACAGATACGGCGATCTGGGTTCCCGTTTCACTCTTTTTCTTTTCGCGATACTGCTTATTCGCATAATACAGAAGACCGATACCCGTTGCATAAGAGGGGTTCTGGTAAGCTTCCTGAATGCCGCTCATGCCCTTGGGACGGCCAATGCGAGCGGGCTTTCCGAATACCTTGCAAGCCACATCTTCGATGCCTTCCAGCGCGCAGCAGCCACCAGTCAGCACGATGCCGCCGTTAATGATTGCATCGAGC
Source organism: Fibrobacter sp. (assembly GCA_017550445.1). The sequence continues at coordinate 5,781 of JAFZOV010000145.1, forward strand.
TTGTGAGCCTTAAGCTGGTCATTGAGCATGGAGAAAATTTCACCCACGCGAGCCGTGATGATTTCGGCAAGCAGTTTGCGAGAGCAAGATACGTCTCCACGGTTACCCACGGCGGGCACCGGGAATGCGTCGTCTTCGATAAGATTGCTAATGGTGCAGGTGCCGTACTTCTTCTTGATTTCTTCGGCCTTGGAAAGGGCGATAGGCACGTTGAGGCAGCGGCTGATATCGCTGGTGATGACGTTTCCGGCATAGTCGATAGAGGTGGTAAAGCGCACGGAATCGTTCACGAATACGGCAATGTCGGCCGTCCCTGCGCCAATATCCACAAGGGCCACGCCGAGTTCCCGTTCGTCATTAGTCAGCACCGCACTGGCAGCGGCCAAAGGTTCAAGCACGAAGCCCGCCACATTGAGGCCTGCACGGTTCACGCACTTGGCAAGATTCTGCAAAGCGTTCTGGCGAGCGGTCACCACCTGGACATCTACGCCCAAGCGACGGCCGGAACGGCCCTTGGGATTGCGGATATGGTTTTCGTCGTCCAAGGAGTATTCGCCCGGGAAAATGTGAATAATTTCACCGGCCTGGGTAGGCAAAGTACTTGCCTGCTTCGTCACGTTTTCGATGTCTTCTTCGCGAACTTCGCCCATAGGGAGCGTCACGATTCCCTGGGTATCCAAGGAACGGACGTGCTTACCGGCAATGCCCACATAGACATCGTGCACATCGACACGGGTCGTATTTTCAATGACTTGGACAGCCTGCTGCAATGTTTCCACCACAGAGTCAAGGTCGTCTGCATTCTTCAGCGGAAAATCGCCGCATTCCACAACGCGAACGTTCTCGCCTTCGGATACACCTACGAACAGGTTTATCTTTGAAGCCCCAATGTCAAGGCCAAAGATGTATTCGTCTTTTTTCTTGTCCAGTTTATTGTCATCCATTGACGCACCTCTTATCATAATTTCTCACATAGGCAAAGCCTAAAAACCTCATATCGACCTCACCGGCACAAAGCAAATCCTTTGCGAATCCATTTTCCAAGGACTTGTACAGCGTAAACTGATCCTTGTTGGAATCGCGGTCCTTAAAGAGCGCAGTAAAACCCACATCCCTGAAATAGACCTTCATACAATTATCTTCGTCGGACCAGGAAACCTGCGAAACGCGATCGTATAGTTCCATATCGCACTTACGCATTTCCACCAGGAACTGGGTCACCGACTTCACATGTTCCATAGACGCCACATCCAAAACCGGGAGCCTCATGGCCGTAGCCACGGAATAGGGCAAAGGGTAACCCTTTTCGGAGTAAATCGTTGCGCGACCTTCCGAAAGTACCGTAAGCACCGGGGATGTTTCGTGGAGCTTGATATAGAGCGAAGAGGGGAACTTCTTTTCCACCTTCACCGACAAGATCATGGGGAGCTGACTCAAAGCCGCTTCCACAGAATCGGCGTTCAGTTCCGACATGAGCATACCAGTTTCCACCTGGGCGCCCTGCATCACGTCTTCCCAAGAAAGCATGCGGTTGCCTTCGATTTCCACATACTGCAGGTGACGCAATTCCAGCGGGTTGAAGCGCTGCAAGTAGAAACGGTTGTGAATCGCCAGAACCGAAAGAACCACCAAAACCACGGCCAGAATCCAGCCACGGCGCTTGAACCAACACCACGCACAGTCAAACCCGTGTTTCACTTTGCGAACACGTTCCTGTTTGCGCAGACGTTCGTTGGTGCCAATACGGCGGCCAAGCAATGTGGTTTTACGTCCTGTCAATCTTCTCTCCCAATACTTCCTACAGGCATTCCTTCAAAATTCTTTCGCCCAGCTTCCAGATGTTTCCGGCACCCATGAGTACCACCACATCACCCGGCTGCAATTCCTTCTTGAGAATCGGCAGCAAGTTCATCTGGTCGCCCACAAAGCGGGAATCACGATGTCCGCGGTCAGAAGCGCTGTTAGACACCAGCGCACCCGTCACGCCTTCAATGGGCTTTTCGCGGGAGGCATAAATGTCGGTCACCAGGAGAACATCGCAGTTCGCAAAGGCACCGCCAAAGGCATCGTGCTGATCGCGGGTACGCGTAAACAGGTGCGGCTGGAAGGCCACGATAATGCGGCGATCCGGAAAGGCGTCACGGAAGCCGAGCAAGGTAGCCGTCGCTTCGGTCGGATGGTGAGCGTAGTCATCAAAGACCAAGACGTCGTTCTTTTCGCCGATGAATTCAAAGCGACGCTTGACGCCTTCGAATTCGGCGCAGGCCTTGCGAGCGATATCGGCAGAGATGCCTTCTTCAATTGCAAGCGCAACAGCAGCGGTTGCATTCAGCACGTTGTGACGGCCCGGAATTTGGAGCTTAAATTCGCCCAAGCTTTCGCCATCGTTCAAAATTTCAAAAATCGGATAGCCCTTTTCAAAACGCAGGTTATCCACACGGTACTTTGCCTGACGCGTAAAGCCGTAAGTAATCACCGGCTTCTTGAGGCGAGCAAGAATCTGCTGCACGTTCGGATCGTCGAGGCAAACAATCACCTGACCGTAGAACGGAATCTTGTTGGCAAACTGCACGAAGGCATCCTTGATGTCTTCGATGTTTTCGTAAGTATCCAAGTGGTCGGCATCAATGTTGGTGATAATTGCAGAAGACGGCATCATCGAAAGGAAGCTGCGGTCGAATTCGTCACTTTCGGCAATCAGGTAGTCACCCTTACCGACCTTAGCGCCCGAGCCTTTACCCTTGACTACACCGCCCACGATAATGGTCGGGTCAAGGCCGGCTTCTTCCCAAATCTGGCCCACGATAGAGGTGGTCGTGGTCTTACCATGAGTGCCTGCAATCGAAAGCGTGTACTTCATGCGCATGAGTTCGCCCAGCATTTCGGCACGGCGAATCACCGGAATACGGCGGTTACGGGCTTCAACCAGTTCCGGGTTATCGTGCGGAACAGCAGAAGAATAAACCACCAAGTCCGTATCTTCGACGTTAGATGCTTCGTGCTTCGAAAACACCTTAATGCCAAGGCCCTTCAGGTAATCAATCACCTGGCTTTCACCGGTATCGGAACCGCTCACCACGAAACCGTTATCGTGGAGCACTTCGGCAATACCGGACATACCGGCACCACCGATACCTACAAAATGAAGCTTACGGACACGCTTACAATCATTAATCTGCATTAATCATTCTCCTTAGAGAGGATAACACGAGCAATCTGGTCGGCAGCATCGGGCATTCCGAGCTTTTTAGCCGCGATGGCCATGGAATTCAAACGGGCTTCATCACCCAAAAGCTGTTCCACCTTTTCCCACAGGTGATTTTCTTCGGCATCGAGTTCCACCAAAGCAGCTCCAGCCTTTTCCACCACGCGGGCGTTATGTTCCTGATGGTTAGCGGTTGCGTGCGGGAACGGCAAGAGAATCGAGGGCTTACCGAAGGCAAGAATTTCAGCCAAGGCCGAAGCGCCTGCGCGGCTGATAATCAAGTCAGCATGCTTCATGTAAGCGTAAATGCCATCCAAGAAACCGCGAATCGCAACATTCTTCACATCGCCCACGCGAGAGCTGATGGTTTCCACATTCTTGACACCCACCTGCCACACCACGGACACATCGTCGCGAGCGGCAATCTTCTTGATGCTTTCTTCAATCTTGTTGTTGATGCCAACAGCACCCTGAGAGCCGCCCACAATGAACACGGCCTTTTTCCCCGGAGCAAATTCAGCCGGACGTGGCAAGGAATCGCCCACCGGCAATTCACGCACCGGGTTGCCAAAAATCATGCACTTTTCGGCAGGGAAATACTTGGCAGCCTCATCAGAAGTCACAAAGACGGTCTTTGCATAGCGAGCGCCCACCTTGTTAGCGACACCGGCCACGGCATTCTGTTCCTGCAAGTAAACGGGAATGCCAGCGGTTCCTGCGGCAAGCACAATCGGGAGCGACACGTAGCCACCCGTTGCAACAACAACGTCGGGCTTTACTTTCTTAATCACACTCTTGGCGCGAACAAGAGCCTTGGACAAATTAAAAGGCAGAGCCAAATTCTTAAGGAACGGTCCACGATGCAGAGGAACAGCCGAAATGTATTCATAGGGCCAATCCTTAGCCACAAGGCGTTCTTCCATAGAATCCTTACGGCCCGCAAAAGTAATATCAGTCACGCCCATTTTCTTAAGGCTATTTGCAATGGCTACGGCCGGGAAAATATGTCCGCCGGTACCGCCACATACGAAAAGGAACTTTTTCATACGCCACTCCTTGAATATTCATAGTTTCTGTAGGCACTGCTTTCGAGCGAGGCTCCGCTCATGTAGGGTTCCTTGATCATCTTGCCCGTATTGGATCTTGAAATGTTCAACAGAATTCCCACCGCCACACAGCTGTAAATTAAGTTGGTTCCGCCAAAGCTGATAAACGGGAGAGGTTGGCCCGTCGTGGGGAAAAGCCCCACACAGACGCAGACGTGAACCAAAAAGTTGAAGAAAAGCGAGAACGTGAGAGCCACCGCCAAGTACTTTCCAAAACGGGTAGAAGACTGGCGGGCAATCTTAAAGCCCTGCGCAAACAAGACCGCATACAAGGCAAGCAAGAAGAAGGTTCCCATGAATCCGAATTCTTCGCCAGCCACCGCATAAATCACGTCTTTATGGACTTCGGGCAAGTAACCCAGTTTCTGCACGCCCAGACCAAAGCCAGTTCCCGAGAAACCGCCGTTACCCAAAGCGAGCAAGGCATGTTCACCCTGCCAATTGGAAGCGGCCATTTCGCCTTCGGCAGCCATGAACGCATGAATACGCTTGCTTGAATGCCCCGTCAACAAGAGCATTATGATTCCCGGCGGAATCAAGGCGCCAATAGTAATGGCCAGGTACTTGTAGTTTACACCCGCCGTAAGCATCACGCAAATCACAATCATCGAAAGCATCATGAGCATCGAATAGTTGGGCTGCATAATCAGCAGGAATGCCGTAATGCCAAAGAAAATGCCCGGTTGAATCAGGGTGCAAGCGACACTCTTGATATTGTCACCCGCCTGAGAGAACTTTCCGCAAATGCAAATGAGCATGCCAAGTTTCATGATTTCAGACGGCTGAATGCCCAAAATCCAGCGGTTTGCACCCTTGACACCATGCCCCGCCACAAGGGCAGCCACAGTCAGGGCGACACCAACAAAGAAGGTGACGCGTCCAAGCCAGACCCAATGACCGTAATCCAGGAATCGCGCGAGGCCAAGCATCAGAATCAAACCGAACACAGCCTTGATCAAGTGCTTCTGCAAGTAGTATTCTGCAGGAAGTCCATGAGACACAGCAAAATGGGCCGATGCCGTATACACAATAGGCACACCCAAACAAATCAGCACCAACACTACTACAAGGAGTAGCTTGTTCATGCCGGTATTTGCAACTGTGTTTTCCATTACTTCGTTAAATCCTTAAGCCTTGACCTTCGTGAGTTTAAGCATGGCATCCACCACCTGTTCCATGTGCATGCCGCGGCTGCCCTTGATCAAGAGCACGTCGCCTTCTGCCACGATTTCGGTGAGGGAATCAATCAATTCCTGAACGCTTGCAAAGTGGTGCGCAGCCTTCATGCCCTTGGCCTTTGCGCCCTTCACATAAAGCTTTGCCTTTTCGCCCACGGTCAGGAGCATGTCGAAATTCATTTCGGGCACCATGGCACCCATTTCCTGGTGCAAAGCGTCCGTCTGTGCGCCAAGTTCCAGCATATCACCGAGAATGGCGATACGGCGGTTCACCTTCATGTTGCCAATGGTCTGCAGAGCCATCTTGGTCGAAGACGGGTTCGCATTGTAGCAGTCAGACACAATCTTGAAGCCGTTCGCATTCTTGATTTCCATGCGCATGTTGGTCGAACGGAAGTTCGCAAGAGCCTTCGCGATATCGGCCTTCGGGACTCTGTACTGGAGGCCAACAGCGATAGCGGCGAGAGCGTTATAGAGGTTATGGATGCCCGGTACATTCAGCGTAAACTTGGTACGGTCTACAAAGAAGGTAGCGCAATTGTCTTCGCTCCATTCGAGCTTTTCGGGCTTGATAATGCCACGCTTCACGCCAAAGGTCACCACCTTGTAGCTGGTATTACTGCGACACTTGCAAAGGCGCGGGTCGTCGGCGTTCACAATGAGCACGCCGTTCTTCTTGAGGCCGGCGACAATCGTCTTCTTTTCGGCGAATACGCCATCCAAATCCTTGAGGCGTTCCAGGTGAGAAGCGCCAATGTTGGTAATCACGGCAACATCGGGTTCCACCGCCAGAGAAAGCGGGCGAATTTCATCGGGACCGCTCGTTCCCATTTCGATCACGGCGGCTTCGTGGCTGTGTTTCAGCTGAAACAGCGTCATGGGCACGCCAATGTGGTTGTTAAAGTTACCGGCGGTGGCGTGCGTGTTATACTTCTGCGAAAGAACGGCCTTCACCATTTCCTTGGTAGTCGTCTTGCCGTTACTACCCGTAATGGCGACCTTCTTCACCTTGAAATTCTTCTGGTAGCCCTTGGCGAGCTTGAGGAGCGCTTTCGTCGTATCGTCGACGGGCGCATACATCTTGAAGTTTTCAATGCCTTCGGCATCAGCATTCACGACACTCATCAATGCTCCATTTTTTTCCATTTGTGTTACAAACTGGTGGGCGTCAAAGCGTGCGCCCTTGATTGGCCAAAAGACCACGCCCTTGGCAGGTTCGCGAGAATCCATGCAAAGATTCACCTTACGGTTCTTTGTACGGCCATCAACGCCTACCGCGTAGGTTTCGAGGATTTCCAAAAGTTCCTTGATCTTCAAATCCAGCTTATACATTTTCCATCGCCTTCACCGCTTCTTCGCGGTCATCAAAATGGTGCTTGGTCTTACCCACAATCTGGTAGTCTTCGTGGCCCTTGCCTGCAATCACAAGCCAGTCGCCGTCATTCAATTCTGCGCAAGCCTTGGCAATCGCTTCTTCGCGCTTTTCTACAACGCTGAACTTGTCCGTCTTCATGCCGGCACGGACATCGTTAATGATATCGGTCGGATTTTCGGTACGCGGATTATCGGAGGTGAGCCAAGCCTTGTCGGCAAGGCGTTCAGCAATTGCACCCATAATCGGACGCTTGGTCTTGTCGCGGTCACCTCCACAGCCGAACACGCACGCGAGCTTGCCTCGGCAGAGGCTGCGCGCGGTCGTAAGTACGCGTTCCAAAGCATCGGGGGTGTGGGCGTAATCCACAATCACGTGGCGGCCATTCTTGTTCCAAACCTTTTCAAAGCGACCCGGAACGCGTACTTCTGCCAGAGCTTTGCGCATGGCAGGTTCGGCCACGCCAACTGCCTTCGCCCATGCAAGCACAAGCATCACGTTATCCACATTAAAGTCGCCACAAAGCGGAGTCTCAAAGGGTTCTGCACTAATAGCGGGCAGCAACATCTTGAGACCATCTTCGGTATTCTTCACAGCCCCTTCGGGCTTCACAAAGGCACTAACGACCCCTAGACGCGAGACAGCCACCCTCCGGTCCGCTCCTATCCCGGCTAGGGAATCGTATAGTTTCTTACCATACGCATCATCGATGTTGATAATGGCAACGCCATCATCAGCCAAATAACGCGTAAACAAAAGCTTTTTCGCCTCAAAGTAGGCGTCCATTGTCTTATGGTAATCAAGGTGGTCTTGCGTTAGGTTGCTGAACAAGGCGCTCTTATAAAGCACCCCAGCCATACGGCCCTGATCCAGCGAGTGCGAAGACGCTTCCATCACCAAATCCGTACAACCGGCCTCTACCGCTTTTGCAGCAAAGGCATACAAATCCAAAAGTCCCGGCGTCGTAAGCGTTGCAGGCACCGAAGTATCGCCAATCTTGTTCTTGATCGTTCCAAGGAGCGCCACCTTATGGCCAGCAGCCGTAAGCATCGCATCCATCAGGAACGCACTCGTCGTCTTACCGTTCGTACCCGTTACCGCATGGGCATTCAGCTTTGCAAACGGATCCTTGTAGAAAATCTTTGCAGCTTCAAGGCGTGCGGCCTTCACATCGGCAACCTGACTCCACTTCGAAGTCAAGCCTTCAGGAGCCACATTTTCGCTCACCACGGCAACTGCACCCGATGCCACGGCAGTTCTAGCAAATTCATCGGATTTTTCACCCGGCATCGAGAAAAATAAATCTTTAGCCTTCACGCGGCGGGAGTCGTCGCACAGGCCACAAACATTCAACTTCTGCATCAAAGTTTCAGAAATCACTAGCCTTTCTCCTTTAGCGTCAGCAAACAAATCTGCCCCTTGCGGAGCTGTTCTCCAGCTTTCGGGCTCTGCGCCACAACGCGGCCCATACCGTTATATTCCACGTTCATGCGAATATTTCCGGCAATTTCAAGAGCATCTTTCAGCGAAAGCCCCTTCAAATCGGGCATCGTCGAGGCATCAATATCGCCAAGCTTCAGCACGAGTCCAAGAGAATCCGTCTTGTCGCGACGTACCGAGAGCACGCGAGAACCTTCGCCTTCAAAAGTCACCGGGCACTTCTTGCTTGCCGCCACCGACTTTGCCGTCTGCGCAAGCATGCCCACATAATCACCTTCGCAAGCCGACTTCTTGCCCACAAAGGCAAGCTCATGCGATGCCGGCGAAAGCTTCGGGTGGTAATAAATACCTTCCATAATGCGGCGGAAAATCGGGCCTGCCGTTGCACCACCCGTATGGCCATAAAGCTTGTCAGCGTTCGGATCATCGACCAGCACCATGCACACGTAGCGCACATCTTCAACAGGAGCAAGGCCAATGAACGAAGCCACCTGATGTTCGCGATCGTACTTACCCGTTTCCTGGTTGTACTTTTCTGCCGTACCGGTCTTGCCGCCAAAAATCACATCCGGGATCTTCTTGCTTGCCACGCGCTTTGCCGTACCGCTGTTCACCACACGATTCAGCATCTTGCGAATAGAAGCCGCCGTACGTTCCGAAATCACGCGACGCACCTTCACCGGTTCCTTCTTTTCGACAAGGTTACCGTCAGAATCGCGCCATTCCTTCACAATCATCGGTTCCATCAAGGTGCCGCCATTGGCAATCGTCGCGTAAGCCATCACCATCTGAATCGGCGTCACAGACACAGCGTGACCAAAGCCCATCGTTTTAAGCGTACGGTCATCGCGAGTCAGTTCGTAAGGCATGTAAAGGCGGCCCGCTTCTTCACCAGCCAGGTTTTCAGAAGTCTTCATGCCAAAGCCAAAGTTGCGGGCCATGCGGTAAAGCTTTTCGGCACCCACCTTGTCAGCCACCTTTGCAAACACAATGTTCGAAGACTGCACCATCGCTTCGGCCATATCCATATCGCCATAAATGTGCGTATCGCAAATACGCTCGGCACGGGCGCTCCAGCTCCAGCACTTACCTTCGTTCGCAAAAATCGTATCTTCAGGAACAACGCCATTTTCAAGGGCAGCGGCAGCCGTAATCACCTTGAACGTAGAACCCGGTTCGTAAGACATTGCCACGATGTCGTTCTTCGCCATTTTGCCCACACCCTGCTTTTTAGAGTTCGGGTCAAATGTCGGGTAGCTCGCCATGGCAAGGATTTCGCCCGTATACGGGTCCACCACCACGGCAGACGCACTGGCGGCACTGAATTCATTCACGCCGTCCTTCAACGCCTTTTCCACGATTTCTTGCATATCGCGGTCAATAGTCAGCACCAGGTTCTTACCCGGCTTGGCTTCGGCCACGTTTTCGGAGCGGCCCAAAATTTCACGTTCCTTGGCATCCTTCACACCCACGCGGAAACCTTCGTTACCACGCAAGCGCAGGTCATACATGCGCTCCATGCCCATGCTGCCCTTGCCATCGTAATTCACCTTGCCCACAATCTGCGAAGCAAGCTTGCCCTGCAAGAAAATGCGGCTATAATCCTCGGCGCGGCCCGTATCACGCAGGTTCTTTGCAAACACCACGCCGTTTCTGTCCAAGATTTCGCCGCGTTCGGCATAAATATTCTTGGTACGGGTCGTCTGGTCCTTAGTTTCCTTCTGGTACACTTCGCGGTTCAGCACCTGAATGTTAAAGGTCTGCCAAGCCAGCACGCCAATAGCGCCCAGCACAATCATCTTGGCAACCGAGAGAGCATCCATATTCACAATATTCATGGAGCCTCCGTTACGCGCACCTTGGTCGGCACGCCATTCAAGTCAAGGCCAACACTGTCTGCAAAAGCAGCCAAGTTTTCCAGCGAAGACAGCTTGTTGATTTCAAGCTCCTGCAAAGTCCGTTCACGCTGCAGCTGCCCAATCTCGTAGGCAAGCTCATTGGACTTGGAATAAAGCTTGGTCAAGCAGTTCTGCATATACAACGGCAAAATCAGCAAAAGACCCGCCACTAACACGGCGCCAACGAACACCCACACAATCGTGCGGTTAGAGTTGAACAGAGATTTTCTATTCGATTCACTCATACCCGTTCGTACACCCTAAGCTTTGCAGAGCGAGCCCTGCTGTTGTTCGCAATTTCTTCGTTTGTAGGTAAAATCGGCTTGCGATTCACCTTTTTAAGGCGCTGGTGATTGCCACCGCACGTGCACACCGGCAAATGTTCCGGGCAAATGCAGGCCTTTTCAAATTCAGCGGCGGTTTCCTTGACGCAGCGGTCTTCTACCGAGTGGTAGCTCATCACCACCAGGCGGCCACCCACCTTGAGGCAGTCCACGGCAGCGCGCAGGCTATCTTCAATTTCCTTGAGTTCGCCGTTCACTTCCATGCGAATCGCCTGAAACACGCGAGCAAGCAAGCCGTTGATTTCACGTTTCTTGTCGGGGAACACCGATTCCACCACCGTCTTCATATCAGACGGCAAAATTTCCTGTTCGCCCTTGGATGTTGCCATTTCGACAAGGCGCGTGGCAAGCTTAAAGCCGCGATCCATATCTGCATTCTTGCGGAGTGCCGCAGCGAGCGTATCGGCATCAACAGTCTTGAGCCATTCCTGAGCAGAAACACCCTCGCGGCGGTCCATGCGCAAATCCAGCGGATTGTTGCCCACAAAAGTAAAGCCTCGGTCAGAAGCATCTACCTGATGGCTGCTAATGCCCAGATCGTAGAGAATGCCATCCAAGGAATTCGGCGCTATTTCGTTTTTCAGTTCACCGAAGCGCACCGGATGTACAATGAACTTGGGCTTTACACCGGCAAGACGCTTCGTTGCAAAGGCTACCGCTTCTTCGTCGCGGTCAAAAGCATGGAGCACGCCATTTTCGTCTAATTTATTCGCAATCGCGTAGGAGTGTCCGCCGCCACCCAAAGTGCAGTCGGCATAGGTGCCGTTCGGCTTGATGTTCAAGCCTTCAAGACATTCCTTGAGCATCACCGGATCATGGTAGAACACACCATTTTCTACACCGGCAAGAGCGGCTTCAGAGTAATTTGTATGTAATCCAGTCTGACGAAGGTCAGCGTTTGTCATCGGGCCCCTCCGTCAAGCTTTCACCATAGAACGCGGCATCGAAGGCGGCAATTGCATCTTCAGTCTGCAAGCCGAACTTTTCGTTGTAGCGTTCAGGATTCCATAGTTCAAGAGTTTTTCCGCTAGCTTGTACGTAAAGGACGTCACCTTTAAGACCAGCATACTCCAGCAAAATCTTTGGAAGTAAAATGCGGTTCTGACCATCGAGCTCCACTACCGTGGGCGCGAGGCCTCTCCGAACTAGGTCTGCTTGACGGCGGTCGGACCTCGAGTCCAAGTCCGCCATGAACTTTTCGTATTCCGGCAAGGTAAACAACCGGAGCGTGCGATTCGGACCACGCGTGATCACGAATTCTTCGCCCTCGGTCGGCCCGAGCTGACGACGGAATTCCCTGGGGAAGGAGGACCTTCCCTTTCCATCGATAGCCGTTTGGGCTTGACCTATGAAAGACGTAAAGTTCATACTAGTTTGACACATTTTACCACAACACAGTACAAATCTACCATTTTCTACCACTTTGGCAAGATAGGCGCACATTTTTCGCACCCAAAGCATACAAAAAGCATACCTCGGACCTAAGTCCGAGGTGCACTAAGTGAACAAGAGTGCACTAAAATAAAGCCGTAAACAGCTTACTTTTCCAGCCTTCATCTCCCTTTGGTGCTTTCTTTTACCTTTGCGATAACTTCTTCTGGTGTCACGATGTTCAAGACACTGTATGCCGAAAACTCGGCACCCATGTCTTTGAAGGAAGCCCCAAAGTGGTAAACCGTATCGTCAACAAGCAAGAACCTGTCATGAATCATCCGCATGGTTTTAAGTTCCAAGCCAGGGTATTGCCTGTTGTACAAGTCTGCAGCGGCCTTAAACTCGGGCGTGATTCGAGGGGAGAAAATAGTCGCAACAACCCCCTTCGCCCGCATGGCTGCAAACTTCAACACATCTACCGTGGCAAATGGATCAATAAAAACTACGGAACGTTTCGCAACCTTCACAAGGTCGCCAATCAGTATGAATCCGTCGAACCTCGTATTCGGTGCGATAACACCACCCGCCGGAGTTTGCGCGGCCTTTACAAAGAAATCGATGTGATTCTCAACTGCCCTGATGCGAGCATCCTGCATATCCAACCTAGAGTCCTGATTGTCGATTCTAGCGACCTGAGCTTCGATTTTCTTGTCCTGTTCAACGAATTTTGACTCCAGTTCCATTCCCGCAGCAAGCATCCGATGATTGAGGCTGTAGCCTTTGAGCAAATGGTCTTTGAGAACCAGATTCGCCCAACGGCGAAATTTTACTCCATTTGCAGATTTAACGCGATATCCGACAGATAGAACTACATCAAGATTGTAGAATTCCACACTTCTGCAAACCTCACGTGTTCCCTCTTTTTGAACTGTCGCAAAATTTGCGACAGTTGGGAGATTTCTGAGTTCCTCTTTCAGTGAATTGGCAATATGCTTACCAATCGTTTTTACATCCCTGTTGAAGAGAATCGCCATTTGTTGGCGATTGAGCCACACGGTCTCGTTTTCAACACGAACTTCCAACTTGGAAAAAACTTTTGCAAAGATGTCTCAAAAGATCAGTACATTAACGAGCATTTGTATTTTGCACAACTCCTTTCAAGAGCAAATCATGAAAAAAGTGAATCAAAAAAAAATGATGGAACAAAAAAATTCTATGACGCAGACATAACCACAGAAGAATTGGAAAATCTCTTGTGGGAAGATGATCTTTATAAAACTGAAGATGTCTCTAGGGAAACCCTGATTGGCATAATTCGCAGTTATGAGAAGTTGGGATGCTTTGATTATCGTTTTTCCACGGAAAAAGAAACATTGTCGATTGACGAACTCAAAGATATTATTAAAGATTGCGAAAGACATATAAGACGACTCAAAGCAAAGAATGAACAGGCTAAGGGGTTTCAAATTTCGCAAAATGCGTAACGCAAAATGCGAAATTTAATCGAATGAGGCAGGGGATGCATCGCCCGACCGCCTATAGACAGCCTTTTAGGCCTGCGCATAGGGGATTTTTTCTATCTTTTTACATATGGAAAAGAAACATCCTCTTTATTTTACGATCCACGGCCATTTTTACCAGCCGCCGCGCGAAAATCCCTGGACAGGCGTTATCGAAAACCAGCCCAGTGCGCGTCCCTTTCACGACTGGAACGACCGTATTGCCAGCCAGTGTTATAGTCCCAATTCTGCAAGCCGTATTTTGAACCCCCAGGGCCGTATTGTCGACATTGTCAACAACTACGATTTTATGAGTTTCAACATGGGTCCGACCCTTATGGGATGGATCCGCACCAATACGCCGGACACCTACAAGCGCATTCAAGAAACCGACAAGCGAAGCGCCGAACGCCTTAACGGCCACGGCAACGCCATTGCGCAGGTTTACAACCACATCATTATGCCACTCGCCTCTGCCGAAGACAAAAAGACGCAGATCCGCTGGGGTATCGAAGATTTCAAGTTCCACTTTGGCCGCATGCCCGAAGCCATGTGGCTTGCCGAAACCGCCATCAACTTTGAAACGGTGGTAGAACTCATCAAGGCGGGCATCAAGTTCACCATTCTTTCTCCTACCCAGGCAGACAAGTTCCGCAAACTGGGCGCAAACGAATGGACCGGTTGCAGCAACACCGATATCGACACCACCCGCCCCTACCGCATTTACCCCCGCGATAAAGATGGCAAGCTTGTTTGCGACGGCTACCTGGACGTATTCTTCTACAACCCATGGCTTTCTTCTGCCGTAGGCTTTGAACACCTGCTCCGCAACGCCGAAACATTCGGCAACCGTATCAAGGACGCCTGGGACGACAAGCGCAAGGACCCGCAGCTGGTCAGCATCGGCACCGACGGAGAATCTTACGGTCACCACGAGCCCTTCGGCGACATGTGCGCCGCATGGCTCTACAACCACTATGCACCGGAACACAACATGGTTCCGGTGAACTACGGTTGGTTCTTGGAACAGTTCCCGCCACAGCACGAAGTCTTGCTCAAGAATTTCTACAGCGAAGGTTGCGCATGGAGCTGCGCTCACGGCGTTGGACGCTGGTACCGCGATTGCGGATGCTCGACAGGCGGCGGCCCAGACTGGAACCAAAAATGGCGCGGCCCTCTCCGCGACGCATTCAACCACCTGAAAAAACTTGCCGACGATATTTTCGTTCGCGAATTCGAGAAACTTTCGAAGATTGATCCGTGGGAAGCCCGTAACAACTACATAGAAGCCCTGGTCGCCCCCGAAGACGAATCCCGCGTCAAAGCATACCTCGAAAAGACGGTCAAGGATCCCAACGACGCCGACATGTGCGCCAAGGCTATCCGCCTTTTGGAAATCCAGAAGTTCTGCCTGTTCAGCTTTACAAGCTGCGGCTGGTTCTTCAACGACATCGAAGGCCTGGAACCGGTACAGAACATGCGCTACGCCCTGCGTGCCATGGAACTTTTGGAACCGTTCCTGCCGTATGGTCACCACATCAAGAACGAAGTCATCAGCATTCTTGCCCGCGCCACCAGTAACGAACACAAATGGAACGGCGCCGAAGTCTTTACCAACTACGCCGAAGAAAAAGTCCCGGTGGTGGTCAAGCTCATGGCAGAACGCGCCGCGATTTTCCACTTGAACCTGGAAGACGGCCTTAAGGACAAGGATAAAGACAGCCGTATCACGGCAACAAAGATTGCCTCCCGCAGGCGCCAGACCCTGGTGCGAGCCGAATACAACGACAAGCTGATTAGCGAAAAACGCGTCGTGACGGTGCTGGCCATAACCGCTCCGCTTGGCCGCATCAACCTGGTGGTTGCCGATGGCGAGATCGAACAGAACGGCCTTAAGTTTGTCGAGAACCCAAACATTGGCACTCAGGATTTGCAGAACCTGTTCCCCACGGCCTACGTGGTGCGCATGCGCAATCTGATGAGCGACTCGATCAAGCACATCAACCAGATTTCGACCAAGAAGTACCTGAACGAACTCACGGAATCGTTCTCGAACTTCGCGCTTTCTCATGGTCTTTCGATCGACAGCCTGGCCGACCCCGACCACACGCTGCCCGATACCATGCGCAAGATGCTCTCGCTTGAAATCAACTCCAAAATCCACCACCTCGCGCTGGAATACAAGGAAAACGACGACCAGACCATTTACGACGAAATCAAGGACCTGATTGACGAAGCGAACGCACTGCACACGCACTATTCCTTTGGCGGAACGGGCCGCATGTTCCATGCAAAGCTTATCAAGTTGATCGATTCCGTAATGGAAAGTTTCGACGCCGATTCCGTCCACCATATCACGGGGCTTATCACCGTTGCCGACTGGCTCAAGCTCGAAATCGACAAGACCAGCCTCGAAAACAAGGTGTTCCCCGCTTACCAGGAATTCATCAAGGATCCTGCGGGCAAGCTTTCGGCACTGAAACCCATGTTCAGCTGGTTGAACTTCGAGGTGTAAAAATGTACAGGATGTCCGAAAATCCGTTAATCAGCGCAGACGAGATTCGCGAGCGGGTGGCAACGCTGGCCCGCGAAATTGTCGGTGTTTATGACTACGACATCCTGCTTTCGGCCCTGACCGGGGCCTACATGTTTACCGCCGACTTGAGCCGTGAACTTGCAAAAGTGCAAGGAGCAAAAGCCGCACAAAAGAAAATCGGCTTTATCAAGGCCTCTAGCTACGGCAATTCTACCACGTCTAGCGGCAAGCTCCAGGTGCGCGGACTCGACAAGTTCGACCTCAAGGACAAAAAAGTCCTGATGGTCGACGACATCGCCGACACAGGAACAACGCTCCTCGGGCTCGTAAACCTGCTCAGGGAATCGGGGGCCCAAGAGGTTCGCACCTGCGTTTTACTGAACAAACAGGAGCGCCGCGAAGTCAAAATCACGGCAGATTTTGTAGGTTTTGAAATAGCAAACGAATTCGTGGTTGGCTACGGCCTAGACTACGCCGAAAAATACCGTTCTCTACCAGAAATTTGGACTCTACAGGAGACAGACTAATATGGCAAACAACGATTTAGATGACGTCAGACTCCATGCCACCCAAGCTTTTGAAGCTGTTGAACGCAGCTACAACAAGATTGGCCGCGGCAAGCGATTCTTGATTAACCTTAGCGTATGCCTGCTGTTCTTTATTGCAGGGTTCATCACATGCAACATATTCAACAGCATTCCCAGCGAAGGCATCATTGAACGTGTGGCCGCCCAGCCCGACATGCCCAACAAGTGCAAGTACCGCTACGACCGAGCCATGGAATACGCCATCATGCACGAATGCGTTTTTGGCAAGGGCGTGCCCGGCAGCGAAAAGACTCTTATCCAGAGAATCAACTACTGCACCTGCGCTTTGGAAAGCGTTCAAAAGAAAAAGCCCTACCAGAAAATGTTTGAAAACAACCTCGTAGACTTCACCTTCAAGATTCGCGAAGAAAATCTGTGCAAAGAAAACAAGGTGATTCCCACCTTGGATGACGAAGAAGAAGACTCGAAGGACAAGGCAAAGAAATGAACATCGAAGAGATAGAACAGAAAATTCGCCGCGAAGCCGAAAAGCTTGTTCATGACGAACCGCTTTCGGTGCTGATGATTACGGAGCAGATTCTTAACAGCAAGAATTTTGCCGCGATGCTTTCGGTCACTCTTTCGTGTCAGCTTGCCGGCGAAGTTATTGACCGCACCGAACTTGAAAAGGTTTTCGGCATTCTTTATCTCAAGTATCCCGAACTGATCACTTGCGCGGGTAAGGACTTGTACGCAACGGTTCTTCGCGATCCGGCTTGCACCAGCTTTTTGGAACCGCTCCTGTTCTTCAAGGGATTCCAGGGCCTGCAGGCATACCGCGCCGCCCACGCTTTGTGGCAAGAAGGCCGATCCTTCCCCGCCAAGATGCTTCAAAGCATTATCAGCCGTAAGTTCGGCATGGACATTCATCCGGCAGCCAAAATCGGTTACGGCCTTTTGATTGACCACGCCACAAACATTGTCATCGGCGAAACGGCCGTGGTCGGTAACAACGTGAGTTTCTTGCACGGTGTGACTCTCGGCGGTACCGGTAACGAAACTGGCGACCGTCACCCCAAAATCGGGAACGGCGTGATGCTTGGCGCCCATGCGCAGCTGCTCGGTAACATTCACATTGGCGATGGCGCAAAGATTGGTGCAGGCGCTGTAGTGGTGAGCGACGTTCCGGCGCACACAACGTACGCAGGCGTGCCCGCTGTTCAAGTGGGTAAGCCGCACGATGAAATGCCCAGCTTCAACATGCAGCAGGACTTCACGCAAGACTGTGTGTAGTTGATGTGGAATGTGGGGTGTGTAATGCGGGAATCAGCAATTGTTCATTGTTAATTTGATTGATTGGCGAACATGAATAAAAAAGACAAGATTCAGTTCATCTGCAAAACGTTGGACGAATTATATCCTAATCCGCCGATTCCACTGGACTATTTCGATCCTTACACGCTTCTAGTCGCCGTGGTTCTAAGCGCCCAATGTACCGACGCCCGCGTCAACATTGTCACTAAAGAACTCTACAAAAAGGCAAAGACGCCCACCGCCATGGTAAAACTCGGCGTCGAAAAAATCACCGAGATTATCAAGCCTTGCGGCCTTTCCACGACAAAAGGCAAGAACATTTACAGCCTCTCCAAGATTCTTGTCGATGAATACGGTGGCGAAGTCCCCCGCACCTTCGAAGAACTGGAAGCTCTTCCCGGCGTAGGCCACAAGACCGCCAGCGTCATGATGATTCATGCGTTCAAGGTTCCCGCCTTCCCCGTAGACACGCACATTCACCGTCTCGCCAAGCGCTGGGGCTTAAGCGACGGCAGCTCCGTGGAACAGACCGAAAAAGACCTCAAGAAAATCTTCCCCGAAAGCGAATGGGAAAAGCGCCACCTGCAAATCATCCTGTTCGGGCGCACCTACTGCAAGGCTCTGGGCCATAAGCCCGAAAGCTGCCCCATTTGCAGCGTTATCGGCTGCAAGTAGTAATCAGTCTAAATTCTTGCGCTGGTAGAACCAATAGTAGAACAGACTCCAGCCGCCCCACAACACGCAAAGCCACATTCCCACGTAGCCAGCCGTGTATACAGCATGCGCAATCGTATCGTACTTGAGCAGCAATCCCATTTCAGATAAAATAAAGTTCCAGTCATGAAAACCGTACGGAGCTTCGGCCCCGGTACCGCCACTAATGAGCATGAGCTTCATGTGCAGAGCATCATCGATGTACACCGCCACGTCAATGAAGTTTTCGAACGCCCACCAAAGCGCCACCGACGCCCCTAAAATATCACGCGGTTTTATCCACAGAGCAAAGCAAAACACCAAGGGCATTATAATCTGAAAAAGTGAACCGCCCAGCGAATGGATTACGCGGCTTCCAAAAATCGAGAACACCAGGTGTCCCGTTTCGTGTACAGGCAAATTCAGGCAATGCAAATACTGCGCAATCCAGGCATCGTAACCATCGCGCATCAGTTGCACCGTAAAGAAAATCATGGCTATCACAAGCAACAATCTAAACGGAATCAGATGCGCACCGCCAAGCGTTTTGGGGTACAGAAAGAACTGCATCGCCACCGGCCACGACCCCGGCTCGTCCAGACTAAACGTCGACGGGGTTTTATGCTTTACCGACACCAAATGCAGCTGAACTTCGTCTGTAGCTTTTTCCTTCATCACCTTAAATATATCCAAAAAACTTACGTTATGGAACAAAGCAACTCAAAACAGACACATTCTCAAACGCACACCACCAAATAAAGCTATCTTCGCAAAAAAAAATGGAGTTGTTTTTTATGAAGAAAAAAACAATTATTACAGCCCTCGCTGCAGCTACAATCGCCTCTGCGGCAAACATTACCGTGGACCCGGGTGCAGCGAAACAAAGCATTCTCGGTTTCGGTGCAGCTAGCGTTTACTACCAAAGCTGGATTATGAATCTCCCCGATGATCAGCAAGAAGCCCTGTTCGACACAGCCTTCACTGGGCAAAACCTTTCGCTGCTCCGTATCGGCAACTGGTACCAGGACGAAGACGCCTCTAAACTGAAAGACGATATCGCCATTGTGAAAGCGGCAAAAGCCCGCCTCGGCGACCGCATGAAAATCCAGATGTCCAGTTGGTCTGCCCCCGCAAGCCTCAAACCAAGCGGAAGCCTGAACGGTGAAGACGGCCATTCCGATTCGGACAAATCCTTGAAAAAGGCGAACGGCGACGCCTATGGAGCCTACGCCTATACCGACTTTGCCAACTGGTGGAAAAAGAGTATCGATGCCTATACCGCCGCAGGAATCGCGCCGGACTATGTTTCTTTGCAAAATGAACCCGACTGGCCCGCCAAATACGAAGAAACAATCTTCGACCCAACCGAATCAAACGAAGTCGCTGGTTACAAAGAAGCATTGAACGCCGTCTACGACGCAGTCAAAGGCAAGGCTAAAATTTTAGGACCGGAACCGCTCGGCATCGGCTACAGCAACTTTGAAAAGTACGCCAAAGAACTCGATAACAGCAAGCTAGACGGCTACGCCTACCACCTGTACAACGCCGGTGACGGCAACGACGACTCGGGCATCAACTATCTGAATCCCGAAAACTTCCGCAAGCCCATGAAGGCTATTGCAGATGTCTACGGCAAGGGCGACAAGCCGATTATCATGACCGAATTCTGCCCCATGCTTGATGAACCCCGCGAAGAAGACATGCTGGGTCTCGCCCATATCATGCAGATTGGCTTTACCGACGGGCACCTATCGGGCTACATCGCCTGGCAACTTTTCTGGGGTTACCACGCACAGCTAATTGGCGTTTGCCCCGGTGCAGGCTGGGATCTGGATGGCAGCGGCAGATATGTGTGCGAAGCTGCCGAAATCAAGATTTTCCCAGAATACCACGCCATGCGACACTACTCCAAGTTCGTGAATCCGGGCTGGTACGTAGTAGGTTCCTCCACCGATGGTAACGATCTCCACACGGTTGCCTTCCGCAGTGCAGATGGAGACTCCCTTACGGTTGTCGCAATCAACAAAGCCAGTGCTACAAGCCTGAACTTCGCCATCGAAGGCTACGATCCCGTCTACGCAATTCAGTCCAGCGAAAACGGAGACAAGAGCAAGCCCGTTACCGCAGCAGCTTCCCTCGACGCCCCGGCAAAGTCCATCACAACGGTCGTGTTCAAATCAAATAGCTCAAACGGCATTAAGAGCCTTCGCACGAACTTCGCAAACGATATGAACACCACCGCCAAGATCTTCGACCTGAACGGCAACCTCGTATGGACAGGTCTTAAGGCGCAAGCCCTCAATGCCGACGGCACAATCCACCTGAATCTCCGCCAGGGCATGTACCTCGTGAAAACCAAAACCACAACCGTCAAGGCGATTAGAAAATAATGACAGATGTGGAGTGTGTAATGTGAGATGAAAAAATCAATCATTACACATTTGTACTTTCGCTTCGCTCAAGTACCAAATGCTCGGCTCGGAAATGCCAATGCAAGCATTGTCGCTTCTCTCGCCTTGCGCATTTGTCACATTACACATTACACATAAAAAAAACGGCCTTTCGGCCGTTTTTTTTCGTTGCGTTAGCGACGCTATTACCCTTCTTCGAGGGCTTCCTTGAATTCATCGACCGTTGCGATGTATTCGTCAATCTTGTCTTCCTTGGAATCGAGGTAAGAAAGAATCTGTTCCAAGTGTTCCTTCTTGAACACGGCTTTCAGCTGGCGAGAAGCATGGCCGCGGTAGCCCCATTCCTTGAGGATTTCGTCTGTCACCACGAAGGCGTCGTTCATCGAGACAAAACGCATCGGGCCGTACACAGCCCAGTTGTGTTCCATCTGCATGCATTCCGGTTCCTGGAGTTCCGGATTAGCCATGTAGCGCTGGATGTGGCGGGTACGCACATCCTTGATCTTGTCGATGCGCATGTAACCCATAATCAAGTACTTGTTGCGGAGTTCGGAATCGCTCAGGCCTTCGTAACGGGTGCCGAACAGAATGTAGCGGCTTTTTGCCTTGAGAATCGCGTTGATCGCCTTCACGTTATAGCAGCTCATCAGGCCATAGGTGCTGGTTTCATAGTTGGGTTCGTAAAGGAAACCCTTACCGTTTTCGTTGAGCTGGTCGCGGACCGGCATTTCGGACTGGTGGCTGGTTTCGACGTAAAGCAAGCTACCTGCAGCATTACCGCGGTAGTCCTGCCAACCTTCGAGATTGATCTGTGTTTTAGGCATTTGTCATCCACTCTAGTTAGGTTAAACTTTGGGAACCCCGAACTTTAGGCCCGGAGTCCCCTTTTTATATAAATCTTACAAACGGACTACATATGGCAGTCCGATGCTTATTTTCAATATGCAAGATACAAATTTATAAGCTAAAACGTGATAGATTCCGCCGAAAAACCGGTCATTCCAAAGAGAGAAGCCCCTTTTTCGAAGAATTTCGCCGTATCGGTGGTCAGGAACCGCGTTTTTCCATTTTTTGTAAGGCGGCATTCCATTTCCGGGTGGCGCCTAAGGTAGTCTACCGTTTTCTCGGAAACAATATCCCCCTGGAACACCAGCTTCACCTTTTCGGGGAGGGCAGAGCGGATAGCCCCCTCCAGAAGCGGATAATGGGTACAAGCCAGCAGAAGCGTATCAATTTCCGGATCCTCGCTCAAAAGGGCATCGATGTCCTTTTTCACAAAGAACTTCGCCCCTTCAGAGTCCCTTTCGCCGTATTCGACCAGCGGCACCCACATGGGGCAGGCATGCTGCGTCACCTTAAGATCGGGGAAGAAATGCTTGATTTCAATCAGGTAACTGCCCGACGAAACCGTTCCCGCCGTACCGAAAACGCCTATATGGCCAGACTTGCTGAACTTGCCAATTTCTTCGGCGGTGGGCCGCACAATGCCAAGCACGCGCTTGTCCGGGAATTCGTACGGGAGCACGTCCTGCTGAATGCTACGGAGTGCCTTGGCAGAAGCTGTATTACAGGCCAGAATCACCAGGGGACAGCCACGGCTGAAAAGTTCGCGTACGGCCTGCAAGGTATAGCGGAAAATAGTTTCAAAGCTGCGGGAGCCATAGGGGGCCCGAGCGTTATCACCCAAGTAAAGGTAGTCGTACTGAGGAAGAACCTTCTGCAGGTTCTTTAAAATGGTCAGGCCACCAAAACCCGAATCGAAAACGCCTATCACAGGGCATTCTCCATCATCTTGTGAACCATGGGGAGCAAGTTTACCTTCGGGTCAAACTTTTCGTTTTCCTTGCGGCATTCCACAACATCAATAGGCGAAAGGACCTTCACATTCACCTTGCAACGACCAGTGTCCTTACGGCGTTCCCACACCGGGCCCGAGCCTGTAATCACGAGCGGTAGCATGAAGGCATCATTTTCGCAAGCAAAGCGGAATACGCCACTCTTAAAATTACCGAGTGCTCCTGTTTTGCTGCGGGTTCCTTCGGGGAAGATAAACACACGCACAGCGTTACCCCTTTCGGCAATGGCCTTGCGCACGGCCTTGGCAGCACCACCCTTTTCACGGTTCACCAAGATGCAGCCAATCTTATGCATCCAAAAATTCAAAAACGGAATGTGACTCAGCGATTTTTTTGCGACAAAGCCCACCGTCTTTTGAATCGACAGGAACACAATCGGAATGTCGGCAAAGGAATTGTGGTTACCCACCACGAACACCGGGCGGCTCCAGTCCACTTTACCCAGCTGGGCCTGGTCTTCGATGGTCAAATCCACCCGAAGCACATTCATGCAGAATCTTGAAAAATCCTGAATCTTGTGGTCGAGCCATGCATCAAAATTTTTTCCGTAACGCAGCTTCAAATACGGTAGCGCAAGTATATAAAAAAGCATATACGAAAGTACCGCAACGACCACATAGACTTTAAATAAAATAACAGGCATAAACTCTACCGCATTCTTTTTCGATTCCTTGGGCAAAAACCGGGAACGCCTAAATCGACGCAAGCGGCCTTTCCAGAACCTACGCTTGCAATATAACAAAAACAAGCAGGCTTCTGCACGAGTCACCCCCACGTAATAAAGCCTACGTTCCTCATCCAGTTGCTTTTTACGGGCCTTGCGGTTCCCCGTACACTCACCGGGAGTCAGTTTCTCGCACAGGCCTGCATAATATACCACCGCATACTGGAGTCCCTTGGAAGCATGAACCGTTTCGATGTGCACACCATCTTCAACAGACACGTCATTGCGCGAAGCGCATGACTGGTTCGCCTCGGCGATGCCAAAGTAAACTTTGTCACCGCTCTCGGCTCCCACGTCATTGCGAGGAGCCGAAGGCGACGAAGCAATCCATTCTGGACTTTCAATTTCAGCAATAGAGTCTCCGAATATCGGAATGTTATAGTCGCGGAGAGCCTGCTCATAATAAAGCCGCTGGCGATTGTAGCGCACCAGAATCGCAAAGTTTTTCCACGCAAGGTCGTAGCCTTCACGAAGCTCCTTAATAGACAATACTATCTTCTGAATTTCTTCAACCGGATTATCGGACACCCAAATTTCCGGTTTGCGGTTTTCCTTATACAGCGGATTTCCGCCGGAGCCATTCAAGTTCCCGGCCCGAAGCACCTTGCGCAAATGAATCGGCTTGTTCTTGAAGATGTCATTGGCGAGGTAAAGTACATTCGGCACCGAGCGGTAATTCCACTCCAGGCGAATCTGAGTCGATTCCTTGAAGTCTTCGCAAAAGCGTTCAATGTTTCCGATGTCAGCACCACGGAAACCGTAAATCGCCTGGTCATCATCACCCACGACAAAGAGCTGTTTTCGGTCACCGAGTAAATTCTTGACCAGTCGATACTGCGACGGATTGATGTCCTGGTATTCATCCACCAGAATTTCTTTCCACTGTTCGCGGAAATAATCACGGGCAGCTTCATTCGTTTCCAGCAGATGAATCGCTAGGTAAATCAGGTCTTCGAAAACCACTTGTCCCGACTCCAGAACCGCCTCACGCAGCGGGCAGAGTTTCGCCGACACCACCGCACCATAGCAGTCCGAAAACAGATTCTCACGGGACACCTTGACTTTCAATTTCAACTTGGAAAGCGCCTGCGAAAATTCCCGTTCCGACGATTCCGTCGGCACCGGCATTTTCTTGAATCCAAGCAGTTCGTATGCCGGAGTTCCCCGCACCTTACACTTCAGCATATACAGCGCGAGCGAATGGAACGTACACAGCCGCACGCCCGCATCGGGGAATAGCTTTTGCACACGTTCCCGCATCTCGGCGGCGGCCTTTGCGGTGAAGGTCAGCGCAAGTATCTTTTCAGGTTCTACACCGCAAAGAATCCTATACTGGATTCGCTTGGTCAAGACGGACGTCTTGCCCGAGCCGGCCCCCGCCAGAATCAACAGTTGCGCATTTTTCTCATGGTCGTGCAACACCGCTGCACGCTGATCGGAATTCAATCCCGAGAGAATTTCTTCGGCGTTCATAACGCCTCTTATGGAATGGGGCGCAGTACATGTAGTGCGCCACCGCTATCTAAAAACCGTTGCTACCCCTTAGAGGCAACACCGTCATTGACATTAGGGGCAACCTTCACTGAAGCCGGGCCGTTTCCAAGCAAGAAAACAAACGCACCGAACAGACTCAGCACCAAGCTTACAAAATAAGCCAGCAACTGGATTACCACCGATTCAAGCCCAGGCACTCCGGCACGTGCAAACAGCGACTGCGCCAAAAGTTCTCTCGGGCCAAATCCACCAATCGAAATCGGGAGAGCGCTCACGATCGCCACCAGCGGAATATAATAGAAGTACCACGAAATCGAGAGGTCTACGCCCACCGCAATCCCGCAAAAGTAATGCACCAAAATTCGAAGTCCCTGCGTCACCGCCGAAAGCAAATTGATTGACGCGAACAGTTTCACCGAACGGAAATGCTGAAAGCGTTCGAACATGTGAATCAGACGCTCGTTAATCTTTTTCGGAAAAATCTTCGTCAGGATTTTGCACAGCAAGCGACCAAGCCTGCGGCTGCAAAGGGCCGCAAATAGCGCACAGAAGCCGAGGAAAATCCACACCGAAGGCCACATGAACGAGCGCTGCGCTTCGTCGTGCATAAAGAACAAAAGACCCATTGCAAGCGCAAACAACGTAATAAAGAACAAGCCGTAAAGACGGTCAAAGAACGTCGCCGTCAGCCCGGCTCCAACGGAATCCTGTCCGCCCTGCATGCGAATGTCATAAATCTTCTTGGCATCGCCACCCACATTGCCTGGCATAAAGTTATTGAAGAACAAGCCCACGTAATAGAGCTTGAGCAAATGTCCATATCCAAGCTTCACATTCTGCTTTTCAAGCAGCAGTTTCCACTGCATGCAAGCCGTAAAATTCGAAAGTCCAAGACACAGCAAAGCAACAAAAAGCGGCCACACGCTGTGTGCGCTAAAAAGCGTATACAAGTCATCAATGCTCCAGTCCGGAGCCATCACGATGTTTCGGTACACAAAGTAGGCGGGAACAATCGTCACCACCAACTTCAAGCAAAAAATCAGGACCGACTTCAAACGGCCATCGATCTTACTCATCTCCTCCCCCTACCTGTCGCTGGATAACAGTCTCTTGAATCAAGTCAAGAGTCTGTTCTGCCGCGTTATCCCAGCGGAATTCCCCCGCATAGCTTTTTGCCGCCTGCGAAAGTCTTGTACGCAGGTCGTCGTCGCTATAAAGCCTGTCCATTTCCATGGCGCAAGTATGGGCATCGCCCACCGGGAACAGAAGTCCCGTTTCACCATTGCGCACACTGTCCCTAAGTCCAGGCACATCGCTCGCAATCGTCGTGGTTCCGAGTTTGGCCGCCTCGACGACAGTCAAGCCCCAACCTTCCTTAAAGCTCGTCTGCAAAAGAGCCACCGCATTTGCAAGCAGCTTCTTTTTCTTTTCGGACGAAACAAAACCCAAAAGCTCCACATGTTCTTCAAGTCCGCGTTCCTTAAGCCAGGCCGGAATCTTTTTCAGGAGCGGGCCATCACCGGCCACCACCAGCTTTACATCGGGGTGGTTCTCGGCAAATTCTTCAAACGCCTCGAGCGCCGTCCAAATGCCCTTGTAACGGTGCACGCGAGAAAGCCACAAGAAGTACGGCACCGAAGATTCTTCTTCAACCGGAGCAACATCGGAAACCTCGGGGTCTTCATTATCCGAGCCGTTATAGATAACCGAGATGCGGTCTTCGGCGATTCCGATTTCTTCGAGTTCGCGCTTGGTACTCGGGCTCACCACCACAAACGGCTGTTTGCGATAGATCCAGGGAATCATCCG
Organism: Fibrobacter sp.; assembly: GCA_017550445.1. The sequence continues at coordinate 32,561 of JAFZOV010000145.1, forward strand.
TTCAAAGGCCCACACCACAAAAGCTACCGGGAACGCCGCTTCATGGAAAATCGAGCTGCGCCACAAGTGGTGCATCTGCACCAGCACCGTTTTTTTCGTCAGGAACGGCGTAAACAGCGGAAGCTTATTCAGGTCTTCCACCACCACGTCAAAATTGAATTCACGGTCCAGCTTGCGGACGTTCATCGCCACGGTAAGCTGGAACAGCAAATCACCACCCTTGCGCACCACCTGGATGCCGTCGACCACCTCGCGTTCCTTACATCCGGCAAAAGCAGTCGTCAAAAGCACGACCTTATGTCCCGCTTCTGCTATCAGAGAAAAAATGCGGTGCAAGTGTTTCTCGGCGCCACCTGCGGCAGGGTGCAACCGATCGCGATAATTTACGACAAGGATATTCATCGGCTAGGGCTTTTTGCCCAAGACTCCAATGCACAACTGCGTGTAGTGCATAAGCGAATTGTTTTCGAGCGAATCAAGAATCTTGTCCTTGACCTTCTGGTAGGCAGAGCCCTGCAACGGATACTTCGGGAGTTCAACACCCACCTTGAAGCCCACTTCGCGCACAATGCGGTAGAACAGGTTCGGGCGCATCCAGTCACCATAATCGTAAACGCATTCAAAGCCGGCATCGGTCATGAGCTTTTTGAGCTGCGGCATAGTGAACTGCTTTTCCCAACCGGCAAACCACTTGTCCATGGCTATCAAGATATGCTTAATCACCGTATACGGGTGAACCGTCTGCGGCACATCGCAAAGGCAATGGCCACCATGCTTTAGAATGCGGTAGTTTTCCTTGATGAGCGGGAGCGAATCCTTGAAGTGTTCGGCCAGGCCCTGGTGGAAAACCAAGTCAAAAGTGCAATCCGGGAAGGGCGCCTTGAAAGCGTCACCACGGACCAACTTCAAATTGTCGTAAAGGTTGTCCTTGGCTCGAATGGCATCTACAATCTTCAAACTATTTTCAGCGTAATCGAGCACATAGACATCGGCTCCCAGGCGGGCAAGTTCAGCACTGTCGCGACCGGTACCGGCACCGACTTCCAAAACCTTGAGGCCTTCGAGCTTAAAATTCTTCTTAATCGTGTTCAAAACCGACGGAGACGAAGGGTAAACCTTGTCCATATCGTTCTTCTGTTGCCAAAATCTGTTCCAAACAGACTGATCGGGTTCTTTAATAGACATAGCGTGGTAAAATATACTAATTCGGAATTCAGAGTTCGGAGTTCGGAGTTACTAGAAGTACACGAAAATTTGTTAAAAAAAACGTCATTGCGAGGAGCCCTTGGCGACGAAGCAATCCATAGTAGAGTTTAGAGGGGTAGGTCTCCCCCTAGTGCAAGCCATGGCTCCGCCTAAAACCCCGTCATAGTCACAAAATAACGACAATAGTTGAAAACTACAGACAATATTTGTATATTTTTAGACAAAAATCCATAAAGTGTGACAAGATACGAGAAATTTGATACACTTTGCAATTTTTTTACACTTTTGGCACGCATCTTGCTTTAAAAAAAGCGATATTAAGGATGTAAGGTTATAAAATGCATATTGATTCTACTGATACTACTCTAAAACGTTATCTCGAAGATATTAGACGCACCGCTCCCCTCTCCCGTGAAGAAGAGCAGATTCTTTTCCAGAAAGCTAAAGAAGGCGACAAGATCGCCCGTAAGAAGCTTATTTCTGCAAACATGCGTTTTGTTTTGAAAGTCGCAATTCAATACCGTGGCTGTCCGATTCCGCTGCCGGACTTGGTGAGCGAAGGCGCCATGGGTCTTGTTCGCGCTATCGAATCTTTTGAACACACTCGTGGCCTTAAGTTCATTAGTTACGGCGTGTGGTGGATTAAGGCTTACATCACCCGCGCTATTAACGAACAGGGCAACTTGATTCGCTTGCCGGCGAACCAGCACCTGCGCGTGCGCAAGGCTTTGCACGAACAGAGCCGCGGTAAAGAAATCAACGAAGAAATCCGCGAACTTATCCAGATCGGTCAGCGCGGCGTTTCGTTCGACAGCCCGCTGAAGGCAGACTCCAAGGCCACATACGCCGAAGTGTTGCCCGATGGCACCGCAACGAACCCGGAAAACGAATCCGAAATCCAGAGCGTCGAAGCTTTGGCTCGCGACCTTATGGAACAGCTCCCGGAACGCGAAGCCAAGGTGATTACCGGTATCTTCGGTATCAACCAGGAAGCTCCGCAGACGCTTCGCGAAGTGGGCGAATCCATGAACATTTCTCACGAACGTGTCCGTCAGCTGCGCGACCAGGCTCTCCGCCGTATCCGCAAGTACAACAGCAAGGAATTCTTGCAGGACAAGAAGGACGCTTTCTTAGCAGCGATTAATAAATAATTAATCGCTGCCTATGACGCATGGGGCTCCGCGCTCTCATCCACATTCAAGCATTTACAAAAACGGTCGCCGAATGGCGACCGTTTTACATTTAATTGTACAAGAGCTTCTTAGAATGTATGTCCCCGGACGCTTCGCGTCCAGGGTGACCAAGCAACTACTTCTTGTGTTTCTTGCGGCGGACACCCCACTTGTCCTTGATTTCTTCAACAATCTTCTTGTCTTCGTAGCGAACCACCATCTTGAACTGGACGTTGTAAACGCCGGTTCCCACGAAGCGACCCTTGTGATCCTTGAAGTTCCAGTTCACAAAGACCTTCTTGTCGGTTTCGAGGCAGTTGCCGCCGAACTTCGGGCTCTGGCAAGGCACCGTGATAATGGTGTCGTTCACGTACTGACCCAGGTGATCGAAGTAGTTCACGATAAAGGAGATATAAACATCTTCGGGCTTCAAGGAATCCAACACCGACGGGTCATAGGAACCGTCATCAGAAACCTGGGCACGGTCCAAGAGCTGCGGCACAAAGCGTTCACCCAGTTGCACCAACTGTCCGAGAGCGCCTTCTTTTTCCATGTCTTCCTTGGTGGTGGAACCAGGCACATAGCGCAGGTTCACCGAGCTTACCGTCTGCAAGGTATAGGTCTTGCCGTCAGCATCTTCCCTCGGAGTATCATCATTGATATCGAAGGTACCCATCTGAGTGGCTTCGACCAAGTGATTCAAGAGACCTCCGATAATGACCGACTGCGGATTTTCGCCAGCGACGTTACCGTAGTTATCCTTGATTGCATCCTTGGCGCCCTTATGCACCACAATGGAGTCACCCGGCATAATCGTGCCATCGCTACCGTTCAAGACAAGCTTTGCGGTACGGCCATCAGAAGACCAATCGATTCTCATGGGATTCAGCACATGCACCGAGTCACCATGGATATAGGAGAAGTAATCGGTCTCCTTCAGGTTCTTGGTCATAATCGGTTCCGAGAACACCACTACCAGCGTATCAACCTTCTTACCGTAGCTAAGCGTTGCGCTAGATACGATCGGCGACATCTTGTCGACCAGCGGAGCGGCCTCTTCGGTCACGAAGGTTTCTCCAAAGACCTTGTAGTAGGTGTAGATATTGGCCTGCGGCAGATCATCACTGATACTGGTGACACCCGTAGTGAGTCTGGTCGTCGAGATAACATCCCAGATAACGCGGGTCGGATCCTTCGGGTCAATCTTCATATCATCCGGCTGAGCCTGCAACTGAATCATCATGCCGCGATAGCTGTACCACGGGAAGCTCATGTAGAGCGATTCATCGAGGTCATCCTTCGTCAGCTTCTTGTCAAATACGGCAACAATCTGATCCAGCACGCCATCGCCATCGGTATCCCAGTACTCCACGTTCTTGACCTGCGGGAATCTGTCGACCACCTGAACAGGAACTTCGCGTTCGTATTCGTCAGAAGTAATGTAGGGCAGGTTCGTGAAGGTTGCACCCGGATACAGCGACACGCTGTCCTTATTATTGCCCTTCAGCTTGAAGTCCTTTCCGACAAAGATGACGATATCCTTGGCTGGCATGTAAACCTTCTTGATCTGGTCCACATCGAAGCCATAACGTTCAGACATTTCGTGCTTGAGCATCACCATCATTTCGGGGATTTCGATATCAACCGGGAACAGGTCGATATTGTACTGAACGAACAGGGAGTCCGTGCCCTTCGCGCTACGAATGGCAAAGGCATCCTTAATCACGTTGCTACCCACTTCAACAATCGGGGATTCACGCACATAACTTGCATCCGGACTGTTCTTGTCGATGTAAGATACAAGCGCCTTGGCATCCTTCGGGAACTTACCGACTGCCGGGATTCCCTTCAGATCCGAGACATCGACAAGAATGCGGTCACGAGACTTATTCAGCTTGTAATCCACGCAATCCAGAACCTTGCCATCGATTACGAGCTGCACACCATCAAGGTCATAGCTAGAGGACAAGGTATCCTTCAGGAGGATTTCCACATAGTCCAAAGCCATGTCGCCATCGGTATCCTTGATGTAACCAACGTGGGTATCCGGAATCGGATCGTAGAAGTTAATGTTGTCGATAACCACCATTTCGTTATCGCCGAACACCTTAATGGAACCGCCCTGAACCACCTTGTCGGCAGTCACAAATATGGTGACAGAACCATCGGCATTCACTTCGATTACATCGACCTTTTCACCCGTAGCCGGATTAATCAACTTGATATCGGAATTGGCTTCAATCTTCAAGTTCTCAGAAGAACCGAAGTATTCCTTGACCTTCTTAGGATCCAAGGTAATGGCGACCACGTCACCCACCTTGGCGGAATCCAGGCCAGAATTATAGCGCAAATCCATGGGGATACCCGTAGGATCATTAGTCAGTCTATAGTTGTTGCCATTGATCTTGACAATCTTCGGGTCGCTAGGATCCGGATCCGTGGGAACAAGGACAACCGTCTTAGAAACAATGGAGTCACCCTTTTCAAAGCGTTCCACCGTCGGATACAGATCCAATCCGCTGTCGTCACCTTCTTCGTAATCTTCGGCTCCGTAGTACATTCTAGACGAGCTGGACTTACCGCCATCATCTTCGCCAGCACCAATGGACCTACTAGAAGAGGACTTGTCACCGTTATCTTCACCATTGCCGTTATCTCGGCTAGAAGAAGAACCGTTGCCATTGCTACCGCTGGAGCCGTTGCCACCATTGCCGCCGGAGCTCAAGTTAGATTCGCCACCGCTGCTGGTGCCATCGTTTCCGCTGCTACCGTTTTCGTTGCCGGAGCTGCCGCCCTGGCTATCAGAGCTGGAGCCATCGCCAGCGGAACTGTTACCATTGCTACCGGAGCTTCCGTTGTTGCTATCGGAGCTGCCACCATTACTATTGGAACTAGATCCATCGCCAGCGGAACTTGTACCATCGCCTGCAGAACTCAAATTAGAACCGTCGCTACTGGAATTTCCATTACCCGCAGAGCTCTGGTTCGTTCCGCCGCTGGAATTTCCGCCGTTGTTGGAGCTGGAGCTCTGCTTGCTGCTGCTGGACTTTGCACTGCTGGAGGATTCATGATATTCCACCAGCGAAGAGCTGCTCTGGGAGCTGCTAGAGAAATCTTCATCGCCACCGGAATGGCCGCCATCACGAATAACGCCCACACCCGAAAGCGGAGCCAAGTCATCAAGAGTGTTATCGATCCACTGCACATGAATCAACACATTGTCCTTAATCAATTTCTTGGGGTTTGCGGCAAAGTCCACAAAAATCATGTGACCCGTATTAGAGGCAACAAAAAGATGACCGTAACCATCCGTGGTACCCTGGTCCAAACGCCAACCCACGCCACTCGTTCTCGGCCCACTCAAATTCTGCTTAGATTCTACAAAGAAATATTCACGCAAGTCGATTTCTGCGACAACCTTCGCTTTGACGGTGCCATTTTCACGATACGGCTGAATCTGCACAATCTTGGAACCACCGAACACAAAGATCGTCTTGGAATAGGAGTCATAAGCGCCGCCATGGGCACCTTCCAGCGAGTCAATCAATACCTTAGTACCCACAGCCGTAATGACCTTGTCACCCACTTTGCCGCCATAAGTACTCTGGTTGCTGCTGGTCACAGTCGTCCAGGTCGTATCGGTAAATACGCCGAAGTAAGAATCCTTGAGGTTGTTCTTCTGCGCACGTTCCTCTGCAGTACAGGCCCTGGTACCACCACCGGCTTCGCAACCACCGCCAAAGTAGTCAGAATGCGTAAAGAAGGCCGTTCCTTCGCCATCCCAAATCACAGTAGCGAGCTTTTTGTCGTTAGCATGTTTGGGGCCCTTCGGCTTAAGTTCCACCTTGTAACCGGTAGATGCAAAATTGCTGTTACTGGGATCGGTTTTCGTAGAGAATCGGAACAAATAGCCCGGAATACCGGCGGCCCACAGGTTATCGCCCTTCGGGTCCATCATCAAGTGCCAGAAACCTTCCGTGCTCTGCTGCGAATGCGGGTAAGAAGTCTTCACGAGGCACTTGCCACCTTTTTCCTTGGCCGTCTTGCTGACCTTGTAAATGGGCTGACCCTGACCAGCCACCAAGAGGTCGCCATCGGGGTGATGCACAATGCCGTCTGCACCATGAACGCCATCCGAATACTTACAAAGAATCTTCTTGTCGGAGGGTTTCATCAACAGATAGCCAGCGCCATCGTACAGGTAGCTGACACTTTTCACACGGTCGCCGAAATTAGCGCTGCCCTGGTCACCGTTCTCGTACTTGGTATAGTACAAAGTCGCCTTGGTTGCGGCATGGGGAACGATGTCGCCAATCTGCTGAATCCAAATACCCGTCGCCGGGTTTTCCGGGGCAGGAATCTCGAAGTCTGCTGCAGAACCTGCAACCACAGACCATAAAAGCATCGATATGATTTTTGCTGAATTTCTCATGTTCCTATCCTCTAAAAGAATCCTTATTTAGACCTCTTTGCAGAAATGCCCCATCTAAAGATTCTTTCAACCTTAAAGTCGCTTTTTGCACCGTAAACCTTAACTCTGAATTTTGCGAGATAAATACCGGCTCCCACCCTACGGCCATTGTCTGCACGCATGTTCCAACGAACGTAGAGTTTGTCCGGATTATCGAGGCAGTTGCCATCGAAGAATTCGTCATCGCAGGCAATGCTGCCCGAAGCGCCACCAACATAGTTGCCGATGTTGGTGTACACATAAAGTTCCCAATGGAGGCCAATGTCTTCCATGTTCGGCACAGACTGGCCATTAGAATCATTTTGCATAATGGTCGAATAGCCGATATCCATGAGCACGCCCAGAGAGGACTGGTCTGACGCCTGCTTGGCATCCTTCACGTGTTCAATGGTAAAAGGCTTGACGCGGTCACTAAGTTCTTCGGCCTTGTTCAAGTCCGCAAAGGAATTCGTCTTCATGATAACGCGCGGGTCGCCTTCAACCATTACGGCCGGGGCAAGTTCAGAAACTCTGTTGCCCTTCTTGTCAACCAAGCCACTGGTAAAGTTGTCGAAGCGTACGGAATCCGCAGGATTCATACGGGAGGCAAGGTCTTCGCCCGCTTCCATGAACAGCGTCAGTTCGCGGCTGTCTTCGCTCCATTCCGAAGAACTCAAGCTGAAATGCACCCACTGACCATCGACATAGAATGCGAGACAGTTGTCAGAGAGGTTCACATTCTTCTGGTCCATGGCTTCGGAGAAGGTGATCTTGAACTTATCCGGTTCCATCATCTGGAAAGATTCCGGATTCAGGAAGGTAGAAGAAATTACCGGAGCCATGTAGTCGTTCATGCCATACAGCATTTCTTCTTCCGATTCCTTGCCTTCAACTGTAACCTTATTGGAAATCGAGGCATAGCCATATTCGATTTCGCCATCCTTCGAATAGGACTTGTCAATTCCTGTCAGCATTTTCTTAATGTCGTACTTTTCGGGATCAAGGGCAAAGCCAAGCAGCGTCCCGCCTTCCGAAATCGTGAGGTCGGCAAGATTCGGCTTGATAGCAACAAGTTCGCCATCATTGTCGAGCCAGTAGAAGGTGATATCCATCTTCTTGAGATCGGCTTCGGTAATGGGAGTTTCAAAGCCGAGCGAGGTAGAATCCATGCGGCCATCGCCATCGCGGTCGTAGAAGCCGTTCTTGTCGTTGTCCACGTAAATGCGGCCGGCATTCTGCACCGGAACTTCCTGGTTGTTCTTGCTGGTGGGCACACCATCGGCAGCGGTGAGGATTCCATCGGGGCATTCCTTGTTGCTGCAGATTGTTTCGATCTTGAGCATGTCGCCAACAGACACCACACCAGAATTCACAACGAAGGCCCACTGGTTACCCTTCTTAGAGAAGGCCGTCACGTCGATGGCGTCACCGTTGAGTTTCAAACCACGACCGCTTGTCCAAGACGGATCCATATCCTTGTTGAAACGAACAATCAAGGTATCGGTATCGCCTTTGCCCTTAACCAAGGTAGCCGACTGAATGGCTGCGCCGATACTATCGGCAAGAGCGGTCTTCAGCGTATCGCAGCGATTACCGACCGAGCAGACATAAGCCTTTACAGCACCCGTTGCAGGATCCGTCTGCAGTTTAACATCCACACCGGGCAGTCCATACATGTCGCGATCTTTATTCGGCTTTTCTTCGCCACTGAACTTTTTAAAGGACTCGTCGTCCGGCCAGCTGTAGTAGAAGCCCTTCACATCCATAGAATCAGTCTTACCGCCGAACCAAGTCGCAATGCTGTCGCCAATGCCGTCACCATCGGTGTCATAAATAGCGGCATTATCAAGAGTCGGCATGTCGGGGTTCGTGAACTGGTATTCACCGGGGAACGGATCAGTCAAAATAAACTTGGTGGTATCCTTCGGGTCTTTAAAAGCATTCATGCTGAAGGTCGAACCATCGGTAATGGCCTTGGGAGCAACCACCATGAACTTGCCCTTGCCCTTCTGGATATTGAGCCTGATGGTGTTGTCCGACAGTTTCAAATCTTCACCGCCTTCGCTCAGGAACTTCAGGTTCTGGCTTTCTCCAAAGGCTTCAAAATAAAAGGTTCTATCAAGAGCCGAATCAACGCGGTCTTTCGCCTTTCCAATGGGGATAATCGCTTCCACATCGACATGCATGGTATCACCCACTTCGAAGGAAAGCTTGGACACGTCGGTCACTTCTTTACCCTTGACATAATACTTGAGGTAGGGAACATAGAAGTTATAGACAAGGCTTACGATGGGATCCGTAGCAAAGGCATCATCGGACGTTCCCAGCTGGAAGTTGTAGAGCTGGTAGTTACTCTTGATGCGCAACTTGACGAGGCCGGAATCTTCGTCGGCCTTAACAGCCTTGAGGTTAAAGATATCCGACGAATCCGCAGACAGCTGCAAAGTCAGAGTATCGCGGCCTACTTCCTTTTCTTGCGGAGCATAGACATAGAACGTGGCCCCCTTGATTGCATTCTTCTTGATAAGGGCGCTATCAGGAGGAACAACATAAAGGCTAGCTCCGCGACTATCAAAGATTCGATAGTACATGCAGCGCACGTCGGGCTTGCCAGTGTAGTTAATGCAATCAATGCTTTCGACACCCAAAGCACCCGTTGCAAGACCAAGCAACGATACCAAGACAAACGAAAGGATGTGACCTTTTATGAACCGCATTGCAACCTCAATATAGCGACCAAACTCTGCAAACATTTCTTTGCAAACTATCAATACCAAAGATATGATTTTTTTTTAGAAAACGGACAACAAAAATTTACGTTGTGACCCTAATCTCAAGGCGTTTCCAAAACGGATTATTCCAAGTTGGAATAAGAATTCGCCAAATCCGTGACAATATCATCCATAAAAATCCAGCCGCGCCCCTCCAGGCGAAAGCAGGATTTACGTTGTAACAAATTTGACATAATTTCGTGTCTTAGGAAGCCCTTCGAAATCCATCGATCGCACACCGACTTATCCAGGGAAATACCCATTTTTTGCAAATCTTCGGTCGAAATTCCCTTGGACTGCCGAAGGGACAGCCACAAAAACTCCAATATTGCGGCATCTTTATCCAATTCATCTAAAGAAAGCCGGGATTTCGGGCAGTTTTCTTGCACATATTCACGCCAACGGGGATAAATTTCAGGGGCAAAATAACGCATTTTCCCCAAATAGCTGTGGGCGCCGGGGCCAAAACCAGCATATTCGCCACGATTCCAGTAATTTTGGTTGTGAACGCTTTCAAAACCCGGTCGGGCAAAATTCGAGACTTCGTAGCGCATCAGGCCCTTTTTTTCAAGAATTTCGACACCGCCCGTGTACATGGCCTCGTACAGGTCCTCGTTTACAGTCAGCTCGCCACGGCTCACCCTATGCCCTAGCCTAGAACGGGGCGATACATTCAATCCGTAAAAACTCACGTGATTCAGGGGAAAATCCGAAAGACGGTCCACGTCATCCAAGAACCCCTGCACACTTTGCCCCGGCAAGTCAAACATCAGATCCCCGTTCACCTGCAAATGGGGAACAGAGGTCAAAAGGCGCAGGGCTGCAATACCCGTTTCCACCGAATGGGCACGCCCCACCGTATTCAATATGGCAGGGTCAAAGCTCTGGAGACCAAGACTGACACGGTTTACGCCTAAATCCAGGGCATTTTGTACCGTTGCCTCGCTTGCCGATTCCGGGTTGAATTCCATGGAAACCTCTTTCAGCTTCGCAGAATCAACGCCTACCGACTTTAGGCAATCGAATATCTGACGCAAAAATTCTGGCGGCAACTCCGAAGGAGTCCCTCCCCCTAAATAAAGCGTTTCGGCCGTCGAAAGCAGCCCCGGATGCAGCATCTCAAAACATACAATTTGCTTACACAACAAATCCGTGAACTCCCCGAAGAGTTTCGATTGCGACGGCATGACACGAAAATCGCAATAATCGCAAACTTTACGGCAAAACGGGATATGGATGTAAACGCCGAACATCTTTTTCTACAATTAAAAAATAAATAATACCTTTTTACCAAAATTTAGATTATATAAGAGGTATGGGTGACAGGAAACGAAACAATTTCAAGAAAAAATTAAAGAAGCGGATTCCGCTCCTAATTTTTTTGACGTTGTCCACCACCATCTTCTTTTTGGCATCGGCCCTGCTACTGGACGAATCCTACAAAGACATCATCATTATCGCCATGATCTGGGCGCTGCCGCTATTTATTCACTGAAGGTGCCATGTCAATGTCTCGACTAACACAACGCAAATGCAAGGCTATGGGATTCTACGTCTCTAGCTGGGTTGTTGTTACCCTGGGCGCCACACTCCTCTTGATGTACGGTTCCGGCAACGGCATCGATTCGACCCATTTGCTATTCATGCTGCAACTGTCGCTACTGACAGGCCTTACTCACGGCATTTATGACGTGATGATCCTTCAAGACGAAATGGACAAGAGACCCGTCGGGGCAGCGCTGGTTATCCGCTCCTGCTTTTTCTTGGCGTGCATCTGCGCAAACCTAACCCTATGCATTCTCATTTGGGACATCGACAAAAGCGAAGGGCTCATTAACGAAGTTTCGCTACGGCATATGGTGAGTTTTTTCAAGCAGCCCGACCACCATATCCAAATTATTAGTTTATTCGTACTTGGTCACCTGATTACCTTTATCCGTTCGGTTCACAAGAAATTCGGGACGCGAGTCTTTATCAACACCCTTCTTGGCAAGAACCAGGATCCCAAGGAAGAAGACCTAATTTTCATGTTCATCGACATGAAGCATTCCACCGAAATTGCCGAAGAACTGGGACATGTCAGGTACAGCAACTTTATTCGAGACTACTACAGACTGCTTTCGAACTGCTGCGAAGAAAACCACGGCGAAATTTACCAGATTGCAGGGGACGGAGCCTTTTTGACTTGGAAAATCAGCGACTGCAAAAAGCAGGCCAGGCCCATCGACTGTTTTTACGATTTTAAGGAATGTCTGGAACGAACCGCCTATAAATTCAAGAAACGCTACGGCGTAGTCCCTGCGTTCAAAGCGGCAGCTCACTGCGGAAAAGTCATCTCCACCGAAGTCGGAAACTTCGGCAGCGAAATGGCCTACCACGGCGACGTGCTGAACACAACCTCTAGAATTCAGACCCTTTGTTCCAAGCTCGGGCAGGATTTTTTGATCTCGGAAGACCTTTACGGTAAGCTTCCCCTGCCGCTCCCCCACGGATTTATCAGCGTAAAAGCCGGATTTTTCGAATTAAGAGGAAAAAAGAACGGAATTTTGATTTTTTCTCTTCATCTGCCCTTGACATAGTCAAAATATTATTCTATAATTGGGTCACCCCGCGGGAATAGCTCAGTTGGTAGAGCACGACCTTGCCAAGGTCGGGGTCGAGGGTCCGAGTCCCTTTTCCCGCTCTAAAAAAAAGAAAAGCCACCTATTAGGTGGCTTTCTTTTTTTATCGCTAGATAATGGTGTTCGGCGCCCGAGACCCCTTGGGGTCGAGGGTGCGACTAAATTCTTTTGTGGGCGCAAGCCCGTGAAAAGAATTTAGAGCTTAACGCGAACGAAGTGAGTGTTAAGCCCGTAGGGTCAAAGACCAGCCTGAACAAAGTTCAGGAGACTGGGCTTTGACAGTCCCTTTTCCAAAATTAAAACAAATTAAAAAACACCCTGCAGGAGCAGGGTGCTTTTTCTCGCGTAAAGATGCAGCTATTAAGCAGCCTTCACAGTTTCCACGACCTTGGCAAAGGATGCCGGATCGGCGACGGCCATGTCAGCGAGAACCTTGCGGTTCAGCTTGATGCCCGACTTGGAAAGCTTGTAAATGAACTGGCTGTAGCTGATGCCGAGTTCACGAACAGCGGCATTGAGACGAGTGATCCACAGAGAGCGGAAGTCACCCTTCTTGTCGCGGCGGTGAGCGTAGGCATACTGACCGGCGTGGGCTACGGCGTCAATGGCAAGGCGAAGGTTGCTCTTGCGACGGCCATAGAAACCCTTGGCGGCCTTAAGGATTTTTTTGCGGCGTTCGCGGGAAGGAACTCTGGTTTTAGCGCGTGGCATTCTTACACTCCTTATGCAACGACAAGCAGACGCTTGACATGGTAAACATCGACTTTCTTAACGAGAGCGCCCTTACGCAGGTTACGCTTACGCTTCGTGGACATCTTGGCAAGAATGTGGCGCATGCCAGCACGCTTGAACTTGACGTGGCCGGAACCAGTCAGGCGGAAGCGCTTCTTAGCACCGCTGTGTGTTTTCATCTTAGGCATTTTTACCTCTTTAGGTTATTAAGTTGAAGCCTCACCTGCTGCCATGGGCTCGGTTACGGGCTTTGGTGCCTGGTCCTGCTGTTTTTTGGCAGAGCCAGCACCGCGTTTTGGACCATAGATCGAAAGCATCGTGTTGCCTTCGACCCTGGAGTCCATTTCCAGATCGCCATACTGGAGCAAGTCTTCTTTAGCGCGCTCCATAAGGCGTTTGCCGTAGTCCATGTGCGCCATTTCGCGCCCACGGAACTGCATAATAAGCTTGACCTTCATGCCATCCTGCAAGAATTCGGCGGCCTGCTTGATTCTGTACAGGTAATCGTTTTCAGCAGTCTTCGGGTGCATCTTGATTTCTTTAAGCTTCACCACGTGCTGCTTGGCCTTTGCGGCCTTGGCCTTCTTGATCTGTTCAAACTTGTACTTACCGTAGTTGATGATACGGCATACAGGCGGCTTAGCATTGGGAGACACTTCCACCAGGTCCAGTCCGGCGTCCTTGGCCATCTGGAGAGCCTGTTTGGTATCCATGATGACGGCCTCGCCATCTTCCTTTACAAGACGGATCGGGGAAATGCGAATGTCTTCGTTAATGCGGGTTCCGTCACTCTGTCTGTTCGGCATGCGGCGGTCGCGGGGGTTTTGTAACGCCAAGTTAAGCTACCTCTAGGTAAAATTGTTATTGTGGCGGTAAATATAGTTTTTTTATTAAAAATTGCAAGAACTTTTTAACGTACCCCTTTGAAAATGGGCGAATTTTTGTATAATTGGACTTGCTCGCGGCGGTAGCTCAATGGTAGAGCCTTAGCCTTCCAAGCTAATGGTTGCCGGTTCGATCCCGGTCCGCCGCTCTTAGACCCCTCTATGAGGGGTCTTTTTTGCGTTATTTCCAGCAGGCTAGTCCTTTACGCAACGAACAGACTTACCTTCTATTTTTTTATCTAAAACTAAGCGCACATCATCATATTCGATGGTCAGATATACACGATAAGCACGAACTTCACTATCCTCTGTAGAGCTCCAAAACTCCGCCAGAAATGCCTCGCCACCATAATGATTCCCATAGCCTTCACCCGCAGGAAGTACTGAAAAACCATAATCATCCGTGCCATTTCCATTATGACCGTTATAACGCCAGCCTTCCTGCGACTTGAGTTTCTTACCCGCAGTACTAGAATCACCTACTACAGAAAACAAATTATTCCATTCAAATGCACTTGGCAGATGCCAACCACTGGGACATACTCCCTGAACGATTCCTACCCCCAAGTCACACTTTTTATTCACGCCACATTCATCTTCTGTCCTATCTATTGCAGCAGTCCAAGTATACAAGCGTCCATACTTGGCGCAATAAAGCGGATCATTATCATAGCAATAACTATTTGCACTTTGATAATTCAAATTCTCAGCCATCCACGTTTGTGTTCCAATAACTACAGTTTTGTAAACATGCCCATCCCGTTCATCAATCAAAGAACCTCGTTCATCACCGTTTGCAGAAGCTGACGACGAGTCTCCACACGCAGCAAAAAACGCTGTCAAACTTAGCGCAAGTATAATCTTTTTCACAAGTTTTCCCCTAAAGAAGTGTTCGCTGTTAAACGTTTTGTACAAATTGCGATTTTCTTTCAAAGAAGCACTTTGCTCCATTCAGGAACATCTTCGAAATATCTTTTTGCAAGCCTTCCATCCACTAAACGGAATAGCAATCTCGCATCCACACCGTCTATCGAATTGTCATAGACATAAAGTCTATCAACAGTATTCGACACACGTTTACAGTTAAGAATAGATTTTTGGTATCGAGAAATAATCTTTGCTATCGGAACATCATGACCACCCTGCATAACGCGCTTAGCGATTCTCGCCGCATTAATTGACGGGTGGCTCGTGGCAACAAAGAATACTCGAATAAAATATCCAGCTTGTTTAGCCCGTTCTATAAAATCCACTTTGCCTTCAGAAGAAAGAACACTCTCAAAAATGAGACTTTTTCTTTTTGTCAAGCAATCTTCACGCAAGGACTCACAGTATTGGACAGATTTCAGAATCGCTTCTGGCGAATTCCAACTGCCAAAACGTTCTTGCGCAACTTCATCGGGATTAATATAAATGGAGTCTTCCATCCACTCATGGCGTAGAATTTTAGACGTAATAGTCGTCTTACCCGATCCATTAGGGCCAGCAATCACAATCAATACGGGACGATGTTCTGTCGGAGACATAATCAACGGATTGCTGCAGCGGCTCGTTTGAGTTCATCAAAATATCGTGCCGTCGATTCGGCGTCAGCCTTACGAGCATCATCAAAAGCTTCTTTCATAAGTTGAGAAAGAAGTTCATCAGACGGCTCCTCAGTGCCAGTCAACTTATAAGTATCTAAAGTCATCGCTTCTGACATAAGACTCTCCGTTATACAATATATACATTTTTCGTAGAAAAGGCAAGCACCGCACCTTGGACTCGGTGAATATTTCTAAATTTGCACTATGCTCTTTGAACAAGCCATTGCACATCAGATTCCGGGCTACACCCGCGAAGCAGATTCCGCCCACGGCGAATCGCTCGCCATGCTCGACTATAAAGACGAACTCCGCATTAAAGACGAGGCCATCCGCGAATTTTGGGATGTAAACCGCCTTGCGGGCAACCCGCAGAAGGTAATTGCGAGCCCCATGCCCCGCGCCTACCGCACCACAAGCAAGCGCCGCGTGTTCATGCAGCCGGGCAATTTGCAGTTCGACCGTCAGGAATCGATGCTCGAGCCCGAAGAGCACAACAAGATTTACGATTTTCTGTTCGAAAAGCTGATTCAGCCGGCATACAAGCCGCTCGCCTATGCGCTCAACTGGATTATCATTCGTGGAACGTACCAGTACCGCGTGGTGATTTTCAACATCAAGAAGATTGATGCTAGCGTCGTGCGCAAGCTCAAGCTGATTTCGGACGCCCTGAAGGATTCACCTTTCCATGTAACTGCGGCACACGCCTACGTGGATACGACCGAATCAGATTACTATCTGGAATCAAAGCGTCCGACCGAAGGTTTGAACTTCAAGCAACTCTACGGCCCGCGAGAAATGAGCCTTAGCCTCGGCAAGTTCAGCCTGCGCTACCCCGTCACGGGCTTTAGCCAGATTAACGAAAGCCAGATCCACAACTTGATCAAGGCCGCAAGCCGCCTGCTCAGCTTGAGCAAGGAAGACCACTTCCTGGATTTGTATTGCGGCTACGGCTTATTCAGCTTTGCACTCGGCGAAGCCGCCAAGTCGGTGCTCGGCGTGGAATGGGAAGGCCCTTCCATCGAAAGCGCCAAGGCCTCGGCAAAGTACCTCAAGAAGAATTACCGCTTTATCGCAGGCAAGATTGACGAAATGTTCGTGCAGACGCGCCTTCCGCGGCCGATTCCAAACGAACCTGAAAAAATTCTCCTGGACCCGCCGCGCAAGGGTTGCGAACCGGGCGTGATTCACGCTCTCGCCATGCGCAAGCCCATCCGCGTCGCTCACGTGTTCTGCGGCACCGACGAAATCCCCGAATCGCTCCGCGAATGGGAACGCTACGGTTACCGCGTGCGCGAGGTGCAACCGTTGGACTTATTCCCCGGCACCCCGCACCTTGAAACTATCGTGATGCTGGAGAGGAAATAAAATGTGAAATGTGAGATGTGTAATTAGAAATGAATTCATTCCTCATTACACATTCCACATCACACATTAAGGAGGGATAATGCCAGCTGAGGCCTCAACAACTAACAAGCCTGCACTCTGGACACGGAATTTCGTGACATGTTCTGCCGCGAACTTTCTGTTGTTCTTCAGCTTTTACCAGTTGCTCCCGATTCTACCGCTCTACATTATCGAGAAATTCGAAACTGATAATGCGACTGCGGGCATTATCATTTCGCTGTACACCATCGGCGCACTCGCCTGCCGCCCCTTCGCTGGATTTTTAGTAGACACCCTGAGCCGCAAGCCGCTGTACTTTTGGACATTCTTCGCGTTTACCGCCTGCTTTGTAGGCTACAAGACCGTGAGCATTCTCGTGATTCTTGCGGCGGTGCGTTTTTTGCATGGGCTATTCTTCGGAATTTCGACGACAGCGAGTAACACCGTCGCCATCGACGCACTGCCAGCAAGTCGCCGCGGCGAAGGAATCGGTTACTTCGGCATCAGCGTGAACCTTGCGTTTGCAACAGGCCCCATGACCGGCATGTTCCTGTACGAGGCCTTCGGCGACAACATCGTCTTTGCGATTTCGATTATTTTGTGCGTCATCGGACTCATTCTTGTAAAGACGCTGAATGTGGCGCCTAAAGAAAAGAAGCCCCATGCGCCGCTGTCGCTCGACCGATTCTTCTTGACGAACGCCATTCCACAGTTCATCAACTTTATTTTCGTCGGGTTCGCCTACGGCCCCGTAACCAACTACATCGCCCTCTACGCCAAGGAACTCGGCATCGGCGGTTCCGGCTGGTTCTATGCACTCATCGCTGCAGGCCTGATCATGAACCGCATCATGACTGGGCGACTCATCGACCGCGGCTACCTGATTCACCTGGTCGGCACCGGCATGACGCTGAATGTTATCGCCTACTTTATTCTCGCATTCTGCCACTCGCCCATTACCTTCTTTATTTCGGCATTCCTGATTGGCACAAGCCTCGGCCTCATTTTCCCGGGCTACCAGACCATGTGTGTGAACCTCGCCCGCCACGACCAACGCGGCACAGCAAACAGCACCTATCTAAGCGGCTGGGATATCGGTATCGGCACAGGTATTTTAGTGGGCGGTGCCATGGCAGGGCATTTCGGAATGCACCAGCAGGTGTTCCTTGCCTGCGGCGTGGCACTAATAATCGCAGATGTGCTGTACTTCAGCTGGACAGCAAGGCACTACTTAAAAAATAAACTTGAAGGCTAGATCCTTCGACTCGCTTCACTCGCTCAGGATGACACGAACGCATCAAGAGCGCTTGTCTTCGTACATTTTCTGATCAGCTTCGGCAACACTCTTTTTGAAACTGGAAAGCTTGCCATTCCAGAAAGCGTAACCAATACTCACTTCCAGCGCATAGCTTGGCAGGGTGTAGTGGCTAGAAAGTTCTTCTTTCAGGCAATCCTTGATGACCCTGATAGCAAGTCCCGGCAATTCCGTCGGCACGACAATCAAGAACTCGTCGCCCCCATAACGGCACAGAAATGTCGATTTTCCTAGGCGTCCACAGGCGCTCTTGAGTGCCTTGGAAACAAGCACTAGGGCCCGGTCGCCTTCTACATGTCCGTAGGTGTCGTTAATCTGCTTAAACTTGTCCACGTCCACCATAATCACATAATGGTCTATAGCATCATGGGACAGCTGCAAGTATCGCTGCAACTGGTTTCGGTTGTTAAGCGACGTCAGGGGATCGGTAGAAATCAGCTGATTCTGCGAATTCAGGTAGACGAACAGAATAATCATCGTACACCAGAAGCAGAAAATCGGCGTCGTAAGCGAAAGTAAAATCTGCGCGGCACCAGCCACAATACAGCCCGGAGTGTAGGTTGCCACAATCAGATAAGTCCTCAGGCTCAACGGGCTATGAGGCTTAAGCACACGACCAAAACAACGGACCGTCACCGTCATAATATAGACAAAGGGCAAGAATACCAGCAAGAAATAATAAAGATCCCGCGGTTCCAAATTCTGGTCAAGCCAAAAATCTGGTATAAGGATGAACGATACGAGCATCAATACGGATTCCACATAAATCGGGATCCTGAGTTTCGTCCGAAGACTTTGAATTTGCAAGCGGGTCATCTCCGGCCGCGTGCTTATTTCTGCGTAGGCAAAGCAACAGTAAAATACAATAGCAAGAATAACCGCATTTAGGTAATTTGTCGCCAAAACGGTAAAGGTCGTTTTCGGGATTACGCCATTATTTACCAAAGCCCATGCTGTATCGCTAGCAAAATAGACCATATGCCACACGACCAGCCGGTAAAACAGATTGAATTTAAACTGAGGCGTCGGAAGCTTTTTGATGCTATACAAAAGGAGCGACAGGATACAAGCACACCCCAAACTCGCTTGCGCATAAAAGACAAAATCACTCATATTCTTACACCTACCGCACTAATAATAGTAAAAATCTTACATTTCAATTACTAAATTGTCAAATATGAAACCCTGGAAGCTCTTGAATTCGGAATATCTGGTTGACGCACCTTGGCTGAAAGTCGCAAAAGAAACCTGTGAACTGCCTAACGGTAAGGTGATTGACGATTTTTATACGCTGTGGCAACCGGACTGGGTGCTGATTCTAGCCCGCACCACCGAAGGCAAATGGGTGATGACAGAACAGTACCGCCACGGCACCGGAAAGATTGCGCTTGAATTCCCCGCCGGAATTATTGACAAGGGCGAAACACCGGAACAAGCAGCAATCCGAGAGCTACAGGAAGAATGCGGATATAAAATTAATTCGGAATTCGGAGTTCGGAATTCGGAACAATATATAGGATGTTTCCCGGTGAACCCGGACAGGCACCGCGGCAAGTTCCATGTAGTGTTCATCGACGGCGTTGTAAAGGGCGGCGACACGCACTTCGACAGCACCGAAGATATCGAAAGTCTGTTGCTGAGCGACGAAGAACTGCAGAAAAAAATGGCGGATGGTTCATTCAACCACCCGCTACAAATCGCCGGATATTTCAAGTGGCGGCTTACTTGTGAACGTAAGCAATAAAGAACGTCACGCCCACCATGGACAAGTCCTTTTCGCTTTCTTTCAATTCGTTCGAAGAAGAGAACAACCTCATGCCAATCATGGCGCCATGACCACGGACTCCGGTATCGTAGGCCGCAGTAAACTCAATTGCAGCGCCAGTTCCATCATACATATCTAAGCCACGAATGTCGGTGTCATTAGCAGTCCAAGAAAGACCGATTGAACCGGACAAATGAAAATGATCTACAGGGTAGAAAATGAAGC
The DNA here is from genome assembly GCA_017550445.1 of Fibrobacter sp. Next base: position 52,671 of record JAFZOV010000145.1, read on the forward strand.
TCGGGCCCAAAAGATACGAGTTAAACTGAACATATGCGTCAGAATCGTAGTATCGGTGTCCCAAACCGGTTAATTCGCCAGCAATCCAAAATCGTTCTGAAACTTGCCCACCAACGCGGACACCAAAAGTCATAGCCAATTCATCACAATCTTTACAAATCATTTTATCTACGGATTGATCATCAACCTCTGTACTTGAAGCACCAATGCCTAACCCTGCATCAACATAAATGGCGAAAGAAGGGATTGCAAGGAATATTAACAAAAGGGCTATTTTTTTCATTTTATCTCCTGTCTTAATTAAAGCCTTAAATCATTTTAAAGCCGTTCGCGCACAAATGTAGAAAATTTCTATGTAAATCCTTGTCGCCGTACTTGTCTTCGGCACCGGGGGCTAATTCTTCGGCTGTGTAGCCACTAGCAATGCACTGTAGCAACACGCTGCGAGTAGACTCGTCGTAGCTAAAATGAATGCGGAACGTGCGGTATGCAAGCACGCCCGTATGTGAAATTTCGTCGATGGTCAAGCGGCGGCGGGAACTGTCAAAAACATCTTTCGAGAAGTTTCCGCGAGAAAGCTGCACCTGTGCAAAGCTGAGCAAGTCAAAGGCGCTATGGTCAGCAATCCAGCGGTTCTGCGCCGCAAATTCGTCGGACATTTCGATGTTCCACAAGTCGCCCACCTGTTCTTCTACCCAGCCCGCCTTGGCATCGGGGAAAGCGTCCGCCATCGGAATGTAGGGCTTAATGTCAAGCACCGGCGTTTCGTTCAGCAAGTCCGCTTCGTCAACATACAACGTAAGGCCTTCAATTTTCAACAGACGCACACACGAAAGGCCAATAGGATTCGGGCGATAAGGACTGCGGCTAGCAAAAGTACCCACGCGATCTTTCCCTTTAGGCGGCACCGGCGGGCGCGTCGTCGGACGCCACCCCTCGTTTTCGTGAAACCGGAAAATCACCCAGATGCGTTCAAAGCCATCCAAATCTCGGAGCGCCGTTTCGAAATTCATCCCTGAATTCAGCACAATCCGGCCCGGATGTCCCGCAAACAGGCGCCCCTGTCTGGGAGCGTCGTACTTGTAGATGGCATCACCGAAAAATGTACCGATAGGATTCATTTGTTACAAATTTTCTTCCGTTATTCTTCCGTAACGGATGTAATCCACTTTTCCGATAAAGAACCATTTGTTGTGGGTATCTTGGTACATAGAATCGAAACCTATTCCTAGACCGTACGCCAAATCGGAAGTATCATCATTGTACGACAAAGCCTGAGTCAAACTTCCATCCAGAGAAACATTCATCGAATAAAAAATGCTACCGATTTCAGGCTTTTTCGGGAATATTTTAACTCGAACGACATGCCATTCATTCACGGAAACTTTACCAATAACCACCGACTTCCAACTATAGCTTTGATCGGCGTCGCGATAATAGAACGTAACTCCGTTATTTTCTAGACGAAGCACCCAACCATCCGTACTACCACCGGGAGGCTCGCTTGCAATAATATTTCCGACATCGTCTTCCAAAATCGGCATAAAGCGCGCTTCAATGACAAAGCCTCTGGTCTTAAACGTATCTGTAAGCGGAACAAGCAACCCGTTGGTTCCGTCAAAAACAACGCTTCCACATTCTGCGGATACCGGAGAAGTTCTGTCGTCGGCATAAGCCGTATTCTCGCCAAGATAATCACGCCCCAAATCATTCGGGTCATTAAATTCATAGGCAACATCATAGCCCGTCAAGTCATCGGCAACTGTATTTTCGGGGCATTTAAGTCCAGCGGCGTTTGCAGCAACAACCTTTTCTTTTTTGAAAGTAGTCTTTCCATACCAACTTTCTTCTCCATCAGACAAAGTCTCGGAACTCGAAAAATTGTCCGTACTCGAAGAGCTTTTAACCTGTTCCGACGAAGAGCTCACTGTCTTAGAGGAACTGGACGGATTTACGTTTCTTGAAGACGAGGAGCGTTTTTCTGAGCTGGAATATTTTTCGTCACTGGAAGAAGAACGTTCAGCACTAGACGAGGAATAATCTTCAAGAGGCGAATCAATTTCACACATCGTAGAAAACAGTATCAGCACATCGCGATATTCACTCGTTGTCATTCTTTTTTGCCCAATGGCAGCAATCGTATTGCCATTGCAAGCGACATTGCCATAGTCGGGATCATTCTGATACGACTCACAGGCCATTTTGGCGGCTACCGATTCATCGAACTCAACCTTTTCCACAAGCCTTTCATCTTCGTACTTGATAGTTGTCTTGCTGAAATAGCCATTTTGAACAGATTCAATAATAAAGGGTTCCATCGAAACAACCTTACAGTAGTCCTGCGTTCTTTTCGAATCCGGGTCCAGCCCTCCTTTCGAATCCGGGCTTGACGAATTGTCACTACAAGCAACCAAACCCACAGAGAATGCGGCAAGCATTCCAGCAAAGGCTATCCATTTTTTCATATTGAGCCTCATTTACGTCATCAATTTACTTTTAAAATTTAATAATTTCTATCTTTGCACCCGATGAAAGATAAAGCACAAAAACTGATTGAAAAGTACGAAGAACTGGAATCGGAACTCGGTAACCCGGACGTTCTCGCTGACCAGGCCCGTTACAACAAGATTCACAAGCAGTACAAGGGTATTGAAAAGGCCGTCTTGAAGGCCAAGGAATACCTGCAGATGCTGAACGACCAGGAAGAATGGAAGGCCGCACTCGGTGATTCCGACCCTGAAATGGTCGCGATGGCAAAGTCGGAACTTTCCGACATCGAAAAGAAGTTGCCGGGTATCACCGACGAACTCCAGATTTTGATGGTCCCGAAGGATCCGTGGGATTACCGTAACGCGACGCTCGAAATTCGCGGCGGTACCGGCGGTGACGAATCCGCACTGTTTGCGGGCGACCTTTTCCGCATGTACCAGGGTTACTGCAGCCGCATGGGCTGGAAGATGACCATTCAGGATGCGAGCGAAGGTACCGTGGGCGGTTACAAGGAAATCCGCGTGTTTATCGAAGGCGACAGCGTGTATGGCACCTTGAAGTTTGAAAGTGGCGTGCACCGCGTGCAGCGCGTGCCCGAAACCGAAACGCAGGGTCGTGTGCATACCTCTGCCGCAACCGTGGCCATTCTCCCAGAAGCTGAAGAAGTGGACGTGGAAATTCGCGAAGCCGACATTCACATGGACACCTACCGTTCTTCGGGTGCTGGCGGTCAGTACATCAACAAGACGGACTCCGCCGTGCGACTCACCCACATTCCGACAGGCGTGGTGGTGAGCTGCCAGACAGAACGTAGCCAGTTGCAGAACCGCTTGCACGCTATGGAAATGCTGCGTTCCAAGATTTTGGACGCCGTGATTGCGAAGAAGGAACAGGAAGAAGCTGCTAGCCGTAAGGCCTTGGTGGGCACGGGCGACCGTAGCGCAAAGATTCGCACCTACAACTTCCCGCAGAACCGCGTCACGGACCACCGCATCGGTCTTACGTTGTACAACCTGGACAAGGTTATCACTGGCGACCTCGACGAAATTATCAACGGACTCCAGATGGCTAACGCCCAGGAAAAACTCGGAAAGTTCAACGCGTAATGGAGATGCCCGGTTAAACCGGGCATGACAAGAAAATGCCGCAGATGACTGTACTTGAAATTTTGAATCGCACTAAGACCTTCTTCGAAAAGAAGGGGGTTCCTGACGCGCGATTAGACGCCGAGTACATCATCAGTCACGGGCTCAAGATGAAGAGCCGCATGGACATTTACCTGAACTTTGAAAAGCCGCTGACCGAAGCCGAACTGGACACGCTCCGCCCGCTGGTAGCACGCCGCGCAAACCGCGAACCACTGCAGCACATTATCGGCGACACGAGTTTCCGCGGATTCATCATCAAGTGCGACACGCGGGCGCTGGTCCCGCGCCCCGAAACGGAAGCGCTGGTGGACATGGCGAAGGATCGGCTGAAGGGTATCGAGCACCCGTTCATCGTAGAGGTGGGCACGGGAACAGCCGCGATTTCTATCGCCTGCGCGAAAGAAATCGCCGGTGCGAAAGTGCTCGCGACGGACATTTCTGAAGACGCACTTTCGCTCGCCCGCGAAAACGCCGACGCCAACGGCCTCGGCGAAGGTGCCGAAGGCGCGAATCTGACTTTTGCTCAAGGCGACTTGCTGGACGCCGTTACCACCGACACAATTGCGAAGGCCGCAGGTAACGCCGGCCAGAAAATCGACTGCCTGATTGCAAACCTTCCCTATATTCCCGATGGCGAAAAAGGGAAGCTCCAGCCCGAAGTAGATAAATTCGACCCGGCGCTAGCCCTCTACGGCGGCCCCGACGGTCTTGAACTCGTCCGCAAGATGCTCCAGCAGACCGAAGGCAAGCTAAGCGCAGGCGCCCCGATTCTCCTTGAAATCGGGTCGGAACAGGCCGAAGTGTTGAAGAACGAAGCCGCCAACTATCCGTGGCTTGAATTCGCAGGAATCCACAAGGATTACTGCGGAAATGTTCGATTCGTGAGCTATAAAGTCAAGTAACTACACGCCTACGGTGCAGCCGAGGGCGGAGAGCACGTAGGTTTCACTTTCGCCCATGCGATAAAACGGCAAAAGTGTTTCGTCATCTACAATAGAATCGTCAAAACCGTTCAGCTGAAGTTGCTCGTCAATACGGCGTTTGAAGGATAAAAAGCCAGAATTCCAAAGCGTTACGGGCTCACGGTCGGCTTTACAAGCTGTATTTTCAAGAACATATTCATTATACATATTTACCTCTAATTCAAGAAAAACACACAAACGTACCAGTGTTTTTCCGTGCAGGTAAATATAGAATTAGACAGATGTCAAATTATGACATTCGTAATCTTCTTGAAATTTAGGCTATTCAATCACCGTTGCGGTGACCTTGGCGTGTCCGACCTTATCGAGACCAATTTTCTTGCCCGCCGCTACACTCAAATCCAAAATGCGGTCACCCACATAAGGGCCACGGTCATTGACGCGTACCTCTACAGTCGCACCATTGTCAACGCGTTCAACCTTGAGTACAGTGCCGAAAGGCAACGTCTTGTGGGCGCAGGTGTAATCGTTCTGGTTAAAAGTTTCGCCACTGGCAGTCTTTTTCCCGTGAAAACCAGGGCCATAATAGCTCGCCTCGCCTTCAATCTTGGTCCCTACAGCGGCTTTTTCACCAGAAGCATAATGTTTGCCGGGGAAACGCACATAACCTTTGCGAGAAGCAATCTTTGCGTTTCCGCTTGCACAGCCGGATAAAAAGGCCGCAACCAGAAAAGCTGCCGCAATCGCAATGATCCGCTTACTCAAAATCATACATGCTATTGTACGTATTCTCAAGAATTTCGTCTTCTTGACTCTTGATTTCGGCCTGTTTTTCTTCGGGAGCCTTGTTCAAGTTTTCATAATACTGGGCAGACAGCTTGTTCACATGTGTTTCGCTACTCTTGACGCGCTTGCGCAGACGTTCCAGATCCTGATCGGTAATGGTCAAGCGGGTATTCATCATTTTTGCAGCCTGTTTGCCCCAAGGGGTTTGCCCATACTTTTCTCGCAGCAGCTTGTAAGTCATCAAGGTGCTATCGACACGTTCCGGATTCATCTGGAAATACATGGCCTTCATATAAAGAGCCTGAATTCCCGACTGGGTTTCGGGATATTCCTGATAAAGGCTATCGAACCGCATAAACGCCCGCGCATAGGCAGAATCAACCTGATCCATTTGATCCAAAGGCATTTCGGCAGCAACAGTCCAAAGGCTTTCGGCTTCCATATACTTTTCCTTGGCCAAATCTTCGCGAGTCTTCAAAGTCACGCGCATGCCTAAGTTCACCTGGGCCTGTTTTGCGTATTCCGTATCCGGATACTTTTCGATGATTTCCTTGTAAATTTCTTCGGCGGCATCGGGATCATGCAAATATTCATCGTAGATAAACGCCTTGGCATAGAAAGCGCGCAACGACTTTGCGCTATCACCCGATTCAATCACGGTATTCAAGCGCGTCATGGCACTGTCCACTTCATTCAACTTGAACAGGAACAATTCGGCAATCAAGAATTCGGACTTGAAGAAATTGTCCACATTCGGAATCGAATCCTTGCGATCCTTATCGTTCTGGTTGCGCATCGCAATCAGGCGCTTCAAAGCATCACGGCGTTCACGGCTTTCTTGGCCCCACTTGCTGATGGTACGCGAAATAAAGCTGCTATCGTAATAAACAACCGCCTTGTCGTAATCAATGGTCTTGTGCTGTTCATAATCGCCCAGACAGAAATAGCTGCGGGAAGCGTATTCCGTACGGGGGTACTCCGTATTCACCTTTTGCAAGATGATAATGGCATCGGGGTAACGTCCGGCCAGCATGGTCAGTTCACCAATACGCACCAGGTAATCGGGCTGTTTGGACTCGTTTTCCGGATTCTTATAGAGTTCCTTATATTCGTCAGCAGCCTGCAGATATTCCTTACGGTTCGCCAGACATTCTGCAGCCTGTTCCCCAGCCGTTTGCTGTTCGCGAGGGTTCAGTTCCTTGATTTCTTTGGCAGTATAATGTTCGCGCGCCTTATCCCAGTTTTCTTTCTTAAAGTAGAGGCCGGCCAACCTGAAATGGGCCTTGCCGCGCATATAAGGGGTACCCGCCGTATCTGCCAAAACCGCTTCCAAGGAGGCTATGGCCTGGTCCGGGAATTCAGCCTGTTCATCCAAGAGCGAAAGAAGGTTCAGACCCTGGAAGTAATAAGGGTGATCTTTCGAGGCAATCACCGGTTCCAAGGCAAAACGGCTAATGTTATATTCGTGATTGCGATAAAGGCAATAGGCACGCTGGTATTCCACCGCCTGCATAGAATCGTGGTCGGCAAAGTAACGTTCAAATTCATCGTACTTGGTAATAGCCTTGTTCCACTCATGCTTATGGCGGAAGGATTCGCCAATCAAGAAAACCGCTTCGGCAGTCCGTTTCTTGTTCTTGGGGAAACGTTCCAGAACGCGGGAGCCCTTCTCGATAATCTTGTCGTACTTCTGGCGTTCTTCGGTACCGGGCAAGGAATTTTCACTGTCGGGAATGCTGTCGAGACGCGCCGCACGCATTTCGCCGGCCTGTTCATCCAGGCGTTCCGCATTGAACATATGGTTCAGATAGGCACAGCAAGTACACCCCTCAAAAGCGAGGGCGACAAAAGCCAATGCCAGAAAACGGAACATCATGGTGTAAAGATACAAAAAAGAGATGTGAGATGTGAAGTGTGAAATGACTAATTATACATCACACATTCCACATTACACACTACACATTCCACATTACACATTAATATTGGTTTAGGTACTTGTTGTAGTCGCAGAGCTTAAGGCCCGGCGGGAGAGCAGTCTTGTCGAAGCGAACCATGCGGACTTCGGCAGGTTTACCCACCACGCGAGCGAGCATTTCGAAGTTGTCCTGCGTTTCCCACACGGCGGCATCAATAATCAGACCGTCACCGCAATCCGTTTCGCCTGTACTGTTGCCTATGCCAGAGATTCTGGAATTCTGCTTGAGGAATCTGGTATAGACTTCAGGAGCAATTCCAAAATGATTCGAACTGGAAGAGGAATCGTAAACGACCACGTGCACTTCGCGGAAATGATTCAGGGAATCAAAGACCACCGTATAAGTATGCTTATAAGGAGCCATGTAGAAGGATTCCTGCCAAACATTGTTTGCCACAGGCCTAAAATTCGAAATGGCATACTTCTTGAAAAATTCCTTGGGAGTGGCACCATAGCGAACAACATAATGTCCCAACATGGTGGAGAAATCATGAACGGCAGAAGGTGCAAGGGATTCACGCAAACTGTCCACCGCACGATTCAGGTTTGCAGTCAGGCCATCGTTCTTGTTGATGGGAGCCGGACGGGTAATATTAGATTCCTGAATACGCTGTTGGATATCGGGATACTCAGGGTCAATTTTCTGGATTTCCTGGAACTGGGTGCGGGCCCGATCGAACTGGCGACCCTTCAAATAGGCACGGCCCAAAGCTTCTTTAAGGGGAAGATTTTCGGGGTACTTTTCCACCATGGGTTCCAAAATATCAAGAGCGGTCTGCGCACGGTCTTGAGGAGAAAGCACCACGCCGTTACCCGGACCCGGCGGAGACTTTTCGCCCAAGGTAGAGGCAGCTTCGCGAGCCGGAGCGTAATCAGGCATAAAGGCCAAGATGCGCTGGTAAATTTTTTCAGCAGAATCGAAATGGCCCTGGTATTCGTCCATGTAGCCCTGCAACAGCAAAAGTTTCACGTTTACCGGATACTGCGAAAGCGCGTATTCTACGAGAGCGGCGCAGCTATCCAGCTGACCGCTACGGTGATAAAGTTCAGCAAGCATTTCGTAGGCGGCCGGCACATCGCCACTGGAAAGGCTCACCACGGTCTTGAATTCGTTGGCAGCCTGCAAAAAGCGTCCGCCATCCATCAGGAGCTGGCCATACCAAAGGCGAGTCTGGTACAAGGCGGGAGCACGTTCAGAAGCCACGCGGGCAAGTTCCAATGCAGCAGAGGTATTGCCAGCTTGATAAATTTTACGGCTTTCCAAATAAGCAGCCACACCGGAACCCGGCAAGCGAGCCTGCAATTTTCCAATCAGCAACGAAAGCCGATCCTGCTGGTTTTCCGTAAGCGAGCCCATTTCGAACAAAGTAGTTACCTGTCCTAAAAGGGCCGGCAAAAGATCCGGATACAGCACAATCACGCCATCGTAAATGTCGTATGCAGCCTGATATGAACCCGCTCGCGACAATTCCGTTGCCCGGCGAAGTTCCGTCTGTACCTGCACCGGCACCTTGGTCATTTCGGCAGTCAAATCTGGAGTGTCGCCACGGACCACGGTGGTCCCCGCAGGAAGTCCATAAGGAATTCCGCCTACGGAAATTTTGCTAGGGCCATAAAGATCATAAATGCGAAAACCTGCAAAAGCAAGCAGGGCTCCGCAACACAATGTCAAAAACAAGTATGCGGCTCTACGGGCCGCCGAGGACGAATTCGTCATTACTTTTCCAAAAAGTCAGCCAGTTTCTCTTTATGTTCCTTGCTCTTCTGCAAACGACGCAAGGTCTTGTTCTTAATCTGGCGCACGCGTTCACGGCTAAGTTTCAGGTCTTCGCCAATGTCCTTGAGGGTGGTATCTTCAACCGTATCCAAGCCATAGAACATGCGCAGAATTTCTTCTTCACGCTGCGGAAGGGCAGACAAGGTTTCCTGGATGAGCTTGCGGCGTTCATCCTTTTCCATGTCTTCGTCCTGGTTGCCATCGGAACCCAGGACATCCATAAGCGTGCTGACCGTATCGCCAGAGCCGCCCACATTGGTACTATCACCAATCGGGGCATCCAGCGAGATATCCACGATTTTTTCCATGACCTCGACGATGTCTTTTTCGAACGGGGCAAATTCGTCCATGGCAATGGTACGATCGTAGTCGCCGTCGTTCTGCATCAAGGCTCGTTTAAAGCGGTTTACCAAGGCAAGCTTGTTGGGAGGGATTCGAACCGCCCCCACCTGTTCAAACAGTGCTTTTTGGATCGACTGGCGAATCCACCAGACCGCGTAAGAAATAAACTTGACATCCTTACCCATATCAAAGCGTTTTGCCGCCTTGAACAGGCCGATATTTCCTTCGTTAATCAAATCAAGCAGGGAAAGTCCACGCCCCTGGTACTTTCTTGCGACACTCACCACAAAACGGAGGTTACCCCGAATAAGGCGCTGCAAGGCAGACTTGCGGATTTCTTCCGCCTGTTCGCTCTTGATAATCGCAAGAAGAGCCTCTTCCTCCTGAGGACTCAGGGTCGGGAACCTGTTAAGATCCCTAAAATAAAGCGCTTCGTTTGCATCACTCATAGAAATACATACCTTCCATTCTTCACGGGACATTCCCTTGAAGACTATCCAAATATGTCTTTTTACTTTGTTTTCGTCAAGTTATATAGCTTTTCGTAAGGGTAAATTCCCGAATTGTGACCATCGCTAAAGGTAAGGCCTGCGGCATAGCGACCGATAGATTGAACTTTAACAAGCGAAATATCTGCAGGCACGGTAGAATCATCCAGAATCTTTACGCCCGTATGTTCATCGACACACAATGCGCAAGGGCACGCAAGTCTTAAATCGCGAATCGCGCAAGCACCGCGGCTACCATCGTTCCATTCAAAGCCAAGCTTTCCGTCAGCAGTTCTAAAAACTTTCTTGGGTTGAATCATTAGACCGCCTCCACCGGAAGTTGTTCGAAATCGTAGTTAAAAGTCTTGAGCACACCGTCACCTTCAGATGCAAACATCGAAAGCGTACGCACGGTAGCATCGGCAGCCTGCATAAACGCCTTCGCCGATTCGGAGTTCGGGTAGCGGAGCACCGCCGGCGTTCCCTCGTCGCCACAACCGGCCACTGCGGGTTCAAGCGGAACCTTTGCAATCAGGGGCACGCCCCATTTTTGAGCAATACGTTCGCCGCCACCCTCACGGAAGATATGGTGGTGTTTACCGCATTCATCGCAAATGAAGTAGCTCATGTTTTCGACGACACCCACCACAGGTACGCCCACAGAATCGAACATGGCAAGACCCTTACGGCAGTCGGCCAGAGCCACTTCTTGCGGAGTCGTTACCACCACGGCACCAGCCATGGGGCAGTTCTGCGTAAGAGTCAGCTGAATGTCGCCTGTTCCAGGAGGAAAATCCACCAGCAAGTAGTCGAGCTTGCCCCAGCGCACATGATGAATAAAGTGCTGGATCATCTGCGAAACCATCGGGCCGCGCCAGATAGTCGCCTTGTCGGAATCGGCGAACATGCACATCGAAACAATGCTGATTCCGCCCTTTGCCTCGACCGGGGCAATCGTATTGTCGTCAAAAACTTCGGGAGCCTTGTCGATACCGAACATCAGTCCCATGCTCGGGCCATAAATATCGGCATCCAGAATACCCACGCGTGCACCGGAAAGGCTTAATGCCATGGCGAGGTTTGCCGTCACAGTAGACTTGCCCACGCCACCCTTGCCGCTTGCAACCGCCACCACATGCGCCACATCGCCGATGTAAGAAACTTTAGGAGCCTGCGCTGCGGTATTTCCGCTTTCGACGCGACCCTGGGCGGTAAACGTCACGTTCACCTCAGATGCGCCGAGTGATTTAACGATTGCAATGCACTGGTCCTTGAACTGGTCTCGAATGGGGCATGCCGGAGTGGTAAGCTTAAGATCAAAGCTCACCTTGTCACCATCGATCTTCAAATTCTGAACGAAGTTCAGCTCTACAATATTCTTGTGGAGATCCGGATCTTGAACCGCCCGCAGAGCAGTCATAATAGTTTGTTCGTTAAGCTGCATAATTAGGATTTCTCCATGGAGAACTTTGGCATACGGAGCAAATGAGTCATGCAAGGCGGCCATTCTTCTTCGTAATGGCTAACCAAAATAATCGTTGTTTCTTTAGAAAGCAACTGTAACAGGTTAAAAATCTTTTCACGATAGGCACCCTGCAGGCCTTGAGTTGGCTCGTCAAGCAGAAGTACCTTGGGCGGGCGAATGGCGGCGCGTGCCATGAGAATCACGCGCTTATCGATTGGTGACAAGCTGCGGTAACGGGCATAGACATCTACGAAACCCAGATATTCGAGCCATTCCTTTGCCTTGGCACGTTCTTCCCAAGTGGTGTTTTCAGCCTTGCAAAGATTGGGCGTAAAGCCCGTGCAAAGAACTTCGGAAAGATCCAGATCTTCGCGGTACTGGAGCGCAAGTTCCGGCGAGAAGAATCCAAGTTGCGCCTTGTGGTCCCAAATGTTCAGACCTTGACCCGGGCGCATTCCCAAAAGCGTAATGTCATTCTTGTAAATCTGCGGATGGTCTGCGGTGAGCATACCGAGGAGCGTACTCTTACCGGCACCGTTTTCGCCCATGACCGCCCAATGTTCGCCCTTGCGGACCGTCCAATTCAGGTTCTTAAGAACCGTAGTTTCGCCGAATTGAACATTCACGTTCTTGAGATCGAAAAGGATTTCCGATTCAGACGAGAGACGAGAGACGAGAGACGAGAGATTATGCGAATCATTGCTGCACAAAGCGTCATTATCACTCTTTCGTCTTTCGTCTGTAGGCTCGCTAGAGCCGTTCTTTCGTCTAAGATCAACAATTTCGTAATCCTTCAGCTCGGCCTTGGTGAACTTGGGTTTTGCGGCAGCATCCGGCAACTTTCCTGCATACTGCGTAAAAGTCTTATCGGCATAAACAAATGCCGGAATTTCGGGCAGCAATTCATCTTCGCGGGCTAGGCGCACGGCAACCTTCAGGCCTTCGCGCTTGGAAAGCTGCACCACGCTAGCCGCCAAATGGCTGCGGTATTCAGGATCGAGACCGCCAAACAAGTCGTTAAAGTAAACCCACTGCGGATTTTCCATCCACATGCGCGCAAGCAACACGCGACGCAGTTCCCCGTTCGAAAGACTCAAAAGTTTGCGGTCCAGAATTTTTTCGGACAAGTCCGCAATCTTCAAAGCTTCTTCTAGCTTATCAGGGTCCGTTTCGGGCCAAGCCATATCGTCGATATAGCGGTCCGTCTGCAAAAAGAACTTCTTTTTCAAAAGGAGCTGGCGCACCAGCGGGGCCTCTTCGTCATGCAAGCTGATAAAGCGCTGCTGAAAAAAAGGCGCAAGAGCATGCTGAATTTTACGTTGCATCGCCTCCGACATCGTGGAGACATTTTTCTGCTGGTTCAAAAAATGAGTAATGACCCTATCCAAGTCCTCGCCCTCGGTGCTAAAAATCTGCACCTGCGGGAACATTTCGATCAGGGCTTCAAAACGCTTAAATTCCATGTTCTAAAAGATAGAAAAACGCCTTCCCTATTGCTAGGAAAGGTGTTTTGGATGTGTTCAGGTTTTTCTAATTTCTTTGGTCGCTTATTTATTAAAACTTGCTGAAGAAATCCCAAGTGGTTTCAGGCACCCAGGACTTCTGCTGGCCCGGATCCTTGTGGTCCCAAATGTGGCCACCGGACTGCGTGCACCAGCGAACCGGGAAACGGTCTTCAACGGTCTTGTAGTCGTAGCACTTGTGAGCGGAATTGCGCGGAGCTTCTTCGGCCTGTTCGCTCTTCGCCTTGCCGCCTTCGGAGTTGAGCGTCAAGATGATATCGCGAGCGGAACGACCCATTTCAGGAGTGCAAAGGTTGTCATCGAGGCCGAGCACGCCCATCCAACCGACGCCCTTGTTCTGACGTTGCGGCAACCAAATATTGCGTTCGGCGGTTTCGTAAACAGCCACGGCGCGGAGCACGTCTTGGTGGTTCCAGGAAAGACCGTTACTGAACATGGAGCCGTAGCTAAAGCCCGTAGAGAACACGCGGCTAGAGTCAATGCAAAGGTTGCTCTGCAAATCAGCCAAAAGTTCATCAAAGAGCAGGTAGTCATCCTGACCCCACGGGGCCTGCTGTCCGTTACCTTCAGGAGCGACAAAGATGGCGGTCTTTTCGGTATCAAGCGGTTTTAAACCATAGTAGCCTTCTTGCTGCACGCCACCGGCCCAGCCGCCCATGCAGTGCATGCCGAATATGAGCTTGTACGGTTTGTTGTTGTCATAATTGTCAGGGATATCGATACGGATAGTGCGTGTACCTTTGCTCCACTTGAAATCGTAGCTGCCGGACTTGACGCGGTTCCAAGTCTTGCCGCAACCGCGAGTAGGCACAGGATCGTTCTTGAGGCCCCAACCGTAAGCATACTGCGGCTCGACCTTTGTCTTTTTCACCGTAAGTGCAACGTTCGTGTCAAGATTGTTCAATATAACCGAAAGCGTATCAAAACCATCGGCAATCACCTTGAGGGTTTCGCTGGTTGTAAGCTTTGCAAGCGTTGCCTTTGAGCCGCTACCGTAAGAGGCTCCGTAATTGCCGTTCGAGGTAAAGCGGATACTGCGTTGTGCGCTGCCGATTTTCACATTCGCATAGTAAGATCCCTGAGCCTTGACGCAAGCCTGCAAGTCGAGACTTCCGGAACCATAAAGGGTTTCGCTCAACAAGCGATTACCCATCATGTCGAAGATTTTAACCTGTACAGGTTCGCTGGAACGCTGAGAAAATGAAAGTACACCGTTATTGACACTTATATAGCCCGGAAGTACGCGCCCCATCACGGACATTTCGTTTTGGTGAATTTCAAATTCACCCTTGGCATCGGTCTTTGAGGAAAGTCCGTTTTGGACCAATAAAACAGATGCGCCACTGACAGCAGCACCCTGTTCATCATTTACCTTGCCCGTAAGCGTAAAGGCGTTCGCCGTCACCGCTAACGCGCAGACGAAAACGAGAGATTCCCAAGCACTCTTTTTCATAACTAGCTCCTATATTGTACATTGAAAATAAACTCAAAAAAAGTCAATGGCACATCAGGAAAAAGCATTACCTTGGACAATAAGTCCACAGCCTGTTTTTCAAATCTTTACAACCAGGCCGTTTTACAGCCTTTTTCCATACACTTTGATAGGGAAAGCGGCGAATTATACTATTTTATTACATAGGAAACATTTAGTTTGGAGAGAATATGAAAAAGATTTGGACACTCATTGCTAGCACCATGTTGGTAGCATCGGCCGCATTCGCACAAGATGACTACGATTATGCAGATCAAGCCGACGAGCAGTATACCGAACAGGAACAAGCTGAAGTTCAAGCCGACGAACAACAACAAGCGGAAGCCTCTTCTGAAGAAGACAATCAGGCAAGCGTTGCAGAAGAAGCCGCCCCCAGCAAACCGATTGCAACCCCGATTAACAACCAGGCCAGTACTCAGGAACCTGTTCAAGAAAATGTCGAAAACAACGACGTACAGGAACCCGCGCCGCGTCAAACTAACCGTTTCGGCTTTGGTTTGAGGGTCGCATTTGACTACGGCAGAATGTTCGGTTTCAAAGACGACATGGACAACGACAGCGATATTAGCGGCAATCCGTCCGGTATTGGCTTCGAAGCAGGCCTTATGGTTCGCTTCCAGATGATTCCCAACCTCTTCTTCGCACCGGAAGTAAACGTCGCCTACATTAGCACAAACCACGAGTACATGAAAAGCGAACGCAAGTACAACAGCGTGGATCTGGAAATTCCCCTGCTGATGCGCGGAATTATAGCCGACAGGTTCTATATCACCGGTGGTCCCCAAGTCGTTTTTTCTATGAGCAGCAAAGCCGAAATCGAGCCTCTTAAAAACACCTCACTCAACATTACCGCAGAAAGCGAAGAAAAAATCGATCAGGCTTCTTTCGGTTTCGGCATTGCAGCCGGTGCAGGAATCAACATTGTCGAAGGACTCTTTATCGACCTGCGCTACTACATGGGTCTCACGGAACTCTATCCTGACGTCAAGAGCATGGAAGACTTCGAAGAAGGTGATGTTGCCGACGGTGACTTCTACATGATCAACATGTCTGGCGCCAGAATGATGAAATTCAAAGTCGGTATTAGCTACTGGTTCATGTAATGAAAACTCTAACGAGTTTATCCTATAGGGAATGCCCGCCAATGGTCTCTGCAGAGGCCATGCGTTTTCTAGACAATGACACCAAGCGCAGTCGCGTTTCTAGCCCCTCATTCCAATATTTTGGCGAGCCCCAGTTCAACATAGACTCTGCAGACATTGCTCCTGTAGAGTTTACGACAGCCATTGACGCCGGTTACGCTTTAATGAACAAAGCTGGACAAGCCCTGTTCAAACGAGTCTGCGAAAGCCTCGGAGAAAACCGTAGCGACAAATCCGTTGCCATCTTTATTGGCGGAGGAAACAACGGCGGAGACGGACTTGTTCTGGCTCGATTACTGATAGAAGCCGATATTCCCTGCACCGTTTACTCCCTTGCAAAAGCAGAAGCATTCAAGGATGAAGCTGCCAACGCCTACAAGGACTTTGCCGATAACGGCGGCCAGCTGATTGTGGTAAACGATTTACCCGAATGCGACCCGAAATTCGCGCTAGTGGTCGACTGCATGCTCGGCAACGGAGCCTCGGGAGAACTCCGCCCCGCATTTGCAAGAGCAGTCATCGCAATCAACGACTGGGGCATTCCTATTCTTGCCGCCGACGCCCCCACGGGCTACGATTCTTCGGAGCACCGCTGTGGCGAAAATTGCATTCAGGCAAAAGAAACTGTCGTTTTCGGACTTCCGCGCCTCGATGCCTACACTAACGAGGGTGCGCGGGTTTTCGGCAAAGTGACGGTAGAGCCCCTAGACTACCCCGACAACCTCATTGACAAAGTTTTATCGGGTGTTTTTCTCGCTACCGAGGACATGATTCCTTTGCTGCTCCCCAACCGCGACGAATACGGCGACAAACGCAGCCAAGGCACCGCCATGGTAATTGCCGGTTCAGGCAACATGACCGGGGCAGCCGCCCTCTGCACCAAAGCGGTATTAAGAAGCGGCGCAGGCCTGGTAACCACGGCCACCCCTAAGGCTTTACTCCCGGCATTGCAATCAAAACTTGACGAGCCCGTATTCTACGGTATCGGCGATTCCACCACCGATAAGCTTTCGATTATGCACTTGATGCAGTTGCAAGATATCGCAACCCACCAAAGCGCAATCGCCATTGGCCCGGGACTTGGAACCGACACCGAAACACAGGACGCAATCCGCATGTTTTTGACGGGGCTTGCAAAGCCTGTCGTTGTGGACGCTGACGCCATCAACGCCTGCGGTTCCGCCTTCTTCTGCATGGAAGGCGGCCCAGTCAATGCCATCATCACGCCTCATAAGCGCGAATGGGAAAGAAACTTCGGACCGCTCCCTGCCAACGAGAATTTTTACCCTGAATACCTGAAGCAGTTTGCCTCGCAGTTCAAGATTACAATTGTCCTGAAGGGTTGCCCCACTTACGTGGCGATTCCCGATGGTCGCGTGTACGTAGTTCCGGCCCACAATTCCGGTCTTGCCAAGGGCGGTGCAGGCGATGTGCTTACCGGCATCATCACCGCACTGCTAGCACAAGGCTTGCCCACCGCAGAAGCTGCCGTTCTCGGCGTGCTCTTGCACCAGAAAGCAGGCAGACTCACTCGCGAAAAAATGGGAGCATTTGGCATGCTCCCGACTGATGTCATTGAGATGTTGCCGCAGGCCTTCGGCCTCTAGGCCATCTCGGAAACCAACTTATCTAGCGCGGTTTCAGATTCAGCGTTGAGCGTAGACTTCACCGTTACCACTGTTTCTGCGAGGGTTACGTTCTTGAGCAAGAGCGGAAGAGCGAAGAAAAGACAGAGGGAGATGTGGTCGTATTCTTCGCTGA
>JAFZOV010000146.1 GCA_017550445.1 Fibrobacter sp.
GGGATTTCACACTGGTACGTGCAAGCGTTGACTTCTTCGGTTTCAAGCCCGCAAGATTCGCGACCGAACACCAGCGCAATCGTTCCATTTTCAGGCAACAGCTCCGAGAGTCCGGGCATCATCGTGTGCTTGATGGCAGAACCGTAAATGCGGCGGCTGAATGCAACGGCGCAAGCGCAATCGCCAATAGCGTCTTCAAACTTGTGCACGATAGTCGCCTTGTCCAAGACCTCATGGCTATTCGGAGCCGTATGGTAGGAATTTTCGATGACCTTGTCACGCCTCGGGTAAACGATATAAAGTTCATCGAGGGCGTAGCAGTGCATGGCGCGGGCCACAAAGCCCACATTATGCGGATGTTCCGGTTCAACAAGTACAATTCTGAATTTACGCATAGTTAAGTTGTAGTAGGAAGTAGACAGTGATTAGTGATTAGGAGAAACGCTCCACTTAAATCCGCGGCCGCGGATTTCATTTTCAATCGTTTCGTCGGCTTGAATTTCGGCACCATTATAAATCACAGAATGCTTGAGGGTAACGCCAGCAGGAATTTCGACGCCAGCCTCGACAACGGCTTCGTCCAAGCTGCGGCCCAGCTCCTTGAGGCGCGCTTCCACCGCAGCCATCAAGCCTTCGGGCGAGCCCATATCGATCCAAGTGGCATGCAATTGCGTCATGTCCACAAAAGGCGCGCGACCCGCAGCAATTTCCTGCTTCCAGAATTCACGAATGTCGAATTCACCGTCGCGAATTCTAGACAAAGCCTCGTCGCTGTACCAAGAAACACCCGAAAAAGTCGCAGGAGTACCATCTTCGCTACCGAAACGGCCAACCACACCGGCCAAGCGACCATCAGCACCCACGCGGAACGTATTCACCTTCGGAAAATCCACCGCCAGCAAAGCCACTTGCGGGCCATTTTCGGCCGCAGCCAAGCGTTGCGCATTTTCCACAAACGCCTTCAAGTCAAAATCACAATAGGCATCTCCGTTCATAATCAGGAGACCGCCACGGTAACCCTCATTATAAATTCGCTTGAGCGGCCCCGCCGTACCCAAAATATCGGGCAATTCCACCCAAACCTTCTCGAAACCCAAAGTCTCGCCCGCCGCAACCACCTGTTCAGCCAGGTAATGGGCGTTTGCATGTAAGCGAACATTTCCGATAGCCCGGGCCTTACGGGCCTGCAAGTCCAAAATCGAGGCGTCTACCACAGGCACAAGGGGCTTCGGCATGTCGTTGGTCAGCGGGCGCAGGCGCGTCCCCAATCCGGCAGCCAAAATCAAGACATTCAAGGAATCGTTATTCAAGGGGGATTTTTCCATTATATGTATAAAGATAGAAAAAGGCGTTCTAAAAAAAATTAACATACACCTACAAATCAAGAATTCTATTTTTAAGGCATCATGAAGAAACGTTACATCGCCCTTATCGTCATCGCGGCATTGATCGTTATCATCTTCGCCGCTCTCAAGGTAGTCCCCGGCATCGCCAAGAACTACATCGTCGACCACTCCCAGGAACTCATCGGCCGCAAGATGAAAATCGAAAACGTGGAATTCAGCCCGTTCTCGTTTACCGTCACCGTCGATGATTTCGCCATCTACGAACCGGACGGCACCACCCCCTTCGTGGCCTTCGAAAAGTTCCGCATTAACGTGAACCCCTCGCACCTGATCAAGAAAGAAATCAGCGTGAGCGAAATCTACCTGAAAGGCCTCTACACCCGCGTAGCACAGAGGGGCGACAAGTTCAACTTCAGCGACATTCTAGACAAGTTCGCCGCCGATTCTACGGCTGATTCCACCGCCAAGGACGAAGCGGCCAAGGAATCCCCCGCAAGCGATTCTACTCAGGCCCTGAACCTCGACCCCACCGAAGCCTTGGGCGGATTCAACATCGCAATCGAAAACATCGCTCTTGAAAAAGGCAACATCATTTACGAAGACTTAAAGGTGGGTTCTAAGATCCACATTCAGGACTTCTCCGTCGCCATTCCCGCCGTGTACTTCAGCAACAAGAACACCGACATCGGCGTAAACCTCAAGTTTGCAAACGGTGGCGACCTGGGCGTCAACGTCCAGTTCAACATGAAGACTCAGGACTTCGGCGTGAACGTCACGCTCAACAAGCTCGCGCTTGCCGTCGCCAAGCCCTACTTGAACGACTTCATCAAGTACAAGGATTTCGAAGGTTCGCTCGGCGTAAACCTGAACGTTGCGGGTAACGTCAACGACGTTCTTTCTTCGAACGTGAGCGGAACGGTCTCCGTTGACAGCATCAAGCTGACCGAAACCAGCGGCAAGACCCTGGGCGTTTCTCATGTGGGCGTAGGCATTGCCAAGGCCAACCTGAACGAAATGGACTTCCGCGTTGATTCCGTAATTGTGAACGGGGCGTACGCACACCTGGATCTTTATAAAGACGGCAAGACCAACATCGATGTCCTGCTGGCTCCGCTGAACAAGCCCGCCAAGGCAGCCCCGGCCGATTCCACTGAAAAAGAAGAACCCAAGGCCGCTGAAAAATCTAAACCGCTCAAGGCTGTCATCAACAAGTTGCAAGTGGTCAACACCAACGTGACCGCAACCGACCACACGCCCAAGCAGACCTTCAACTACAAGGTCAGCAACATCGCCGTAAACGGATCCAACATCAACTTTAACACGCCCTGCACCATCAATGTTTCAGCAGCCTTCCCCGAAGGCGGTGCCTTGACCCTCAAGTACAAGGGCGCACTTTCCGACATTGGCACCATGGACGCTTACATCAGCGTAAAGAACCTGGCCCTCAAGCATTTTTCGCCCTATAGCCACCACTACACCGGCTACCCCATCAGCTCGGGCACCATGGCATTCGCCAGCGAAAACAAGATGAACAACTGGAATATCGAAAGCAAGAACACCATCGATATCTACAACATTGACGTCGCCGACAAGGATGCAAATACCGACCCGGAATTCACCGTTCCCATGAAAGTGGGCCTGTACATTCTTAAGGACAAGGATGACAAAATCGAGTTCGATGTTCCCGTAAAAGGCAACGTACAGGATCCCGAATTTTCTTACCTGAAGATTGTATGGCAGACCGTGATGAACTTGCTCATCAAGGTGGCTCTTTCCCCGCTCAAAATCGTAGGCAACGTGGCCACCACCGGTGCAGGCGCTATCGGAATCGACCTAGGCAAGAACGATGAAATCTACATCGACCCGCTGGCCAGTTCCTTCACCAGCGAACAGTTCGCCAAGGCACAGAAGATGGTGGAAGTCCTCGCCAAGGACAAGAAGCTGAAACTGAATTTTGTGCAGAACTTCAACATGAAGAAGACTGTAGAAGCCTACAAGACGCACAAGCTCAAGACCGACTTCTACAAGGCGACGCAGAACAAGACAACGCTCAACGAACTCGACGAAAAGGCCATTGTCGCCATCGAAGACAAGGACAGCGCCTACGCCGCCTATGCCGCAGAGCATGCCAAGGAACTGGACCGCAAGACCATGGAAAAGGAAATCCTCGCCATGGCCGATGCCCGCAACCAGGAACTGCTCAAGACCCTGCAACAGCAGCCTGGCGTAACCAAGAAGAACCTCACCATCACCACGGCACCGCGTGGCGCACTCACGCAAAAGAAGGCGATGTACAAAGTCGTAATTGACGTGCAGTAGATATCATCTGTGAGCCATAAACGACTTGTATTAACAAGTCGTGATGGCGAGAGTGAGGCGATATCACATTTTCAATTGAGCAATAGAGCCGAACGGTCATATAAGGGGGAAGCCTCCCCCTCACTACAAAAAGAGCGCCTTTAAGCGCTCACTTTTTCGTTACCCCTTCTAACGGGCTTCATTCGCCAGCCCGTAACGCCTGGCTTAGTCTCTTAAGAATCCGGTGAGCGGGTCGGAGGCGGAAGCACCGCGCGTAAGCACGCGCCCAAGGCCTGCCAAATAGGCCTTGCGACCCGCTTCGATAGCAAGCTTGAAGCTCTGTGCCATCAGAGTCAAATCGCCGGCGGTTGCAAGGGCGGTATTCGCCATAATAGCGGCAGCGCCCATCTCCATCGCGGCACAAGCTTCAGACGGTTTGCCAATACCTGCATCTACGATAATCGGCAAGTCGATTTCATCGATGAGAATCTGGATGAATTCGCGCGTAGAAAGCCCCTTGTTAGACCCAATCGGAGCAGCAAGCGGCATCACGGCTGCGGCACCCGCATTCGCGAGGTCGCGCGCCACGTTCAGATCCGGGTACATATACGGCATCACTACGAAACCTTCTTTAGCCAAGGTTTCAGTCGCCTTGATGGTTTCGTAGTTATCGGGCAAAAGGTACTTCGTGTCGCGCATGATTTCGATCTTGACGAAATCACCGCAGCCGAGTTCGCGGGAAAGTCGCGCGATGCGCACCGCCTCTTCGGCGTTGCGTGCGCCGGAAGTATTCGGCAATAGGGTCACGCCCTTCGGAATGTAATCCAGAATGTTTTCGTGATCCTTTGTGTTTGCACGGCGCACGGCGAGAGTGACAATCTCTGCGCCAGCATCGCGCACAGCAGCCTCAATCAACTTGAGGGAGTATTTGCCGGAACCTAAAATAAAGCGAGAATTAAATTCGTGACCGCCGATAACCAGTTTGTCGTCCATAAAGCCTTCTTTTTTTGCGATGGGAAATATAGAATTAGACGAGAGACGAAAGACGAGAGACGAGAGATTTTATATCACTCAAGACCCAAAATAAGGCGGATTGCAGCCAGGGACTGGTGGGCGGCGCAAAGCATCACGCGGGGGGCAATGAGCCCGATTCCATCGGCCACATCGCTTTTGCCGTCACCGCAGACATAAAAGCGCCTAGTCACCTTGCGAGTCGTAATCGCATTGCCGCAATCGAAACCCGCCATACCAGAGGCAGCCACCAAATACTTCTCGGGCATCGATTCCAGCACCGTATTCACAAGCATCGCCTTGGCTTCGGCATTATCGAACGCCTCGCAAATCACGTCGGCCTTGCCAAGCAACGCCTCCGCATTCTCGGCTGTCACCTTCTCAAAATGAGTCTCATATTCCGTATACGGAGCTATTTCTTTCAAATTCGCAAGCAACGCCTCGGGTTTCGGCATGCCCACCTGGCAAGCCTTGTACTGCTGGCGATGCAAGTTCGTCACATCGACGCTGTCAAAATCAATCAAAATCAATTTGCCGATTCCGGCCCGAGCCAATGCAATAGCAATATTGGAGCCCAGGCCTCCCAAGCCGCACACAGCAACCGTGGCCGCCTGCAGCTTACGCACGGCATCGCTTCCCTGCCGCTTTTCAAGCGCGGCAAGCATTTCTTGTTGCGAAGGTTCGCGCAGCCCGCTATTCATCGAAATCACCCGCCGCCTACAAAATTCACGACCTCGACTACGTCGCCGTCGGCCAGCACCGTCTCGGCATACTTCGCCTTCGGAACAATTTCTTCGTTCCGTTCAACCGCAATGCGCACGGTATTGTACCCAGCTTCTGCCAGGTACTCGGCCACCGTTTTACCAGCGGCATCCACACTTTGTCCGTTAATCGTTAGCATATTATAAATATAGAAAACCATACAAGCATGGTGGCAACGCTCGCTTTACTATATTTGCGTCAACAAAAAAGGCATTGCTAAAATGGACGGCGAAAAAAAAGAAAACAACTACTTGTTTGATTCTGGCAATCTATCGGAAAGCGCGCTCGCAAAAAAACACCGCATCGAGAACGACCCGAGTGCCCGCACGAACATTATGGACTACTTGCCCGGCATGGAAGTGATTCAGTCGGACATTTGCGACAAGGTGCTTGCCGAATCGGAAAATTACGATTACTCCAAGTACACCGGCAAAGACGTGAAGCGCGCCCTGGAGCACGAACGCTGTACTCTAGAAGACTTCAAGGCACTACTCTCCCCTGCCGCTGCACCTTACCTGGAACAGATGGCCGCAAAGGCAAAGATTGAAACCAGCAAGCACTTCGGCAACAACGTCTACTTTTTTACGCCGCTCTATATTGCGAACTATTGCGAAAACTACTGCGTCTATTGCGGGTTCAACTGCTACAATCACATCAAGCGCATGCAGCTGACCATGGAGCAGATCGAGCACGAGATGAAGGTCATCGCCGATAGCGGCATGGAAGAAATCCTGATCCTCACGGGCGAAAGCCGCGCAAAAAGCAGCGTGGAATACATCGGCGAGGCCTGCAAGCTGGCCCGCAAGTATTTCCGCATGGTGGGCGTGGAAGTCTACCCGGTGAATACCGACGAGTACCGCTACCTGCACGAATGTGGCGTGGACTACGTGACGGTTTTCCAGGAAACTTACGACAAGGTGCGTTTTGAACAGCTCCACCTGCTCGGTCACAAGCGCGTGTTCCCGTACCGATTTGACTCTCAGGAACGCGCCCTGATGGCAGGCATGCGCGGTGTCGCATTCTCCGCATTGCTCGGCCTTTCGGATTTCCGCCGCGACGCATTGGCTTCTGCGCTGCATGTATATTTCTTGCAGAAGAAGTATCCACATGCCGAGATGAGCTTAAGCTGCCCGCGACTCCGCCCGATTATCAACAACGATAAAATTGACCCGCTGGATGTCCACGAAAAGGAACTCTGCCAGGTGCTTTGCGCCTACCGCATTTTCCTTCCGTATGTAGGCATCACCGTTTCAAGCCGCGAAAGCAAGGAATTCCGCAACGGAATCGTGAAAATTGCAGCAACGAAAGTTTCTGCAGGTGTTTCTACCGGCATCGGCGACCACGAAAGCAAATACAGCGGACACGATGACGGCGAAGGCGGCGACGAACAGTTCGAAATCAACGACGGTCGCAGCTTCAACGCCATGTACAGCGACATCTCTGGCGAAGGCCTGCAGCCCGTGCTGAACGATTACCTGTACGTCTAAACAAGCCGCGCTCAGTTAGGCGCATCTTCGTACATTTTTTCGATTTCTTCGGCGAACCGGGCTTCGGCTACGGATCGCCGAATTTTTAACGTGGGAGTCAAGAGCCCCGATTCAACAGTCAATTCGTCACCGATCAAAGTCCACTTGCGAATCTGTTCCCAATGGTTCAGCTTGCTGTTGACTCGTTCCACGTGGCGATTGATAGATTCGCGAACACGCCTTGACTTCAAGGCCTTTTCAAGGTCGAAATTGTTCCCCACGCGTTTCAAGAATCGCTTCGCGTTCACCGGATTCAAGAACAGCAGCGCCGAAGCGAATTTACGGTCATTGGCAATTACGAGAGCCTGTTCAATCAACAGGTGGCGTCCCAATTCCAGTTCTATGGGGTTGGGGCTCACGTACTTACCCGTACTGGTTTTCAGCAGTTCCTTTAGGCGACCCGTCAAATACAGGTAACCGTCCCGGTCGAAATACCCCTGGTCACCCGTCTTAAAGAATCCGTCTTCCGTAAAGATTTCTGCATTCAAGTCCGGGCGATCGCGATACCCGCTGAACACGCTTTCACCCTTAACCAGTACCTCGCTATGTTCGCCGATTTTCACCTGCAAGTGCGTAAGGGGTAACCCCACGCTCCCAGGCCGAGCACAACCGGGCAAATTCACGCTAACCACCGGAGAACATTCCGTAAGCCCATAGCCCTCGCAAACATCAAAGCCCACGTTCAAAAGGAATCGGCAAATGGATTTATTCAAGGCTCCACCGCCCGAAATCAGCAAACGGAATCGACCGCCCATGGCATCGCGCATTTTGCGATAGACCAGCTTATCGTAAATATTGCAGAGCAGCCCCCGCCGCTCCATGGGATCGCGTTTCTTGGCGTAGGCGATGGCACGTTCATAGACAAATTTCTGAATTCCACGAATCTTTTCGCCGGCAGCGGTCATGCTTTCGTACAGGCGTTCCAGAATCCTCGGAACCACCGTCATTACAGTGGGGCTGATTTCACGGATAATTTCGGCGGTATTCTTCGGAGAATCCGCAAAGTAGACCTTGGCGCCGCACAGGGTGTAAAAATAGACCGACATGCGTTCAAAGGCGTGGGCCACAGGCAAAACCACAAGGCACACATCCGAGAGGCTATTCACCCGTAAAAAATCCCGCTTGATCACCTGGATCTGCGAAATCATGTTGCGGTGCGTCAGTTCCACGCCCTTTGGAACCCCAGTAGATCCGCTGGTATAGATAATCGAAAACACGTCATCGGGATTCAGGGAATGCATCTGCTGGTTCAGCCAAAGCGAAGACTCCGGCAGTTTAGACAAAGCTTCACCTTCTATCACAAGGTCATCCCAATACACGCCATTGGGCGGCAGCTCCGACTTCTTGTCGATGCAGATAACCGCCTTGAACCTGGGCATCAGGCTACCGATAGTCGGCGAAAGATCCGAAAGATTATTCAGGACCAGCACCTGTACCGAGGCGTCATCACACTGGTAATTGAAATTCTCTGCCGAAATATTGGGGAACAGGGGCACCACCCGGGCCTGGTTCAGCTGCGTTGCCACATCGGCCATAATCCATTCGGGGCAGCTTTCGGCCACGATGCCGATACTTTTTCCGGCGGCAAGGCCACGGGCCCTAAAGGCAAGGGCTAGGCACTGGGTTTCATGCCGCAGTCTCGTTCCCGAAAAATGGACCCATCCATCGGAAGTACGGTGGAACCACCCTGCGAAGTTTTCCCGGTCGCAGTTTGCAAAAAACACATGCGCAAGCGATGTATATTGCAACGGTTCCATATAAAACACCCTTTCCCTTAGCTTTAAAATACATTTATTACACGGATTTTTTCTGTTTTTTTTATCACAAAGTCCCTTTTTTTCTTTATATTTATGTTCAAGGGTTAGTTTATCTGTTTGAATCAAAGGAATGATATGTTCAAAAAGATTCTTGATAAATACAACGGCACCAAGTTGAACTACCGTATCGGCATCGCAATCGTGCTTGGCACACTCCTTGGCATTTTTCTACCCGGACAAAAATGGATTGGCGAACTAGGCGTCCTATTCGTAGGAGCCATGAAAGGCATCGCCCCCATCCTCGTGTTCGTCTTGATCGTAAACTCCCTTTCTACAGGCAAGACCTCGCTTGACCGACGATTCGGAAAGGTGTTCGCCTTTTACATGGTCAGCACCATTCTTGCTGCAATCGTTGCCGTGTCCGCAAGTTTCTTGTTCCCGCAGAACTTGCAGCTGGCACAAGAGGCAACCACAAGCGCCGTTTTACCCAAGGGCATCAGCGAGATTTTGAACAACTTGCTTGTCCGCGCGGTTTCGAACCCCTTCGAAGCCATTACCGATGCTAACTACATCGGTATTCTCGTATGGGCAATTATTTTCGGTATCGCCATCAAGCTGCACGCCAGCGATTCCACCAAGGAACTCCTGCAAGACATTACCAAGTCCGTTACGGCCATTGTCCACTGGCTTATCAACTTTGCCCCCTTCGGCATCCTCGGTCTGATTCATTCTTCCATCGCCACCAACGGTATCGGCATCTTCAAGACTTACGGCATGCTGGTCGCCGTACTTGCAGGCGCCATGGTGTTTACCACCTTCATTATCGCACCGCTAGTGGTAAGCTTCGCCATCAAGCAGGATCCTTACCCGCTCGTGATTTACTGTCTCAAGCGTAGCGCCATCACGGCTCTGTTTACCAGAAGTTCTGCAGCGAACATTCCCGTGAACATGGATGCGTGCGAAAACTTGAAGCTGGACCGCGAATTCTATTCCGTGTCCATTCCGCTGGGAGCCACCATCAACATGAACGGTGCCGCCATCACCATCGCCGTCATGACCCTGGCAGCAGCCAACACTCTTGGAATTTCAGTCAGTTTCGCAACGGCCCTGATGCTTTGCATCATGGCAACTATTGGTGCCGCCGGCGCAAGCGGTATTGCAGGCGGATCGCTGTTCCTGATTCCCATGGCCTGCTCGTTCCTGGGCATCTCTAACGATGTCGCCATGCAGGTGGTCGCCGTCGGATTCATCATCGGCGCAGTACAGGACAGCCTTGAAACGGCTCTCAACTCCTCCACCGACGTGATGTACACGGCCGCCGCCGAATACAGCGGATGGGTAGCCGAAGGCAAGCACCTCCCCCGCCGTTTCCGCTAAAAACTTGGAATTTGGCAAAATATGCCAAATATTCCAAGTTGGAATAATGTAAAAGGAACCAAATATTTTACTTATGTTAATGGTTAGGTCGTTCTCTTTTTAGAAAAAAATATTATCTTCTTTTCATGGAGAAAATGAATGGCAGCCTATAAAAGACCTATCCAAAGAAGCCTTGTTCTGGGAAGCGCGGTATTTATCGCGTTAATGTGTTTTTTGCTTTCAATTCAAGCCTACCTGACCTATTCGAAATCGTTGTACAAACGTTACGACGACAAGCTTGATGACGTCCTTAAATATGCAACGACCCAGATGGATATAGACGATCTTTACCAGAGCGTCATCACTGGAGAGGCAAGCGAAAAACATCCCCATGTTCAACAACTGTTGAACGGCATGGTAGACGAATTCGAGCTGTTCTACCTATATGCAGTATTTGTTCGCGGCACGAAAATGTACAACATCTGTTCGGCCACAAGCGCAAGAGAAAGAGCCGCTGGCGAAGAGGATATGCCATTCCTGGATTCATCGGACGCCTACCCCATGGAAGAATTGCAAAAATACTCCATTGCGACAGGTAAAGACGAAATTTCGTACTTCGAAGAAGACTCCGAATGGGGAGCCGCATACACGGCCTGCAAGCCATTAATCAATTCCACCAAAGTACACTTTGGCCTCATTTGCGCCGACGTATCTATCGAAGAACTCCACAAGACCGTCGGTCACTACATTCTCTACAACGTACTCTTGACCCTTGGCCTTGGCATTTTATTCGGCCTTGTCTTGCTGATATGGCTACGCCACAACGTGACCGGCCCCATTCTCGCCCTTGAAAAGTGTACCCGCATGTTTGCTGAACGGAGTCGCGGTAAAAAGAAAGACCCCAACGACCTCGTCTTTGAAGTTCCCGAGATCAACACCCATAACGAAGTGGAGTCTCTTTCCAACGCCATTGCCCAGATGTCCAAGGACATGAAGACCTATGTGGAAGACATCCTGGAAGCCGAAGAAACGATCAAGACCACCCAGGAAGAAGCCGCCAACATGACCATACTGGCCTACAAGGATGCGCTGACCCATGTGGGTTCCAAGATTGCCTACGACAACGCGGCCAGGACCTTGGACAAGGATGTTGCCGAAAAACTGGTTACTGAATTCGGCATCGCCATGATTGACTTGAACAACCTGAAGGTTATCAACGACAGCTACGGACACGCCAACGGAAACACCTACATTGCCGGGGCATGCCATATTGTGTGTACCATCTTCAGGCATTCACCGGTATTCCGTGTGGGCGGCGACGAATTCATTGTCATTCTGAAAAACAGTGACTACGAAAACCGTCACGATTTGGTAGAAAAGGCCAACCTGAAATTCTTCGAAACCGAAAACGACAACGCCAGGGAACCCTGGGAACGGTTCTCGGTTGCAATCGGCATGGCTGAATACAGGGACGGAGAATCCGTAGATGCAGTGTTCAAACGCGCCGACCAGGCCATGTACCAGAACAAGCAGAAAATGAAGAAAGCCAGAGCTTAGTTCAGATTTCAGAATTCGGAATTCAGAATTATTTCTACTTTTTAAGCCACAAAAACTCTGAAATCAGAAATCCGAATTCCGAATTAAAACGTGCTTGATGTATTGAACCTACATTTTTCCTTTTACGACTGGCTACTGATTTTCATGGTCACGGCGCTTGGTACCCTGAGCGCATACCTGAAGGATCCCCAGCTGAAGGCGGTGACAGCCACCATTCCCATCCCCTGCGGATTCGCCTATATTGCGGTAGGGCTCCCCATGGGGGCGGCCAATGCGATTTCTGGTTTCATGTGCCTTTTGTATGTGCACATCGTCCGCATTCTCCATTATAAGGTCAAGATTCCCATTGTCCCAAGCATTATCGCGGGGCTAGCCTTCTTCGTGGCGCTTGGCACCTTCCTGATGCCGCGAATTCCAGATTCTGAGCCCGTATTTATTGGAGTCTGCATATTCGACCTGATTGTGGGAATCGTACTTTTCCAGACACAGGATTACAAGTCGGGCGTACGCTACAAGACTCCCCTGCCCATTTACATCAAGGCGCCGGCCATCGCAGGCGTTGTCGGCGGGCTTATGCTCATCAAACGCCTAATGGGCGGATTCTGCACCAGTTTCCCGATGATGAATTCCATCGTGAGCTACGAGAGCCGCTATTCCCTGGGCGACCAATGCCGACAACTGCCGCTATTCCTGATTGCGGGCCCCTTCATGTTCGTAGAAATGCATTTTATCGAGACCCGCCTGGGTTGGAACCACTGGATTGTGCTTTTATGCGGGTATGTGCTGTTTGCGGCCATTTACTGGCCCCTGAACCAGGAACTCAAACGCCGCAACGAGCGGGCCGAAAAGAGCTACAGCGAAAGATAAAAGCAAGTTACACCTGTTGAGAATCCATAAACATAAATATCAACGGATAGCGGCTTTTTAAGCCGCTTTTTTAGTTTTTAAAGTAATTTTCAACTAAGATCCCCGCCTGCGCGGGGATGACAAGTGTGTAAATTGGAGATGGTATGCTTGGTAAAATGAAGGTTTTAGTGTCGGTTTTGGGCATTGGGATGCTCGCCACTACCGCTAATGCAGAAAAATACGACTGGGGAAACGTCCGTTTTGACGGCGGTGGATTCGTTTCTGCCGTGATTTTCCACCCCAAGGCCGAAAATTTGCTGTACGCCCGCACCGACGTGGGCGGCATTTACCGTTTTGACTTTGACAAAAAGACCTGGATTCCGTTGATGGACTGGATCAGTCAAAATGACGTGGGTCTATACGGCACCGAAGCATTTGCCCTAGACCCTACCGACCCCAAGCGCATCTATGTGCTTGCGGGTACGGGCTATTTTAGCAAAGGCCGCACCGCCGTGCTCCGCAGCGAAGACTACGGTGCCACCTGGGACACGAGCTATGTAGAAATGCTCGCCCACGGTAACGGCATGGGCCGCCAGACCGGCGAAAAGCTGGCCGTGGACCCCAACAAGCCGAACATTATCTTCTGCGGTAGCCGCACCAAGGGTCTCTACAAGAGTACCGACTACGGTAAAACCTGGACAAGCGCCTACCAGGTCGCACTCTCGACCGCCACGGAATCTAGCCTGAACGGCGTGAACGGCATCAGCTTCGTGATGTTCGACGAATCGCAGGGCAAGAACGCCGACGGTTCCACCAAGACTATCTACATCGGTATTTCCGAAACCAAGGACAACCTGCAAGTGAGCCACGACGGCGGTGCCACCTGGGCAGCCGTTAAGGGCGTGCCCACGGGCCTGATGCCCCACCGCGCGAAAATCGTTGACGGTGACATGTACGTGACCTTTGCCGATGGCCCAGGCCCGTACAATATTGCCAGCGGCGGTTTCTATAAATACAATATTGCAGGTGGCACCTGGACCGACCTGACCCCCAGTGACTCCGTTGAACACGAAGGCAGCACCACCAAGAGCTACGAAAAGGACAAGAGCTCTTACGGCGGCGTGGCCATCGACCCCAAGAATAAGAACCACATCGTGATTTCGACCCTCGGCAAGTACACCGGACGCCACGTGACCAAGGACGGAAAGGACAACTACGGCGACCGCATTTACTCCACCACCGACGGCGGCAAGACCTGGATTCACGGCCAGCACTACAACGATATTCCGAACATTGATGCCAACGGTACCGCCTGGATTCCGGGCAACGCCATTCACTGGGCCGGCTCCCTGGAAATCAACCCCTTCAACAACAAGGAAGCCTGGGTCACCAGCGGTAACGGCATCTTTATGACCGAAGATATTACGGCCAAGGTTCCCGTGTGGAAGTTCATGTCCAAGGGTATCGAAGAAACCGTGCCCCTCGATATCGTAAGCATTCCGAACGGACCGCTCGTGACCGCTATCGGTGACTACGACGGCGCCGCCTACGCAAACATCAACAACAGCACTCCGCGCCATACCCCGATTATCGGCACCACCGAAAGCATGGGTTACGCTCCGCTGACCGGAAGCCTGCTGCGTACCGGCGTGATTACCGTGTACGGCCAGTACGATTCGCAGAACTTTAATGTGATGTACCGCAGCGACGACATGGGTGCCACCTGGGACAGCGTAAAGACTACCCTCAAGGGCCCCAAGGGCCTGGTCGTGCTCTCTGCCGACGGCAAGGTAATGCTCCACCGCCCTGACCAGGGCGCAACCGTGTACCGCTCCGCTGACAATGGCGCCACCTGGACAGCCGTCGAAACCGGCACCCAGACGAACTATTCCCGCATCGTTGCAGACCCCGTGAACCCCGACGTATTCTACGTGATGGGTGGCATGGGCTCGCTTTACAAGTCAACCGACGGCGGCAAGACCTTTGTTGAATCCGAAGCCCGCCTGCAGAACGAACAGGAAGGCGTCTACTACAACGGCGGCGGACTCATCCGTACCGTTCCGGGTAAGGAAGGACACCTGTGGGTACCCGTGGACCAGGCACAAGTCTGGCTCCCCAAGGGCTTTAGCGAAAACGGCCTCGCCTACTCCGAAAACGGCGGCAAGACCTGGAACCATTGCGAAGGCGCCTCCACCGCAATCGCTGTCGGTATCGGCAAGGCCAAGGCCGGCGCAGACTACGAAACCATCTTTATCTGGGGTGCAGCAAAATCCGGCGACCCGATCGGCATTTACCGCAGCACCGACAAGTGCAAGACCTTTGAACGCATAAACGATGACATGCACCAGTTCGGTGGCCCCGGTAACGGCAACTTCGTGCAGGGCGACATGAACACCTTCGGTGTCGTGTACATGAGCACAGTCGGCCGCGGCACCATCGTGGGCGCCCCCCAAGGCACCGAATTCGTGACCAAGCTGAACCGCGTGAACGTTTCTAGCGCAACCTTCATGCAGCTTGAAAAGCGTAACCTCCATGTGAGCGCCCCTGCCGGCAGCAAGATTGAACTCTACGCCGCGAACGGCAAGCTCGCCTTGAGCACAATCCTCGAAAGCGAAAACATGGTTAGCCTCTCCAAGCTGCCCGTGGGCAAGTACATGGCCCGCCTCAAGGATTCTAGCGGAAAAATGCTCAATCAGAAAGTCCTTGTGATTAAATAAGGTTGAGTGCAAGATCTTCGTCAAAATCTCCAAATACACAAAAAAATCCTCGGCAAATTTTGCCGGGGATTTTTCAATATCGGTCTTAACCGAAAGCTATACAATTAGTTTGCGCTAATGGTAAAGACTTCCGTGGTCGTAGCCTTAAGGTCAACCTGATCGGTCACATTTTCCATCAACCAAAGGGTTCCCAAGGACATTTTGATTACGGCACCTTCCGGCTTGATTAGCGGAGTAACCGTAATGCTTCCCTGTCCAAGGCACATGCCATTGACGGTAGACTTCAAGGTAAGATTAGCTTCCGAAACAGTCCACGTTCCATAAACGGGATTGCAGTCAACAGTCTTAAGGCCTTCGGGAGCTCCCTGAGGCAAATCAAACTGGAACGTGCCATCTTCATTGAAAGTCATGACACCAGGTGCAGCCGAATAATTGTAATCGGTAAGAATTTCTCCTGCGCCCGGGTTTGCCGGATCAGTACTGATGGGAGCGATGCCGACCAAGCTCCAAGTACCCTGCAAGCATTCTGCAGAAAGACCGTTCGCGCATTCAGTAGCCTTGCTTTTCGCGGCGGATGTACCAGAATCCCCACATGCAGTCAGTGCAGCCATAGCCACAGCGGCTGTCATTGCGATAAACACCTTGTTTTTCATAGTAAACCTCTAAGTTTTCCTTGAATATAAGTATTTTTTGTTGTAATAATCAACAACATATTAAAGTTTACAATCAATTTTACTCCATAATAATGGATTATTTTAAAGCCCAGGGATATTTTCCCTGTTGTTTGGAGTATATTATGAGAAAGATTCTTTTCGGAGCTGCACTCGCGATGGCTCTATCCCAAGTAAACGCGGCACCAGACCCAAACTTTCACATTTATCTCGCCTTCGGGCAGTCCAATATGGAAGGCCAAGGGGGCATCGAAAGCCAGGACAAGACGGTCGATAGCCGATTCCAGGTGCTTTGGGCCACCAACGAAACCAACTGCGGAAAATCACTCGGCAAATGGTCCGATGCGGTGCCGCCACTCGCCAGTTGTAGCGGAAAGCTCGGGCCCACCGACTATTTTGGCCGTACCATGGTCGAAAAGACCGATTCTAAGATTAAGGTAGGCGTGGTCGTGGTCGCTGTGGGCGGATGCAGCATCAAATTATTCGATTCGCCCCTTGACCAAGGCTACATGAGTCAGCAGGCTGGCTGGTTTACGCAAAGAGTAAACGCCTATGGCGGCAAGCCCTATGAACGCCTAATCGAAATGGCCAAAAAAGCTCAAGAAGCTGGCGTCATCAAGGGTATCATTTTCCACCAGGGCGAAACCGACGCCGGCGATGGCCAATGGCCCTCCAAGGTCAAGGCCGTTTACGACCGCATTTTGAAGGATTTGGGCCTGGGAACCGACATTCCGTTCCTCGCGGGCGAAGTTTTGCGCGGCGGTATGAGCCAGGGAGCAAACGACAACATCGCCAAGCTCCCGCAACAGTCCAAGAACTTCTATGTGATTTCTTCTGAAGGCCTGACCCAGCCGCTAAACGATGGCATGAACGTGCACTTTACCTCGCAGGAATACCGCGACCTAGGCAAGCGCTATGCCGAAAAGATGATTGAAGTGCTGGGCGACAAACTCAAACCCGTTGAAGCCGCGCCGGAATCCAGCAGTAGCGAAGCCGTTTCCAGTTCCAGCAAAGCGAAGTCTAGCTCCAGCGCCGAACCGGGATCGTCGTCTGACAACGGCACGGGAATTGTCCATATCGATCATGTTGTGGGTGGCTCCATTTCTGTTACCAAGGCCGGCAATGTTCAGATTAGCCTTGCAAAGTCCGAACAGCTCACCGTCAAGGTATACTCCAGTCTCGGCAAAGAAGTGCTTGACCTGAGCGGCAACTACTCCGGCACGAATTCGCTGGTACTTGCAGGCAGACTCCCGGCAGGCCGCTACGTCGTGAGCGCCCAAGGTGAAACATTCAAAGCCGTTAAAGCTGTAATGGTGAAATAGCGACGACCGTCAGGTGGTCGCCCTGCACTTGGAACTTGATTTCAAAGCCGGCAAACCTGATGCCGTAAATGCGGTCGGCGGACCTTTGGTACGCGGGCCGAGGATCTTCGGAAAGCAGCTCCACAAGGGCTGCTTTTTTGTCTGCGGGGAATTCGGCGTCGAACGCGGCCCCCGCCTCGGCAGAAAAGCCGACATCCAGCTTATTGAAGCGGACGGCCTCGGCAAAGCCACCGATGGCCTCGGGCACGGAATCGGCATACGGCAGGTACGGTTTGATGTCAACAATAGGCGTGCCGTCCATGAGGTCGGCACCGCTGACCGTAATGGAGGGCGCGCCCTCCCCCACGAGGTTCACGCTTTCAATCTTCACGCAGCTCATGGCCAACGGATTCGGGCGGAAACTGCTGCGGGTCGCAAACACGCCCAGCCGCGTATTGCCACCAAGACGGGGCGGGCGAACCGTCGGCTTCCAGGTATCGCGCACATTCTCCGAAAAAAGCCACAAAAGCCACAAGTGGCTAAAGCCTTCCAGCCCGCGCAAAGCATCCGCATTCCGGAATTCCGGCTCAAAAACAACCGTCGACTTCAAAGTCTTCAAAAGCCCGCTCTGCCGCGGAATCCCGAACTTGTCCGGAAAATCGCTCTTGATGCAGGCAATGACCTTGAACGTGATTTCGTTGAATGATTGCACAGCGAAATAATACAAAAATTTTACATCAAAATTTGCCCACGTTTGCCCCAAAAAAGCGTGTATATATATGAATAGGGATTCCCTCTATTCGCCCACGGGAGGCGTTCCCGAAAAAAAAGGACATCTATGAAAAGAGATGAATTCGCCAAGTTCCTTGGAGAACTCAAGAACGTTAATGATAATGGACAGGATACCGATGCATTCGTGAAAAAATATGAACACAGGAATGTGTACTTCTACAACGATGGATGTATCAAAAAAATTCTCGCAAGTGAGAAAAACCTAATTCTCACCACGGACCTCGTTAATGCGGCTTTGAATCTGATTGGTTCCGACCGTATCGAGAATCCCAAGCTTGAAAATCCTTTTGTCCCTGGCGAACTAGGGTACCATGATATCGAAACCGACATTATGCTGACGAACGACCGTGGCGAGGGCATTCCCCGTGACCGAGTTTCTATCGAAGTCCAGCATGAAGGAGACAAACTCTATAAGGATAGATTGGTTCTTTATGTAGCTCGACTGACCAGCAATATGGTGAAGGAAGGCAACTCCTATCAGCTGGAGAACTTGAATGTAATTAGTTTCCAATTTTTCAATGCCTTTAAGGATTCCCCGAATTATCGCCATACAGTTCAGCTTAAGAATCAGGACCAGCAGGTTTACTTTGATAAGCAGACAGTAACCTTAATTGAAGTAGCGAAGTTCCTAAAGAAAGCCAAGGATTTTGCAAAAGACAATAGCCGCCTAGCTCAGTGGCTCCGCGCCATCGATACCCTGAATCGAGAAGCAGATTTTAGCGAATTTGCAAACGATCCCGTGTTCAAGGTATTGCAAAATGAAGTAAAATTGTGTAATTTTAGTTCGAGGTACCTTATGCATGTAGACATGAGTGATTTTGACAGAGCTATAGCGAAGCATCAAAAAGCAGAAGAAATTGCGAAGGGACTACTGAAAGATGGAGTCCCTATGGAAATTATCGTGCGAAATACCGGCCTTTCAGAAGAAGCGATTCGTAAGCTTTAATGAATTATTAAGCAACTTTGGGCGGTCGGATGACCGCCTTTCCCATACATGTCATGCCCGCGCAGGCGGGCCAATAGCCACTTGCAACTTTGCTGCTTAGTGGATATGGTCCTCGGAACGGGGACATCTCCTTTTCAATTCGATTTATTTATATTTGCAAGCAACTTATTTTGGCGGGATTTCATATCTGGAGGATTTATGTTTATTCGTTTGATGTTGGCTCTTGTTTTTGCGTGTGCTTTCGTTGCATGCGATAGTGGTTCCAACAGTGCCGATCCCGACCCGGTTGCAGAAATCTCGTCAAGTAGCGGCGTTGATGACGATATCTCCTCGAGTTCCGTTACGGACAAAGGAAAATCCTCCAGTGGTAGTTCGAAGTCTTCTTCGTCTGTAAAGTCTGGAGATGATTCGCAGAAGAGTTCTAGTTCTGTGAATGGGGGGGGCAATAGTTCTTCTGTAGATGAATCGAGTTCGTCTTCCATGAGGCGTAGATGTGAGGAAGGCTCTTTGGATACAATGGTTGTGGGAGATTTGATTGGCTATTATGAATGTAAGAATAATAAGTGGGAATTGGTTTCTTATGTTGAATCAAGTTCATCCGATGTTCATTATGATATGACTGAACAATTCTATTGCGATGGCTCCTCTGAATGTGAATGTGCGTCGGAAGATTTTACGGATCCTCGAGACAATCAAGTGTACAAAACTATTAACGTGTATACGAAGGATGCGGATAGAAATACGATTGTAGCTTATCGTGTATTTGCAGAAAATTTAAATTACGGAAAGCAAATAAAGAATGGAGTCTTGAATTCTGACGATAATGCTGTCGAAAAGTATTGTTATAATGACGATGACTGGTATTGCGATAACGGGTTTGGTGGTCTCTATACTTGGAGTGAGGCTATGGGACTCCCCAAGGCGTGTGATACGCTTTATGTGGATAGCAGTGCAGCCTGTAAAGATGCCTTTGTTCCGCCGGGAGGTCGTTCTGAAAAAATGGGATGGTATGTCCAGCGACCGGGAATATGCCCCGAAGGATGGCATGTGATGAATTATGTTGAATGGCTTGTTCTTTCTGATATAGGAGGGCTCTCTTTAAAGTCTTCCGTTGCGTGGTCTAATTGGGTGGGATCCAATTACTATGGCTTTTCAGCGTTGCCTGTTGGTTACATTGAAGATGGAAAATATGATCTTTTTGGAACGTATGCTGTTTTCATTGAACCTCAAGAACATGATAATTTAAAAGCGAAAGTTCATTATATAATGGAAAATTCTCATCGAGAAGCAAGTGTTCAAAAAAGTTTTGCTTCGTCCATTCGTTGTGTAGAAGACTACGAGACGAACTATTGGGAATAGTTTTGTCTTAGGTATTTTGCATTATTTTTTTATAAAAAAAGGTGCGCGCAGGGGCGTATGCATTGATCGGCCCTAAGGCGGAGGAAGGTGAGTCGTTGAGCGAACATTAGAGGCCGAAGGCCGAATCCATGTGAGCGAGACGAGCTCACCTCTGGAGCCGTGGGCTGCGTTTGAAAACCATGTTTGCGTGCGGTGCAGGCAGAGACGGAGCGCTTTCGGTTCTCGGATTGGAGAGGAGGTCCCGGCTCTACGGCCGGGAAGACAATTGGGTGAGTGACCATTTGAAATCGGGTTCTTAAGGGCGGAGCCCTTAGGCGAGAGGGAAGCGGAAGCTCCGGCATGGATTGCTTCGCCTACGGCTCGCAATGACGTATGCCGGGGCTGAAGCGAGGGAGAGACCTCTCCCTTTTTTCTATCTTTGTGCATATATAAAGGAGACAACCAAAATGGTTTTAACCGTTTTCATTCTATACCTCTTGATGATGCTTGGCATCGGATTCTACTTTTCCAAGAAGGCGAACAGCCTGAATGCCTACTACCTAGGCAACCGTGGCATGAACAAGTGGGTGGTCGCCATGTCCGCACAGGCCTCCGACATGAGCGGCTGGCTTTTGATGGGCCTCCCGGGCGCCATCTTCGTGAGCGGCTTTTCCGAAGCCTGGATCGGTATCGGTCTCGTGATCGGCACCTACCTGAACTGGAAAATCGTGGGTCGCAGGCTCCGCAAGTACAGCCACTTCTGCGGCGATTCCATCACCCTCCCCGACTTTTTCTCGAACCGTTTCCGCGACAACAAGGGCATTATCCGCGTTATCGCCTCCATCTTCATTCTCGCCTTCTTCCTTTTCTACACCGTGTCCGGCTTTGTGGCTAGCGCCAAGCTCTTCGGAACCATCTTCGGCATGAACTACAACACGGGACTGATTCTCGGCGCCATCGTGGTGGTGAGCTACACCTTCATGGGCGGCTTCTTCGCCGTTTGCTGGACCGACTTTATCCAGGCGACCATGATGCTCATTGCCGTCATCGTGATTCCCTCGATTATCATGACCGGCTCGGGCGGATTTGCCGCTACCATGGACGCCGTGAACGCCCAGAACCCCTACCTGATGAGCCTCTTCACCAACGCCACCACCGGCAAGTCGATCGGCCTTATCGCCCTGATTTCTAGCCTCGCCTGGGGCCTCGGCTACTTCGGTATGCCCCACATTCTGGTGCGTTTCATGAGCATCAAGAACGCCGAAGAAATCAAGGAATCCCGCCGCATCGCCATGACTTGGGTGACCGTTTGCCTCGGCGCCGTCATCATGATAGCCCTCCTCGGCCGCTACTACGTGGAAGCCCACGGCATCAAAGTGGACGACCCGGAACGTATCTTCATGATTCTCTGCCAGGCCCTTTGCCACCCGGCAATTGCCGCTATCCTCATGGCCGCCATCCTCGCCGCCATCATGAGCACCGCCGACTCCCAGCTCCTGGTTTCCGCGTCCGCTTTCAGTACCGACCTCTACAAGCACCTGTTCCGCAAGAACGCCAGCAACAAGGAAGTCA
>JAFZOV010000021.1 GCA_017550445.1 Fibrobacter sp.
CAAAATGCAAAATGTAAATAAAGCATAGTTGTTGTGAATTGCTTTCAGATTTTCTAGTTTTACTAGAGCAATAACAACCGGGGGAGTGAAGTATGGAGAAGTAAGACGGTTGTGAATTGCTTTCAGATTTTCTAGTTTTACTAGAGCAATAACAACAAAAGATTAATTTTTCTTCTGATGATGTTCGTTGTGAATTGCTTTCAGATTTTCTAGTTTTACTAGAGCAATAACAACTTTGGACAAGTTACCACAGCACTATCACACGTTGTGAATTGCTTTCAGATTTTCTAGTTTTACTAGAGCAATAACAACTGATTCTGTCTAACAGATTGTCTTTCAATAGGTTAGACACCAGTTGTAGAAAATAAAAAATCGACCTATTTGGGCCGATTTTTTTTGATTTAAAATGAAAATTTCGTTTCTAAAAAAGCTCCAGTTGAGGTGATGGTGGTGGTAGAGGCTTTTCTTTCCTCCCGTAGAAAACCTGGATTTTGCCGAATTGCTTGTCCGTGATACACAATATGCTCACTGATCCTTTGGGTGGCATAAAGGATTTAATTCGCGCGATATGAGTGTTGGCGTTTTCGACGGAAGCGCAATGCCTGACATAGATTGAAAGCTGAAAACGGGAGAATCCGTCTTTCAACAAATCCTTCCTGAATTGCGAATGCCTTTGCCGCTCAATTTTTGTTTCGGTAGGCAGGTCAAAGAAACACAGGAGCCACATAATTCGATACTCACTAAATCGGTTCATCCGGTACCTCTGGATAGAGTATCTTTCGCAGTTCGCCTTCGAAACATTTACTTAAGGATGCTGTTGTCGTCGCGACCGCATTCATTAAGGGACTGCGTCTACCATCAATTACGACATCTGCAACAGGAATTTTTAAAAGTTCTGTCTTGATTTCTTTGGTGAGGTCTTTTGGGTAGGAATTAGTTTCCTGAACTATTGAAACGACTAATTTGTCTACAATAGGTCGGTATGGTTCCATAATATCGTCTGCTAGACAGTAAGCATTGTATCGATTGTGATGATGAATTCCGAATGTAGGGAGAAGTCCGCTTGCAACAAGGGCGCGCGCCACGACACCGCGTAAAATGGCGTAACCATAATTCAGCATGTTATTCGGCGAAACACCATTTTTGTCGCGTGTGAAATCAGGAATGTTTGGAAACATTTCTTTCCAATAGTAGGCGGCGGCAACGGCTTCACGATTGTCGATATCACCGCTACGGACATCATTTGCCCAGGCAAGCATGTTTTTTACTTCAATGCTTCGATTCTGCTGTAAGACTTTTGCTTGATTGAGGATCTTCTGCTGTATGGTTTGCTGCCACAGTTGCTTCTTTAGCGGAATAGATGCTTCTATTTGGGCCTGGAATTTTTCGCTTTGCAGAATATTTCCCGAAAGTGGTAAAAGCAAACCAATTGGTAGGTGCGTTTTGCCACAATTAATTATAGCACAATTATTTTCAATCAACGCCTCTAGCAAAGCATTGGTGATTGTAATCTGTGGGTTGTCCAATATGATAAAACCGACATCCTCTATAGGGGCAGTCTTTTCTTCTTCGTCCTTCTTTTTGACAACTAGTTGGTTGTTTCGAAGGCTGAGATAGGCAGAATTGCCAAAATAAAGAGTCCGTTTTATCATTGGAAAACCTCTATGATATAGGTTTATTCAATTTTATGCCCGTTTATTTCTATTACATTGCCGAGTCTATCGACTTTTATTGGAACACATGTTTCTTTAATCATTTCTCCTGTAATTGCTCGTTCCATTTTGTTTGATGTTGTAAATTCAACTTTGTTTACGATAGTATTAGATACGCATGCTTTAATGCAGAACATTTGATAACCACTAAAGCTTACAACTTTGTAGATTCTTTCTTGGTCGATCTTGTTAGTTCCGCTGATTGGCAAATACACTAAATCATTTGGAGTCAGCATAAATAGTAAATTTTTATCGCAGTAATCAGGATATATTCCTTTTAGGTGTTGTTCAATATTATCCTTCCATTTTGCTCCAAATTGCTTTTGACAATCAATCATTACATTTAATGGAATTGTCAAATAGGAACGAACTCCTTGCTCGTTGCAGAATATGGCGAAGAACAAATTTGTTCCCTTTGCGGCCTCAACAAATTTTTTAGGC
Source organism: Fibrobacter sp. (assembly GCA_017550445.1). The sequence continues at coordinate 2,154 of JAFZOV010000021.1, forward strand.
TTATTGCCGTTTTGACCAACTGCAAATTTGTCGCCTTTTTCGTACCAACGAACCTTATATATAGGCTGATGGAACTTACCGTCATTAAGAGCCTTAATATTGCGGTTCATTTCATCAATTCCATCGGGAGAAAACGCCAATTCAGGATTATTGTCTTTATTCGCTAAGTGTGCCAAAAGAATTTTCTGGATTCCCGTATCAGTTATCTCATTTTCAATTTTCTTTTTATCAAATGACGTATCTATTGGTTTTCTAGTTGCAAAATAGCGGTCATTTGTTTCGTTTGTGAAGTAGTAAATCTGAATTTTAGAAAGAGCGATTTCTTTCTTAATTTCTTTCGCAGTTTTTCCCCCGTTTTTCAAAGACAGTATTTTTTCTCTAAGTTCCCGATTTACTACACAAGTTGGATATTTTAATGCAGAGTCAATTGAAACATCTTTCGTCTTCTTTAAGTTCACCTCTCCAAAGACGGTGTCTTTGTGCATAGGTTTACGAATAGCCCAACTGTCGCCCTTTTCTTGTTTGACAAGAATCTTCTTGCCTTGATCGTTAATATGTTGAATGTGGTTGGATGTTTTATTGATGACGCGTTGATTCTGTTTGAAACTGACAATGATGTTTTCAAGCGATGTCTTTGTGTCTGTCGTGAATGAATCCCAGGGCTTTATGAATTCCTTGGGGACTTCACGTTCTTTGCCGTCTATTATGACTTTTTCGTATTTGCGTAATTTCCGTTGGAGTTGAGCACGGCTTAAGTTGAATTTTGAATGTGTGGTCTCATTATTCAACAAATTGACGTGATCGCGAGTTGTACATGCGATTACAATCGCATCCATTGCGTGGTGACGGTGGTCAATACGCTTTTTGTTGAATCCTTTTTGCAATTCTATGGGCATTGCAGGGATGTCATGCCCTTCGGTATTTGTTGTTGTAAAACAGTCTTTCCCAGTAATTTGGTTTAATCTCTGGAATCGCGGAAGAACAATGCTGTTCCAAACATCGTTCATTCCCCAATCTTTTTTCAAACGGTCGGTAATTGCGCCATTACAAGGAATTAAGTTCTTTGATATGGCATCTTGCTCATATTCATCATTAGAATCTTTTTCGCGAACAATGTTAGAAAGAAGCCCTTTGATCATTTTACTGATGTATCGGCTGTCATTAAGCTGTCGTTCAATAAATTCATCAGGAATGTTTTCTAAGAGCAATTTTTTCATTTTTCCGCGATTATTGAAATAATGCTCTTTCACAAAACTTTCGTATGCGTCAACAGAAAGAATTTCTACAGTTTCGCCTTGACTAAGCTGAATCTTTTCACCATGGTGATTTTTTATGAATTCGAAGCCGAGCTGATTATCTTTCAGTTTGTTGACTTCAGATTCGCATATGACTTTGTTGCTGAAGGAATCGTCAAAGTACCGAGATTGAGGGATCACATGTTCAATTTCGTATGCCGAAGTGAAGAGCTTACTGAGGGATATCTGTTTGCCTGTATAGGGCGAGCGATATTTCTGTTCCAACCAACATTTATATTTGATAATCTCTGATTTAGATGGCTGTGCCAATTTTGATATTTTAGAAATGTCTTGGTAATCTTTATCATCCTTCGATAGATTGTCTAGAGCATTTTCTTCGTAAATGCGTAAAATGTCTTGTTGACTAGGCGAATGGGGGCGAACGTTTTCGATACCCATTTCAGGATTGGCGAATTCCATCAGTAAAGCCTTAATACGTAGATTAGTATTTTCGTTTTGCAGAATTCGTTCCGTCATTTTCTTGCGAACATCGGCTGGATTTTTCAATTCTCTACCGAGTTCAAGATGGATTTCATTTATGGAACCTTCCTGCTTCCAAATGTCGCGAACGGTACGCAATGTTTCGGTAACAACCTGCTCAACAATAGGATTGCGCAGAGAATGCTGCTTGAAATTTTTTAAATAGGTGTTGATGTCTTCAGGGCTTTCCCATTTTTCAATTTCTTTAGCTTCTGAATGTCTGTCGTAAACGATATAGCAGGCAAGCCATATGGGTATATTTTTGAATTTATTTATTTCATCAAGGTGGTATTCTGAGTTGAGTTCTTTTGACTTTTTTTCTTCGAATTCTTTTACTTGATTGCGGGTGCGGAAACTGATGTTTTTATCATCTTCTGCATTAATAATCTTATCAATACGATTCTTTGTATTTTCGTCAATATTCTCTTCTTTCCAGTATTTTCCCATTCGCATTAACGGGAGTAGTTTTTTGATGGCTTTTTCTGAATATGAACCATAATCTTTGGCGAAAGGCTTAATTTTCTTAAAGACTTCAACAAAGTTTTCGTTTAAGGAATGCTTGCTAGCAAATGTATTTAGGGCCTGTTCAATTTCTTTTTTGTCATCGATAGAATACAAGAGATGCCACAAAGACATTTCCATATCAGGAGTTAAAAAGTTTTCGCTTATTCCGCTTTTCTTTAATCCTGCAAGAATTGCCGCTCGGGTCTCATTGCAAGGATACTCCTTGTCTTCCACATAATTCCAACGATAGGGGTATTGATCTTTTCCCTTTTCTTTTTTGACCTTGAAATAAGAATTCAGTAAAACATCTTGTTTGATGGAAGGTCTGTCATTGAGCCAATCAAATAATTGGACATAATCGTCGTCGTTTTTCAACCATTCGCTAGTTACATCTTTACCATCAATTTCTATTTCTCGTTGGTAAATGCGCAAATTCTGAATGAATTGCCACAAACGAAATTCCTGAAAATATGGATTAGATTTGGCAACACACTTGAGGGGAGATTTTTTCATCTCTCCGTTTTCTTTATAAAGGTATTCCTCATAAGGACAGTTACTAATAAGCGATTTTTTACTTTTTAGCGGTCGCTGATAGAAAAGGATATCGTTTAAAAAGAAGTTGACGAAATCAGGTTTGGAAATGTTTTTGCGATGAGCCTCGTTATTAGCATAAAGCTCCTCAATACATGCTTGATACAAGACTTCGTTCTGTAACTCTGGAATTAACGATTGCTGCTTTTCAAGGATTTTTTGTAACTCATCCTTATAGAATTTTCGTTCAACAGTTCGAACGAGCTTTCCGATGATTTTTTGATTGGGATTATTGAGAAGGGACTCGTAAATGTAGCAACCGATAGTTTTCTTGCTGTTAGTAATGTTGGTTTCTGTTCGTAATTTGATTTTTGCATACATTTTCCCTTTTCTTTGAGCGTCCATCTGCTCAATTTCATCGGGAGTAGGCAAAAAAGATAGCTCTTCCTTTTTTGTACCATCTTTTAAAATCGTAGTCTTTAAAACAAATTCCTTTGTTTCATTTTTCCAAGAAGATACATCATTGTAAAATGCAGCTCTATAAGTCAGACCGTTATCAAGAGGCATTTCGTACCAATATTTGTCATATTTTTTGTCTTTTTCTTTTCTTTCTACAGACAATATTTTGGCGGCAATAATTTCTATGGTTTCATTAGATTTTTCTTCCTCTTCTTCGCCCCTCAATTGGTTGTAGCCTCGTTTCTGGTTGAATTGCAACAACACCCACGCAAGCTCTTCTTTTGTGAGAGGTTCTTTTAGTGCCTTTTGACGCAGATAGTAAATAGTCCAATCATAGGGAACTTTCTTTTGCTCGTTCACTAGCTCTGGTTGGTGTTTTTTAAAGTCTTCCAGCATTTCATGGAATGAATCTTGGAAAACAAATTCCATTTTGCCATCAGCGTTTTTTCGCCATGCGATTTTAGGTTCACTGTCATCGGTAAATTTGCCATATCGGTTTATCTTATTGGCGAAATGCTTGGGCAGAAAGCCCATAAGATTTAGAACACGAAGTAACCTTTCGCGGCGGAGCAATGCTCGTTCATGCAAACGGCGGACCATTCGCAATCTTGAGCGTTCGGCGGTCTGAGAAATGGAGTTGCCTTTATCAAAATCGCCCAAAATATCGGCCGACATCGGAATGATTCGGCTTCCGGCGTTGCTTATGCCGGTGGGCTTTAGGTATTTAGATCCGTCCTCACGAATCTGTTCATCCGCATTCACCACTGCCCAGCCGATACTGTTTGTTCCCAAATCAAGTCCAAGAATCTTTTTCATGTTAAAACCTTTTGTTTTTTTCTGTATTAATATACTCTTGTTTTGGCGGAAAATCTCAAAAAAAGTGGTTTTTTGAGCAAAAAACGCAGTTTTTTACCTAGAATGAGAAAACCATAAATCTATAAATATAGATTTTTTGTGTGTCATATATTGACATGTGTTCGTTTTTCTTCTTTTCGTAGAAAAATACTGTTTTTTTTATAAAAAGATATTGCTCGTTATCAAAAAGAATTGTATATTATGGTTAATCTGAAAGCAATTCACAATAAGGATTATTCCGTTGTGAAAACATTTAGGGCGGCACTCCTCTGGGGTGTCGTTCTCTTTTTGTATTGCTGAATACTATCGCGTCTATATATGTTTTTCGAAAAAACACTAAATTCCTTGACAAAATTTCAGAATAGTGTATATTTGTGCAGCGGTGTTTTGCCGCCTTTTTTGCTTGTAGGCGGAGGAGTTGATGTGATAAGAATGAAATGTGCGTTGATAGTGGCTTTAAAGCTGGTTTCCCTTCACATTATGGTATTGACAATTTGTAGCCGAATGGCTACATTGTAGGAGGGAGAATGTTTCAAATCAAGAAGACGGAATATTTTTCCAAATGGCATGACAAACTTAAGGATGCTCGAGCCCGAGTGAAGATTCATTTAAGGATTGTTCAAGCTGAATTAGGAAATTTTGGAGATTTCAAGTTTGTTGGTGACGGAATATATGAAATGCGAATTCATTATGGGCCGGGATATCGTATCTACTATACGAAAGAAGACGATGTTGTTGTTCTTCTATTAGTTGGTGGCGATAAGTCAACGCAGCAAAAGGACATTGAAAAGGCGAAGGAGCTGAAAAATGAGAAAAAGTGATGCTGAAGTTTCTGATTTGGACGTTGCGGACCTTCTTAAAACGGAAGAAGATGTGATTCTCTTGTTAGAAGAAGCGCTTGCTGAGAATGACCCTGTTTTGTGGCAGCGCTGCCTTGGGCATGCGGCTCGATCTGCGGGTATGGCAAAGATTGCCGAGAAATCGGGCTTAAATCGTGAAAGTCTTTATAAAGCTCTAAAAGAAGACGCTCATCCTAGATTTGACACTGTTATGCGTGTTCTCAAGGCTATGGGTTTGAAGCTTACTATAACGCCCTGCGTTGCGGAAAGACGGGTGAAGTATTCAGCGAAGTAAGTTGGCGATGATGCCAAAAATGTTTTTGAAAATAGTGAAATGGCCGAAGAGTCAACTATTAAGAAATACTTAATAACTGCTCGTGGTGAAAAATCAGTTTTATTCTACATCCACCACAAAATCTTCCCTTTTCAGCTCATGTTCCGCATAGGGATTTTCTTCAGGATATCCAACGGGGTTGCACAGGAGCAGGTGGCGTTTGCCTTTTGCATCGGTAAACACCCGCTTGATGGCTGTGTGCGTGTGGCCCGCCTGCCAGATGCTTCCGTCATCAAGGAAGTATGCAATCTTTTCTTCGGAGGTGGCGAACTCACGGTCAACTCCGTACCGCCCGCCAATTTCTGTGATGATGTCGTGGTTTCCAAGGCACACGTAAATGGCGCTGTATTTATCGGCGATAAACTTTAGAAATTCTACATAGGTGAAGTAATCGTTCGCGATGTCACCTGCGATGCAGCATGCATCCGCAGATAGGAAGTTCTGCTCAAAGAATCTCTCAAAATATTTCCGCAAGGTCGCGGTGTTGCGCGAGAGCGGCGCATAGAAATCGACGTGCAGGTCGCTGATAAAGAAATACTTCATGCATGTAATTTATATTCGCACAGTTCGTATGTCAAGGGCTTGAATAGCGAGGGAATTTGGGATAACAAACCTCTTGACATTCCCATCCCGTTTATATATATTACACCCGTAGTTCGAAAATCCCTGTGACTGCGGCATAGACCTTTTGGTCCGTACGAGCATCCGCGATGGGGCCCATCAACCTTCTTGTTGATGCTGTTGGGTTAGAATTTAGCCAGGGAAAGCCCCTGCCAACAGCACTGCAAGATCATCCCATAAAAAGAAATTGTTGAAACTGCAACATACCGTTGCTGTTTGTCCTTAAATTTGAGAGGAATTTATGGTCATGGACTTGACTTTTGGTACAATAAAATATATATTAAGTACAAGAAAACCTTGCACGCCTCTTAACAATGCGCACCCAGCGAGGTTCTTTTTTTATTTGGGGGTAAAATGACCCCGATATTTTATAATAAACGTCCCCTAACACTGGAAAAACAGGCTGAGTTGCTTTTAGATAGAGGCTTGCAAGGGATTTCAAGAGAAAAATTGGTAGAAATCCTTTCTAGAGTTGGATATTATCGTTTGCGTGGTTATACATATCCGTATCAGGACAACTCCTTGAATGGATCCCCGTTTCTGAATGATGCGTGTTGGGCAAATATTAGGAGTGACTATATCTTTGATTCAAAGCTTCGCAACCTTGTTGTAGAAGCGCTAGGATATATTGAGATTGCGGTAAGATCACAACTAGCATATCATTTGTCAATTGCGTATGGCTGTCGGTGGTACGAGGATCAGAGCATTTGTCATGACAAAAGGCTATTTAATGAAAACGATTATGAAGATGGTTCGGCTTGAACAACTTCCGTCATTGGGTTTTCCTAAGGATTGGCAAGAACAGAGATTGTTTAATGATGAAAACAGCAAATTCAAGAATTGAGAGAAAGACTCAAGTAGCACTCCCGAGGCTGTGCGGCCTGGGAGTGCGTGCTGTTTGTAGCTAGTCAAGGCATTTTTCGAGTTCAGTTCGGATGAGGTCCTTGTTGTAGCCCTTGCCGATGAAGACGACTTGGTTTTCGCGGTCGCCGTAGCGGGAATCCCAGTTTTCGCGGACTTCGGGATTTTCGGCGAGGAATGCCTGCTTCTGGTCTTCGCGCAGGGCGTCGATCCAATAAGAGACTGGCATGACCGAGGAATTTCTGCCGGCTTGTTCGAAAAGCTGAACGTCTCTGCTGGCGTCAGAGAACCAGATGTAGCCTTTGGAGCGGATGAGTTCCGAGGGGTAGCGGTTATTGACGAAATCCATGAAGCGGGTTCTGTTGAACGGTTGACGGGTTTCGAAAACGAATGACGAGATTCCGTATTCGTCAACGCAGCTGTCGCGCCTGCGGCCTGTTTGCAACAAGCTTGCCGTGGCTTTTTGAATGGCCGAGGACGATTCGATTTGGCTGTAGTTGAAGGGTTTGGTTGTCATGATTTTGTCGATATCGATGTCGCCGTTGACCGAATGAATGATTGGTGCGCGGGGCTGGAAGTCGCGCACGATGGATTCGACTTCTTTGAGTTGGTCTCCGCTGAGTAGGTCGCACTTGTTCAAGACGATGAAGTTGCAGAACTCGATTTGATCGACGATTAATGTGGAAATTTCTTCTTGCGAGAGGTCGTATTGATCGGCGAGGTGGTCGCGCTGCTCTTTTTTGTGCTTTAAATCGCTGAGGAATTCGCGGTAGATGCGGTCGGCGTCTACGACAGTGACGATGGATGTGAGGTAGACATTCGTTTTGGGATTGTCTTCTTCGTAGGCGAGGAAACTTGCGCTGACGGCGCCGGGATCGCTGATGCCGGAGGCTTCGACGAATACGACTTCGACGGAATCCAGTTTGGAGATTTTTTCGACTTGTTCGATGAATTCGTCGCGCAGCGTGCAGCAAATGCAACCGTTTTGCAGTTCGAACATGGGGCATTCGGCTACGTTGGAGCCGTTCTTTTTCAGGATTTCGGCATCGACGTTGATGCTGCCCATGTCGTTGACGATGAGTGCGACTTTCCGTTTCTCTTGCTTGAGGATGTTGTTCAAGAGGGTTGTTTTGCCGGAGCCCAGGTATCCGGTAATGAGGATGACGGGTTTCTTGCTCTTTTTCATAGTTCTCCTTTTGAGGATTGTGTTACCATTCGATTTTTGCGACTGCGCTGAAGTTGCGGCCCTTTTCGGGCATGACCGATTTTAGGCGAGAAAGGTGATTGCGTATGTCGGCGTCAAGCAGATTGTCGCCGCGGAATACGAGGCTATAGTGGGCGAGCGCGAGTTCCCAGCGAAATTCTAGCGAAAGTCCGAAGGTGATATAGCCGGGGGTTCGTTCCTCGTATTTGTCCACTTTGTGTTGGGTGAGGGCCATGTCGGTGTGGGCGCCTGTGCGTACGTGTTCCCAGATGTAGCCGAGTTCGCTGTGGAATTTGAGTGGCGGAATCTGCGGCATGTCGCCCCATTTGTCGCTGGAGCTGCTGCCTTTTGAATTGTTGCCGTTGCGATAAAAGCCGCGTACGTAGCTTGCCGAGGCGGCGGCACGGAAGCCCTGCTCGGCTGCGGTTTCTACCGAGGCGCTTGTGCCGTAGAGCAGGGCTTCATCGCCCCGCACTTGGTAAATGGGGAGTAGCTGTGACCAGTTGGTGTCACCGCTGGCGCGCGGGGCGAGGTGGCTCAAGAACCACGTGCCGTAAGCCGAACCGCGGACGTTCACATAATCACCGTAAGAGCGATATTCTACTTCGCCGCCGTAGCCGCTTTCGGCATCCAGATGACTGTTGCCGCGTTCATAGGTGTAGGCGGCAAGATGTGGCCCCTGGTTGTAAAGTTCTTCGATTGTGGGTGCCCGTGTCGTTCGGAATACATCCAGCGTCAAGAATTTTCCGACACCGACGCGTTGCGAAAATTCCGCATCAAGTGCCCACAAGGCAAAGTTGCGGTCTTCAATCGCATCCTTGTCGGCCACCACGCTTTCGTGGGGCCTAAAGAATGCTCCGCCGAACCGCCCCGAAAGCGTGATTTCAAGCCCACGCCACCCACTCGTGCTGGCGACTGCAAACGCAGACGCTGCATATGACTGAGTCGGTGGCGTGAATACGTAGCCGCCCATTTCAATCCAGCGGCTTTCCAGTTCGGTTCCCAAACGCACTCCGAAAAGGGGGCACAGTTTCGCCATGTATTTTTCTATAAGGAGCATTCTTTGATTTACGGCGAACTCGGCCCCCACGGCTTCTCCTTCGTATTCTTTATGGTGGTAGTGATTGCTACGGAAGGTCGCGCTTAATGTATCGCTCGATGCATTGGCCGGCAAATAAAGCCCGCGCAGTGTCAAGTCGCGTTTCCACATTTCAATGTCCACGCCGTTCGGGTGCCCGCCAATGAATCCGCCGGGAATCCCATAGTCGCTATTGAACCAACGGTAAGACACTCCGAAACGGAAACGCCCCAAGGCGTACGCGGCGCCAACGGCCCCGCTTCCATTTTCAACATCGGTATTCTTAAGTGTGCCATCGGGCGTTTCCATGTCGCCCATCTTGCGCGCCGAAAGTTCCCCTTTCAGGGCAACTCCCGCAACTTGCGTGTTTGCGCCTATCGCCGTTGCGTACCCGGGCTGCGTTGTCTCTGCATAATCTGCAATGTACCCATGGAACGGCACTCCGTTAAAAGAAGAACCGTTAAAAGACGAGTCGTCGACAGATTCGCCGCTAAAGGGAATGTCGTTGCGTTCCACTTGCACGACGCCGCCCGCCGCCGAAAATGAATGTGCCAAAATGTGTGGCCCCCGCAACACGCGCAGCCGATGCGCTGTTAATACTTCCGATGCTACCGCATGGTCGGGCGATGTGGCGCTCATGTCGCCGCTAAAAATTCCGTCTTCCGTGATTTCGACATGGCTCCCCGAAAGACCCTTGATTACTGGCCGCGCCGCTGCGGGCCCCATCGAACGAATCGCTACATCGGGTTCATTTTTGATAGTCTCTGCAATCGTCGTCGAAATTTCGCGTTCAAGCTTGTCCTTCTTTAAGTCATCATCTTCTCGCAAACCATCCAAAATTGCATGCGTTGGCCCTTCCGCTTGCACGACCGAACTTCCCAAATCCTGAACAAAATCTTGCGCCGAACCTTGCGCCGTTTCTTGTGCAAAAGAATGAAGGAAGCCTCCTAAAAGGAGGCTCCCCATGGCAGCCCTAATAAGGCTAGTCTTCATGTTCGTGCTCGTGGTCATGATCGTCATCGTCGTCATCATCGTGGTCGTGGAACGGGCATTCGTCTTCTGCCAAAGCCTTGTCTACGACAACGCGAATCGCAGGCGTACGTACGTCAGCATGATCATGATGGTTTACTTTGAGAATCAATGTCGTTTCGCCTTCCTTGACGCCCTTCAGGTGAAAACCCCAACTGCCGCAGGAGTGCAAATCAAGAATTTTTTCGTCGCCAATTTCCCAGCTCAAGGAATGTTCGTCATCGGTCGGAGGCTCCACTTCTTTCTTATTGTCGTCGAGGAATTTTACGTGGATATGTTCGCTCATGCAGTTGGCGTTCACATGCATCTCTTTGATAGAAGAATCGGCCTTGCCGCGGTAAACGCTGTAGGCGAGCTGCCAGTCGTCCCAGTAAAGGTTCCAGCCTTCGGCTTCAAAATGTTCGTGCTGGTCGGTAGAGGCACTGTTGTTATCGCCGCAGGCGGCAAAGAATACGCTAAGGATCATGCCCAGAAGGGCGATGGAAATGACTTTAATAGATTTCATGTTTCTCTCGTTTGAAAACAACATTCCTATCCGCAAAGAGAATTGCGGACAACATGCTCCAAAACACCTGGCGATTTTTCGCGAGGCAAAAAGCAGGATGTTGCGTTTAAAGTTTTAGCGGATTATGCCGAGAAACAAGGGGGCCCGCGGGGCCTGTAAAAATGAACGTACGGATTCGATTTGCTTGTGCATTTTTGAATCGTCAGTTCACTAATAACCACCAAAAATACGACGACATCCGGGACGTCGCCAGCGATATCAAGACCATGCTGCACCAACGCGCAAACCGGGCAATCGTCATGCTCGTCAAAGTCATCGTGATGGTGCTGGGCGATTGAGAGCAAGCCCGCCATCACTAGCGCAACGATTATGGTCTTGAAAAGCTTCACAGGATAAACTTTGCTTAATTGATTTCGTTAAAGATTACTGTTTCAAAAATTCCGCGTTGCGAATAATCGGGAACACTCCACCGCCTTCGTCTTTTTCGTAATCGAAATCGCCTTCAATTACGATAGTTGCGCCTTCTTCGGGGTATTCCTTCGGGTATTCGCGAGGCTTGGATAGTTCAAAGGCGAGTCCTTGCGAGCAGCAGGCGAGAGCGTCTTGAATGACGCAACCGTAAAAGCGGCGTTCCACTTCTTCGTCGTAGTAGCTTGAAAAGAAACCCTTCATCTTGATGTGTTTCCCCTTGAACTTCCTGGGCTCCGTGACCATCTGGTTCACCATGGCGTAAACGACGGTGCCACTCATTTGGGTCAAATCCACATCGATTTTGCGCGGTGCAGGGGAGTCTGCAAAACTGGGTGATGCAAATGCAAATAGTATTGCAAAAAACAATGTGAATGCAAATGGTTTCATTGCTTCGCTATGCTCTCTTGTCGCGGATTAAGCTGATGAGGCTGATAATTGCGAAGACCACGATATCCATCGCTACGATGGTCGAACCCACGGGAGTTCCTGCAAGGATTGCGATCAAGATTCCGAGGAGCGAGCATAGTACCGATATCACGGCTGCGGCAACTGTCACCGAGAAAAAGCTTTTGAAAAGTCGCATGGCGGAAAGTGCCGGAAATACCACCAGGGCGGACACGAGCAAGGCTCCGACCAGATTCATGGCAAGCACGATGATGACGGCGATGATGACGGCGACGAGGAAGTTGTAAAATACCACGCGGACGCCTGTTGCCTGCGCAAAGTTTTCGTCAAAGGTAATAGCGAAAATCTTGTGGTAGAAAATCACGAATACGGCGAGCACTGCGACGGAAAGGGCGATGCATAGATAGACTTCTTCAACCTTAAGCGTTAAAATGGAGGTAGAGCCGAAAAGAGTGGTGCACACGTCACCGGAAATGTTTGCCGATGTGGAGAATATATTCATGAGCAAATAACCGATGGCGAGTGCGCCAACCGATACCATGGCGATGGCGGCATCGCCCTTGACTTTTGCCTTTTTGCCCGAGCACAGAAGCAGCACGGCGACTGCGATGGTAATCGGGAGGATGATCAGCATGTTGTTGGTGATTTTCAGGACTGCGGCAATCGAAAGCGCACCGAAGGCCACGTGAGAAAGGCCATCGCCAATGTAGGAGTAGCGTTTGAGTACAAGGGTCACGCCCAAGAGCGACGAACACAGCGACACGAGAACGCCCACGATAATCGCATAGCGTACAAACGGGAAGTCGAGATAGAAGAAGAGTTTATCAAGTAATTCTGGCATAATAATATAGTCTAAAGTTAATAGTTACTAGTTACTAGTGTTTTTTTTAGTTAAAAAGTCTAGTAACTCAGAACTTGGAACTAGTAACTAATTTCTCCTATCTTCAATCGGGTTAAAGTCCAATATGCGGCTAGATTCTTTCTGAGCGGCTTCAAGGTCGTGAGTCACCATGACGACAGTCATGCCACTCTTGTGCAAGTCGCTAATGATTCTGTACATGGATTCCGTAGATTCCGGGTCGAGGCCGGTAACGGGCTCGTCGAGCAGCAGCAGGCGTTCGGCGGCGCAGAGGGCGCGGGCCAAGAGCACACGCTGCCTTTGGCCCCCCGAAAGTTCGCGGAAGCAGGCCTTGCGCAAACTTTCGGTCCGCGTAAGCGCCATGCATTCCATGGCGCGTTCGCGGTGCGCCCGTTTGTAAAACGGCAGCAGCCCCTTTTTGCCTTGGAATGCAGAGAGTACGATTTCTTCAACCGATGCAGGAAAATCTTTCTGCACCGTGGTCATTTGCGGCAAGTAGCCAATCTGGTTTCGCGTAAGTCCGTCGCAGAGTTCGATGCTTCCGCTCTTGGGCGAGAGCAGCCCCGAAATGCCGCGCAAGAGCGTGGTTTTTCCGGAACCGTTGCGGCCTACAATGCAGAGATAGTCGCCGGAGTTAATATCGTAATCGAAATCGCTTACGATATCCTTGTTCCCGTACCCAAGTGTCAGCTGACGGCACTTAATTAAAACCATAATAAACCTATTTCAAAGCCTTCTTTAAAACTTCCAAGTTTTCGCGCATCATGCCGAGGTAATCGAGCGAATCCATTTGAGCTGCCTTAATCGACTGCATCGAATTGAGCGTAAGCACTTCGGCGTTCTTGGACTTTTTGCTTGCGGCAAGGATTGCTTTTGCAATCTTGGCGTCGCTTCCGTCAATCGTAAAGATGGCGGGTAGTGCTAAGGAATCCATTTTGTTTGCGAGGAACGCAACCGTTTCAAAGCTTGCTTCGCTTTCGGCGGAACAGCCAACAAACGCGGCATAATACTTAATGCCATAATCATCCACCAGATAACGAAAAGGAAAGCGATCGCCGAACAGAACCGTTTTGTGGTTGGCTTCTGCGGCCATGGCGTTGTAGGCTTCGTCCAGTTCCTTGAGCTTTGCTGTGTAGGCGGCAGCGTTTGCGCTGTATTCGTTGGCGTTGACCGTGTCCAGTTTCGATACGGTCTGTGCCAAGGCATTCACCAGAATTTCAGCATTCTTCAGCGAGAGCCAAACATGTTCGTCATTTTCGTCTTCTTCTTCATGGTGGTGATGCTCGTGTCCTTCATTTTGGATTGCTTCGCCGTCGGCTCGCAATGACGTGGATGTGGAATCACTTTGTTCCTCTTTCGTCTCTTCCTCTGCCTGCATGCCTTCGACGATTTCTTCTTCCTTGACGCGGTCGCCCAGGGCTTCCATCAGGTTCACGGCCACGCGGCTTTCGTTGGGCGTTGCTTCCAGGGCCTTTTCAATCCATTCGTCGGATTCTCCGCCTACATAAACGACCATGTCTGCTTTTGCAATTGTCGCGATGTCCTGAGCGGAGGGCTTGTAACTGTGCAAGTCCATGCCGTTCTTGATCAGGAGAGTAAGTCCCATGGATTCGGCGTGGTTGCCCAGGATTTCTTTAAGCCATGCGTACTGCGGGTAGATGGTTGCCACGACAGAAACTTTTTTGGCGCTGTTGGCAGCCACTTTTTCGGCGCCTTTCTGTTCGTTATCCGAACCGCAGGCGGTAAACAGGGCGAGTAAAATAAAGACAGATATTATAGAAGCGATTTTTTTCATGGATTAACCTCCTATTTAGTTGTACGTCGATTGTTGCTAGAGCACATGGCGCAGCGTCCTAGCAGCACCGATTGCTTTTGGTCCAGCACGAAACCGTTCAGGCGTTGAATCGAAAGCATGAGCATTTTAAGCGCGGGACCAGCCAGGTGGAAGAACTTGCCGCAGTCTTTGCAGACCAGGTGCATTTTCTCTTCGCAGCGGCCGGGGCCCGTGTAGCGGTATTGCAGTTCGTTGTTGTCGTCGGCGCCCACGATCTGCACGATGCCGGCCTTTTCCAGTCTTGAAATGTTCCTATAGATAGTGCTTAACGAAACATCGGTTAGATTCTGGGCGATTTCGGATGCCTTGAAAATCCGGTCCGGATTTTCGGCCATGTAATCCATGATCTTTTGCCGTGTTTGTGTCTTGTATTCCATGTTTCGACCTTCCATAGGCTAAATTTGCGAATGGTTCGCAAAATATAGTAAATTTGCGAATGATTTGCAAATTGCATTTTGTTATACGGTCGAATCCCCTTTTTGGCCGAATTAGGCCAATTTTGCCCCTTTTGTGACCGGCGTCACAATGCACTTGGATAAAACGTCCATGCGAATTTCACCCTCGGTATATGTTTCTTTACCTGCAAAGTCTATTTTATTATTGTAAATATACGGGTAAAAAATTATGGTTACGTTTTCTGACATATCGGATTACCGCGACTTCCTAAAGGAGTACTACGACCGCAGGAAGGCTGAAATGCCTTTCTACTCGTACCGTATGATGGGGGATAAGCTGGGGTTGGATTCCAGCTACCTTTATCGCGTGCTACAGAAAAAGCAACATTTGCCGGCGCACGCACTCCCTGCCGCGAAGGAAATCCTGAATCTGTCCGGTCGCGAGGCCGAATACTTTGACCTGCTCTTCTCCGCTGCTGTAACCAAGGACAAGAGCAAACGTGAAGAATTGATGGCGAAGGCCCTCGATCTTCGTGACGTGGACCGCCACAGCCTGCAGGCTGCCGAGCTCAAACTGCTCGAGAACTGGTGGATTCCTGCCGTGCGCGCCTACCTGGAACTGAACGGTGGCGTGGTGAACGTGAAGCAGATTTCCAGAGACCTGTGCCCCCCGATTACCGAGGCTCAGGCACAAGAAGCTATCGATACCTTGCTCGAAGTTGGCCTGGTGAAGAAGATGGCTTCGGGTAAACTTGCTGTTACAGACGCTCATTTGACGGCTGGCGGCCCCGAAAAGAAACTTGCAGTGCGTCATTTCCAGAAAGAAGTGCTCTCTTTGGCGAGCGATGCACTTGACAATATTCCTGTTGAAGAACGAAATATTTCTACTCTTACATTGTCCGTGGACCAGTCCTGCTTCGATGACTTGGGAGAGATGCTTAGGGAATTTAGGCGACTAGTCCAAAAGAGGGTGGACAGTGCCAAGAACCCCGACCGGGTAATGCAGCTTTCCATGGCTTTTTATCCGATTGCGCGCAAGGGCGGTGTCCGTACCGTTGATTCTGTGGAGGGCGACAAAAGGGAGTCCAAATGAAGAAATGGGTGTGGCATATAGGTTTGGTTGCTGCGATGGGCACGCTCATTGCAGCATGCACTAGCAGTGAGACTGCGGGTACTTCGCTTGAAACGGAGAACTCGGTTGCTGTTGTACTTGCTGTGCAGAAGGACGATGGCTTGCCCGCTGCCCGTACCAAGGTTTATGTGCGTCCGTCCGAATTTTTGGCGGGTGCAAACAATATGGCATTTAGTAAGGATTATGACGGACCGGAATCGCCGGTTGTCGAATCCGATTCTTCTGTTGGCGTCTTGAACCTGGAAACCGACGACCAGGGCCAGTTGAACCTTCCGAGGCTTAAACCCGGTAGCTATACCGTGGAAGCCCGTGATGATTCCTTTAAGGCATTTAAGCCCGTGGTTGTTGGCGACAGCACGCACGATACGTTGTCTATGCAGATGACGCCGACGGGTTCGATTTCGGGCCAGGTCTATTTGCCTGAGAACGTGTCGTCCGTGACGGTGGCTATTAAGGGTCTTGATTACTTTGTTGAAACTGATTCTGCCGGTAAGTTTAAATTCCCCAGTGTTCCTGAAGGTACCTTGAACGTGGTGGGATTTGTATACCGCACTTATCAGGTCCCCGATATGGACGGTGAAACCTCGACTATCAGCAACTTCATGTCGGTAGGCTCCCGCAATACGAGAGTTGAATCCGACAAGACGTCTGAGAATGTGAAGATCGGTCAGAAGAAGATTGTGATTGTCCAGCCGGATACGACTCCGGAAGATACGACTCCGGTGTACCCTGTAACCTTGTTCGAAAACTTTGAAGATAGCCTTAGTGGCTGGTACAAGTCTGTATCTCGCTATGCCGATGCCGAACTCGATGCCGTAAGGAATGTCGGTGGTCGTAAGGGTATGGTCGCTCACTTTGTGTACACCAACGATTCCAATGCCAACTGGGCTTTGATGGGCCATGACCTGAACGGAATGAAGGACTTTAGCGATCTTGATTCCGTGGTGTTCTGGGCCCGCGCCGAATATGGCGATTCTACCCAGTGGATTAGCCTCTCCTTCGATGTGCTCCTGGATTCTGCCGCGCTTGACAGTACCGGTCTCGAAAACGGTAAGGCCTGGGTGCATCTCAGTCTCGATACTGCTTGGCAGCGTTTTGTGGTAACGCCTGAAGATTTGATCGAACCTGACGAACACCATACCGGAGGCAACATCGGCTGGGACGAAGTCAAGGAACATGTCACGAACCTGAACTTCTTCGGCGGCGGCGTAACTGAAGGCTCCCCGTACGAATTCTGGCTCGACGATATCACGATCTACGGCGTTAAGGGTCTAGAATAGTTTCCATCTAAAATGATTGCACCGAGTGCAACAACGAGCATTATGGCGGGCTTTGGCCCGCCATTCTCGTTTTGAACATTGCCTGTCATGGACAATGTGTCAATGGAAACCTCTTTTGGGGGTGTCCAAAAGCGCAAGAATGTGGGTAATTTTAGTCTGTGAAGGTTTGGTGTGTTTACCTTCTAAGGAGTCCCTATGGCGTTTAGGAATGTTTGGAAATTTTCCGGCCTGAAAAAGGCTACCTGTCTGGTTGCTGGCCTTGCCGCGTTTGGTTTGGCCGATAACCCTATCTCCACTTACCATTATCTGGCAGACCCGGGTGCTGCCGCCGACGATGATTACTTCTACATCATCACGGACTCCGATGACCCGGCACCGGCAAATTCTGACGGTTACAAGATTTATGCGCTCTATGCATTCCGCAGTAAGGATATGCAGAACTGGACCGACTACGGCGTTATTTACGATGCCCGTAAGGTGAACGGCATTAATGACATTTGGGCTTCTGGTATCGCTGTGCATGACGGCACGTTCTACATCGTGTTCCCCGATGGCGGTGGCGGCGGTATCGGCTACATCAAGGCCCCGGCTATTGACGGTCCGTGGGAAAACGCTGTAGGCAACGGCAAGAGCAAGCTGGTTGGCGGCGCAGGCATTATTGGCTGCGATGGCGTGTCTTGGTGCTTTGACCCGGGTATCTTTATCGATGATGATGGCACGACCTATGTGACATGGGGTGGTGGCGAAAGCACTAGCCGCCCGAACACCGACAACTTCGACATCGTGAAGCTGAACGATGCGAAGAACGCCCCTGTGGGTAACGGTTCTCATGTGAAGGTGAACAACTTGCCGACCCGCAAGATGCTCGAAGCGTCTTACATTCATAAGCATAAGGGTACTTACTACTTCTCGTATAGTACCGGTTGGCAGCAGGGCGCTCCGACGATTGACTACGGTGTTTCTGATAATGTGATGGGCCCCTACACTTGGAAGGGTACCATTCTCGGAGACCCGAGTATGGACGGCAAGAGCATCAACGGCAACAACAACCACCATGGTATTGCCGAATTCAAGGGCCATTCCTACGTGGTGTATCATGACCGCCGTATTGCCAAGGGGTACAACGGCCTGGAAGTTATTCCTGCCGATGACGGTAAACCGAACCCGAACGAAGGCTACCACCGCAGTGTTTCTGTAGACGAAATGTTCTACAATTCTGACGGAACCATTAAGCAGGTGGTTTGCACCAACGAAGGCCCGAAGCAGATCGAAAATTTTGATCCGTACGATTGGTATCCGGCTCTCACGAGCTCCAAGCAGAAGGGTATCCGTAGCCGCTCTAACTTTGTTCAGGGCAAGAAGGCTGAACATGTGTTGCTACCGCTTTCTTCTAAGGAAGCGTGGCTCCGCGTGAGTGGTGTTGACTTCGGTACGGCTGCAACGGGATTCACGGTTGAAGCTGCCAGTGTGGCCGACGGCAACAAGATTGAAATCCGTACCGGTTCTGCAACGGGAACTCTCGCTGGTACTTGTACCCTCAAGAAAACAGGCAGCAAGAGCTCTTATGTTGAAAACAAGTGCGAAGTCGAAGGCCTCAAGGGTATTGTAAACCAGTTGTTCCTGGTGTTCAAGGGTTCTCAGGATTCTACCATGGTTATCAAGGCCTGGGGTTTCGAAGGCAGCGGCACAACTCCGCCTGAACCGCAGAAACCATTCAAGGGTACCGCATTCGCTATTCCGGGTAAGATCGAAATGGAAGACTTCGATATTCCGGGTACGGGTCGCGGCGCAGGAATGGATTCCTATAGCGACAACGATTCCGAAGACCATGGTGCCGAAAGCAATGGCGGCAAGAGCTATCGCGAAGGTACAGGTGTCGATATCTACAAGAAGGCTAGTGGCTATGTAGTGGGTTACAACCAGACTGGCGAATGGCTGGAATATACGGTAAATGTGGCTGCTGCTGGCGATTATACGATGTATGCCGCCGTTGCCTCTGCCAATGCGACCTCTAGCTTCCAGCTTTCCATTGATGGTGACAACATTACCGAAGAGGTTGCTGTTCCGCAGGCCACCTCCGGTGAAGACAACTACGACGAGTACAACAAGGTGAAGGCGAATGTCACGCTCCCTGCCGGTGAACATATTCTCCGCTTTACGGTGACTGGCGACTGGATGGACATCGACTATATCAACTTTGTGGCCGGCAAGGACGCCGCTGATTCTGAACCGATCGGTACAACGGCTGTTTCTGCTGACGTAAAGCTGGGTGTTCCCATGGTTACGAAATTTGACGTGTTTAGCTTAAACGGCAAAAAAATCGCAAGTTTTGTGGCTCATAACATGGCTGAAGCTTCCAAGATTTGGCAGAGCGGATCGGTCAAGGGTGCAGAAAAGGTGGAAGGCGTTTGCCTGATCCGTAGCCGAAGTACCGGTGCCGTTGCGAAGGTCCGCTCTATTCGTTAATTTTTCTAGATAAACCATGGACAAATAGTCAATAAAAAGTGCCCCGATGGGCGCTTTTTTGACGTTTTTTGAGGATAGTTTATTCCTAAGAAGGTTTGGTGTGTTTTGTCCTTCTGAGGAGTCCTTATGGATTACAGGAATGTTTGGAAACGTTTCGGTCTTAAAAAGGCTGTTTGTATGGTTGCGGGGCTTGCCGCGTTTGGCTTGGCCGACAACCCGATTTCTGCTTATCACTACCTGGCTGACCCGGGTGCCGCTTCTGACGACACGTATTTCTACGTGATTACCGACTCTGATGATCCGGCAGTAGCAAATGCCACCGGCTATGATATTAAGGCCTTGTACGGATTCCGTACAAAGGATATGAAGAACTGGACCGACTTCGGCATTATTTATGATGCCCGCAAGGTTGACGGTATCGGTGATATCTGGGCTTCCGGTATTGCGGTGAACCCCAAGGACGGCAGACTCTATATAGTGTTCCCCGATGGCGGTGGTGGCGGTATCGGCCTCATTGGCGCCGACAGCATTGCCGGCCCCTGGACAAACCCTGTTACGGGTAACAAGAAGCTCATCAACAACTGGGGTGGCGGTCTCGCGGACTGCGACGGCATCGGTTGGTGCTTTGACCCGGCAATTTTCTTTGATGACGATGGTCAGGGCTACTTCACTTTTGGTGGCGGTAGCAGCGATAGCCGTCCGGCAGCCGACAATAACAACAACATCTTCAATATCTATAAGCTTAACGCCGATATGAAGGGCTTCGATGTAAGCTCCAAGACTGCACTTAAGATTGGCGGTCCGAAGGCGATGGAAGCCTCTTATATCCACAAGTACAAAAACAACTACTATCTCTCTTATAGTACTGCTGATTTGCGTATCGCTTACGGTATGTCGAGTAACCCCATGGGTCCCTATACCTATAAGGGTATCTTTATGGGTAACCCCAACATTGGCGGCCAGAACATCAATGCGAACAACAATAACCACCATGGCATTGCAGAATTCAAGGGCCACTGGTATGTCGCTTACCATGATCGCCGCATCGCGAATGGTTACGATGGCCTCGAAAAGATTCCTGCCGAAGACGGCCAGGCGAATCCGAATCCAGCTTATCACCGTAGCGTGAGCGTCGATGAATTTACTTACGCTGCCGATGGTTCCATGAACTCGCTGACCTTCACCAAGGAAGGCCCGAAGCAGATTGAAAACTTCGATCCGTATGACTGGTATCCGGCACTCACGAGTTCCAAGCAGCTGCATATCCGCAGCCGTTCCAACTGGGCTCCGGGCAAGGTTGCCGAACACTTACTGCTCCCGCTTTCGACCAAGGAATCCTGGATTCGCGTGAGTGGCGTGGACTTCGGTACTGCAGCGACTGGCTTTACCGTGCAGGCTGCAAGCGCTGCCGACGGCAACAAGATTGAAATCCGCACCGGTTCTGCAAGCGGTACTTTGGCTGGTACTTGTACCCTCAAGAATACCGGTAACAAGTCGACGTTTGCAGAAACTTCTTGCGAAGTCACGGGACTCAAGGGCATTGTGGAACAGGTGTTCCTGGTGTTCAAGGGCTCTCAGGATTCTACCATGGCAATCAAGGCCTGGGGCTTCGAAGGCAGCGGTACCACTCCGCCGACTCCGCAGACTCCTTATGGCGGCAAGGCATGGGCTATTCCTGGTGCAATTCAGGCTGAAAACTTTGACGAACCGGGTACGGGCCGCGGTGGCGATGTCGATTCCTATAACGACAGCGATTCTGAAAACCGTGGCGATAGCGACTACCGCGAAGGTACCGGCGTAGACCTTTACAAGAAGGCTTCGGGAGTTGCCGTGGGTTACAACACCGAAGGTGAATGGCTTGAATACACCATTAACGTGGCCGAAGCGGGCGATTACACGATTTATGCAGCTGTGGCTGCTGCGGGTTCTACCTCCAGCTTCAAGTTCAGCGTCGGTGGCAAGGACATTACCGAAGAAATCTCGGTTTCGGCAGCATCTTCCGGCGAAGACAACTATGATGACTTTAACAAGGTGAAGGCTAATGTGACGCTCGCTGCGGGCGAACAGGTCTTGAGACTCACCGTTGTCGGCTCCTGGTTCGATATCGACTACTTCAATATCGAAAAGGGCAAGGATGCCGCAGATTCTTACCCGATTGGCACGACTGCTGTTTCTGGCAAGATTAAGTTGAATACGACAATGGTTTCGAAGTATGACGTGTTCAGCCTAGATGGCAAGAAGGTTGCAAGCTTTGTTGCTCATAGCATGGACGAAGCAAGCAAGCTTTGGAAGAGTGGTTCTGTTAAGGGTACAGAAAAGGCAAGTGGAGTTTGCCTGATCCGTAACCGTAGCAACGGCATGGTTGCAAAGGTGCGTGCAAACCGATAGGTTTCCCATAAACACATCCAACCAGGAGGACACCCTCGAGTGGGGGTGCCCTTCCTTTGGGAAAGAGCTCTGGTGGAGAACAGAGATCATAAGGAGTTAAAGATGAGTGTAAAATTGGTGAAGGGATTAGGTGTCGCCATTGGGATGGCCGGCATCTGGAGCATGGTTTCTGCGTCGACAGTGAATGTCGATGTGACCGATGAACACCAGGTCATCCGTGGTTTCGGTGGCATGGTGCATAACCAGTGGCAGGGCGGTGGGGGCCTTTCTGAAGCCGATGCCAAGCTTGCCTTTGGTACGGGCGATGGCCAGATTGGCCTGAATACGCTGCGTATTCCGGTGTATGCGAATTCTAGCGACTTCAATAAGGAAGTGCAGGCGGCAAAGTATGCGAAGGCTGTTGCCGGTGATGACTTTATTCTGTATGCAACGCCGTGGACTTCGCAGTATGCGGGCGCGAACCAGCACATCGCTGCGTCTAATTACCAGAAATATGTGGACCACTTGAACGAATTCACTGCATACATGAAAAACCAGGGTGTTCCCCTGTATGCAATTTCTATCAGTAACGAACCGGACTGGTGCCACGAATGGGCTTGCTGGACTGCCGATGAAATCTATAGCTTTACTAAGAATTACGCCGATCAGATGCGCAAGAACGGCACCAAGGTGATTTCGACGGAATCGTTCGCTTATCAAAAGAACCTTTATGACAAAGTGCTGAACGATGCGAATGCCCTCAAGAACTGGGATATTCTCGGTGCGCACTTCTATGCAAGCGACAGGAACACTGCCGATAGCTGGTTCCAGTATTCTCTTGCAGACCAGAAGAAAGTGGAACGTTGGATGACGGAACACTATACTGAAAGTCAGGGTAGCGGTAACGACTGGCGTACGATTCGCAATACGGGTGACCAAGCGAATCAGAACAAGCGCGATACCGTGAACGCTATGGATGTTGGTTATGAAATTCACCGTGCCATGGTGGTGGGTAACTTCAATCAGTATACCTGGTGGTATATTCGTCGTTGCTACGGCCTGATTATGGAAAAGGACTTCGGCAACAAGCTTTCTATTCCGCAGAACGAAATCGGCAAGGTTTCCAAGCGCGGTTACGTGCTTTCCCAGTTCGCCCGCTTTGTCCGTCCGGGTGCAGTCCGCGTGGGTGCAACGGCAAAACCCGAAGCAAACCTTTTCGCTTCTGCCTACAAGAGTGCTGGTGGCGACTCCGTGATCGTGGTGCTCGTGAACCGTGACTACAAAAACGACAAGGAAGTGACTATCAAGGTGCAGGGCGCCGATGTTCAGACCTTCCACATGTACACCACTAGCGAAACGAAGAATGCCAAGGACGAAGGCGAAGTCGAAGTCAAGAATGGCTCCGTGACGATTAAGATGACGTCTGGTGGTACTAATTTCAAGGACTGCATCGTGACTCTCGTGGGTGTTGGCACTCCTGCTGAACCTATTCCGCGCGAACCGTTCGGCGGCAAGGTTGCCGAAATTCCGGGCAAGATTGAAGCCGAAAACTTCGATGTTCCGGGTACGGGTAAGGAAAACAAGACTTACAGCGATGCTGATTCTGATAACCATTCTTGCACCGACGAAGGCAAGGAAGCTGAATGCACTGATTACCGCGAAGGTACGGGTGTCGACATTTACAAGAAGGCAACCGGGTATGTTGTGGGCCATAACCAGGCTGGTGAATGGCTGGAATACACCGTGAACGTGAAGGCTGCCGGTGAATACACGATGACCGCTTCTGTCGCGACGAGTAATACCGATGCGGGCTTTACGCTTTCCGTGGATGGCGACGCCGTTGCTGAAGTTCCTGTTTCGGGAACGAGCTGGAATGATTTCAAGGATGTAACTGCCAAGGTGAAGCTCCCTGTCGGCGAACATATTCTCCGCTTGGAAGTGACGGGCTCCTGGTTCGATATTGACTATATGAAATTCGAAGGCAATTGCGCCAATTGCGCTACAACGATTGCTGGTGTCCGTATGAATATGCCGACTGAAGCGGAAAACTACCGCATTTTCGACATGAACGGTAGCTACCTCGGTATGGTGCGTGCTACGGGTATGCAGGAACTCCGCAAGAATGCGGCTGGTCTTGTGCAGCGTGGCGGTGTTTATCTCGCCAAGTCTGTTGCCGGCAAGACCATGCGCCTGCAGGTGATCAAATAAGTTAAAACTGTGGAGTGAGCCCGCATAAAAAGCGGGCTACTTTTATCTTATTTTACGTATAAAAGTAAAAACAATTGTGTATTTTTGAACTATGCAAAAAGGAGTGGATTATGGACTTTAAAAAAGTTTCTGGGGTGTTGACCCTCGCAGGCGGACTGATGATGCTTGCATCGGTTGCAAATGCGGCGCCGGACCCGAACTTTCACGTATATATCGCTTACGGCCAGTCCAACATGGCGGGTGCCGGTGATATCCGCAAGGGCACCGACGACAAGGAACATCCGCGCTACAAGATGTTCGCGACTACCTCGTGCACGAAGTATCCTACGGTGGGCGAAATTTACCCGGCAGTGCCGCCGATGTTCCACTGCGGCGAAGGCCTTTCTGTGGCCGACTGGTTTGGCCGCTACTTGGCCGACAGCCTCCCGGACGTGACTGTGGGCGTGATTCCCGTGGCCGTGGGCGGTACAAAGATTGAATTGTTCGACAAGGACAAGTACGCCTCCTACCTTTCTACTGCCGAAAGCTGGCTCGTGAATTGGGCCAAGGATTACGGCAGTGAAGGCAACGCGCATGCCCGTATCGTGGAAGTCGCGAAGAAGGCGCAGCAAGTTGGCGTCATCAAGGGCTTCATTTTCCATCAGGGCGAATCGGGGGCCATGAACGGCAACAACTGGCAGCAAGAAGTCAAGAAGACCCGTGACGATATTTTGAAGGCGTTGGACTTGAGTTCTGACACGGTTCCGTTCCTTGCGGGCGGCCTGGAAGACCGCGCTGCGGGTGGCTGCTGCTGGAGCTTCACCGACAACAATATCAAGACGCTTCCGAACGTGATGGACAATACCTACTTCGTCTCGTCCGAAGGACTCAAGGGCAACGGCAAGGATAGCTATCACTTCAGCAGCGAATCGTACCAGGAGTTCGGTCGCCGCTATGCCGCAGAAATGCTCAAGCACATCAGCACGGTTCCCGTTGAACCCGAACCGCAGACCCCGTTTGGCGGCAAGGCTGCTGAAATTCCGGGCAAGATCGAGGCCGAAAACTTCGATGTTCCAGGCAAGGGCGCTGGCAACAACTCTTACTCTGTGAGCGGTTCGTGTGACGATACCTGGAATACGGAATATAGAAAGGACGAATCTGTAAAGATTGGCGAAAAGAACGGCGGTCTCGTTCTCGGCTGCAATCCTACAGGAAATTCTTTCCAGTACACCATAAACGTTGCTGAAGCCGGAACGTTTGATATAAGTGCAACTGTTGCTGCAAATGGTAGTGGTGCATTGGTATTCAAGGTCGGCGACAAAGTTGTATCCGATACACTGAAATACACAGGAACTTCTTGGACCACTTTTGAACAAGCTGCTGGTTCCATTACGCTTGATAAGGGTGAACAGATACTTACGATGGAAGTTGCCCAGGGCTATATCGATATCGATTGGTTCCAGATTTCAAAAGACGGTACTATCTCAATTGGCCAAAACATGAAGTTGCAGAACAACACTCTTCAGGACTACCGCATTTTTGACATGAACGGCGGCTATATCGGCTTTGTTCGTGCTTTGGGAATGTCGGAACTCCGTTCCAAGGCGGCAAACCTTGTAAAGTGCGGTGGAGCCTATCTGGCAAGGTCCCAGGCTGGCGAAACCCTGCGTATTCAGGTAGCAAAGTAAACCCTAAAAGCTAAAGTAAATTTTAATTAACAAGAACCCGCTTTTTGGGCGGGTTTTTCGCTTATTTTGGCATAACTCCTATTGACTATTTATCCATAAGTTTCGGCTTTTTTTACATAAAAAAGCCAGTTTTTTTGGATAACTTTAAGGTACAAAAGGAGTGTGTTATGGATCTCAAAAAAGTATCGGAATTTTTGACCCCGGCTTTGTGGCTGGTTGGCGGGCTGATGATGCTCGCGACAATCGCCAATGCGGCGCCGAACCCCAATTTCCATATTTATATTGCTTATGGCCAGTCGAATATGGCCGGTAACGGTGAAATCGTCCCTTCTGTGGACCAGGCTAAGGATCCCAAGAATTTCTTGATGATAGCCTCCCATACGGCAAATGCCAGCAGCCGTAGCGGCAGCACCACCCAGTCGATCAAGACTGGCGAATGGTATCCTGCAATTCCGCCGATGTTCCATCCTTTCGAAAACCTCTCCCCGGCGGACTACTTCGGCCGTGCCATGGTAGATTCCCTGCCGGGCGTTACCGTGGGTATTATCCCGGTGGCTATCGGTGCTGTAAGTATCAAGGCTTTCGACAAGGACCAGTACCAGGCTTACTTCAGCACTGCAGCAAGCTATATTCAGAACTGGGCTAAGGATTACGATTCCAACCCGTACCAGAGAATTGTGGACTTGGGCAAAAAGGCTAAGGAAGTTGGCGTCATCAAGGGTGTTATTTTCCACCAGGGTGAAACCGATGGATCTGGCACCGAATGGCAGAACAATGTGTACAAGACCTACAAGGACATTATTAACGCCCTTGACTTGGACGAAAACGAAGTGCCTTTTGTAGCCGGCGAAATGATGAATGACCCCACGGGTAACTCCAGCCAGGGTAGCTGCTGCAGCTCCAAGAACGGCGGTATTGCCCAGCTTAAGAGCAAGTTCAAGAAGTTTGGTTTGGCCTCTTCTCAGGGCTTGAAGGGTAACGGCAAGGACCCCTACCACTTTGGCCGTGATGGTGTGATTGAACTTGGCCGTCGTTATTGTTCCGAAATGCTCAAGCTGATTGACAAGACTATTGACCCCAATGCTCCGGAAGTGAACTTGGTTGATCCGAGCCAGTCTACCGTTCCCGATGAACCGCCTGAGGAATATGGCCCGTATGGCGAAGGCCCTGCAAAGATTCCTGGCACTATTGAAGTCGAGGAATACAACAAGGGCGGTGCTGACAAGGCCTATTACGATTTGAGCAAGGGCAACGAAGGCGGCAAGTTCCGCAAGAACGATGTGGACATTTATCAGCCGAACATGGGCTTGGTCGTTGGCCACTGCCAGAAGGGCGAATGGCTCAAGTACACCGTGAATGTGGTGACCGATGGCGAGTATGAAATTTCTGCACTCGTGGCTAGTGACAATACGACCGGTAGCTTTGTCCTCTATATGGATGACGAACGTATCGGTGACGAAATGGCAAGCGAAGGCAAAGGATTTACCACGTTCACCGAAGTGAGCGGCGGCAAGGCCACCCTGAAGGCTGGCAAACATGAACTCAAGCTCGAAATTACCAATGACTGGATCGATATCGACAATATTGTATTCAAGGCTTCTTCTACGATGTCTGTTGCTCAGGGCTTGAACCTGATGACCGAAGCTGAAAGCAACTTCAACTTGTTCGATATGCAGGGCAAGCATGTGGCGAGCTTCAAGGCTGCTAGCATGGAGGCGGCAGTCCGTATGGTCAAGGATGGCGTCAAGGGTATCCGTCAGGGAGTGTATTTGGTTCGCTCTGCCGGCAAGATGGGCGTCAAGCAGAAGGTGGTGACCTATGAAAAGTAACGAAATTACGATTATTAAGCAGATTGCGTTCTTCTCGGTAGTCGTGGTCGTGCTTGGATTTCTGTACGGTTAAAATTTAAACTCTCTCTCCTTGTTTTGCACCCCTGGATCAGGGGTGCTTTTTTGTGCTTTGATTGGCAGCCTTCTTGACAATTTGTCAAAAGAACTTGGGACCCATTGGGGCTTTTTTGCCCATTTTTAGGGTAATTTTAAGATGAAGAATTATGCATGGGCGGTGGTGCGCCCTCAAAAGGAGTATAATCATGGGATGGCTTAAAGGTTTGGGCATAGCCCTCGTCAGTTCCTGCGCCGTTTACGCAGCAACCGTCAACAATCCGATTATGTATGTCGATAGCCCGGACCCTTCGATTGTCCGCGTTGACGATGCGTATTACATGGTAACGACCACGATGCATTTTGCGCCGGGTGTGCCTGTTTTCAAGAGCACCGATTTGGCCCAGTGGCGCACGGTGGGTTATGCCTACCAGACGCTCACCAATAACGACAACATGAACTTGAATGGCGGCAAGGATGCCTACGGTAAGGGCTCGTGGGCTTCGAGCATTCGTTACCACAAGGGTAACTTCTACGTGCTGACGCCGTCTTACACCACCAACAAGACTCACCTTTACAAGACCGCCGACGTCGAAAACGGCCCGTGGTCCGAAGTGCAGCTCCCGTTCTATCACGACCCGTCGCTGTTCTTTGACGATGACGGTACCGTGTGGGTGTTCTACGGTTCTGGCGACCAGATTAGCTACGTGCAGCTCAATGACGATGCTAGTGGCGTGAAGGCCGGTGGCAAGAGCGGCAAAGTCGGCGGCGTAAGCGTGAACCAGGTGACCGGAACATCCAACTACTACGTGCAGCAGGAAGGCTCTCACATGGAAAAGGTGAACGGCGAATATTACCTGTTCACGATTTCTTGGCCGGCTGGCAAGAGCCGTAGCGAAATTGTTTACCGTTCCAAGAGCCTGCTCTCCGGATATACCGGAAAGTACTTCCTCTCTGATAACGGCGTTGCACAGGGCGGCATCTTTGATACTCCCGATGGCAAGTGGTATGCACTTTTGTTCCGCGATTCCGGCCCGGTAGGCCGTATGTCGCACTTGGTTCCGATGGAATGGAAGGACGGTTGGCCGGTTCCCACAAGCGGAAGCAAGGCTCCTTCGACGATTGACTTGCCCGAAACTCCGCTGCCGGGCTACGGCATGGTGACTAGCGACGATTTTGAAAATAGTGAACTTGCGCTCGAATGGCAGTTCAACCATAACCCCGACAACAAGAACTGGAGCCTCTCTGCAAATCCGGGTTATTACCGCATTACCACGAGTCGCACCGATAGCCGCGTGGTGACTGCAAAGAATACTCTGACCCAGCGTTCCTTTGGTCCCAAGTGCTCTGGCCGTACGCTTGTCGATGGTACCGGCATGAAGGATGGCGATATCGCTGGCCTTGTTGCCCTGCAAGATGACAAGGGCTTTGTTGCGCTTACTAAGGATGGCGGCAGCTACAAGGTGGTGATGTACACCGGAACCAAGGACGGCGAAAGCTTGAAGGAGTCTGCAGCTCTTTCGGATTCCAAGGTTTATCTGCGAATTGATTTCAATCTGCCGATTGACGGCGGTACCGCATACTTCTACTACAGCACCGATGGTACTACCTGGAAAAAGATCGGTAGCGATGTGAAGCTCAATTATGACCTGCACATGTTCGTGGGCGTGCGCTGGGGCCTCTTCAACTTTGCAACAAAGACTGCTGGAGGTTATGCAGACTTTGACTGGTTCAAGGTCGGTACCGACGTGAACGATGAAATTTACCTCGATGGTCCCGCTTCGGAACCTGTACCGCAGACTCCGTTCTGTGCTGCTGGCGAAAACTGCCCCGCATTTGCGATTCCGGGCAAGATCGAAGCCGAAGACTTCGACGTGCCGGGCAAGGGCAAGGATGGTTCCTCGTACTATGATGGCGATTCCGAAAATAAAGGTGATAGTGACTACCGTAAGGGCACGAGTGTTGACCTCTACAAGAAGGCGACCGGTGTCGTTGTGGGTTACAATAGCGAAGGTGACTGGCTCGAATACACTGTGAATGTGAAGGATGCTGGCGACTACACCATGTTTGCGTCGGTTGCAGCAGCAGGTTCTACCTCTAGCTTCAAACTCTCCTTGGACGGCAAGGACATTACCGAAGAAATTTCTGTGCCGGCGGCAACTTCCGGTGAAGACAACTACGATGAATACAACTTGGTAAAGTCAAATGTGACGCTCCCCGCGGGCGAACATGTGCTGCGCTTCACGGTTGTTGGCTCTTGGCTCGATATTGACTACTTCACGTTCGTGAAGGGTAAAAATGCAACGGACCCGAACCCGGGACCGACTGGCATTGCGCATAAGGTGCGCTATGATATGCAGACTTCGCAGATTTATCGCGTGTACGGTTTGAACGGTACGTTTATGGGTGTAGTGGATGCCATGAACGTGTCCGATGCCCAGGCCAAGGTGCGCTCGATGGTTTCGGAGAAGGGCGTGTACATGCTTAAGGCGAAAAACGGGACTGCTCACCGCTTTATGGTGACGAAGTAAATGGTGTAGAATGTGAAATGTGGAATGTGTAATGATGAATTTGTAATTAGTCATTACACACTACACATTGCGGCGTAGCCGCTATTATAAGGAGTCATGAGATGAAGGTTTCGTTTACAAAGCTTGCTATGGTGACAACGCTCTCGCTTTCGGCGATGAGCTTTGCGCACCCTGATAGTTTGGTGCTTACGCCCCCGTTGGGTTGGAACAGCTGGAATGTGTTCCACGAAAACATCAATGAAAAGCAGATTCAGGAAATTGCCGATGCAATGGTGTCCTCCGGTTTGAAGGATGCCGGCTACATTTACCTGAACCTTGACGATAACTGGATGGATACCAAGCGCGATGCCAATGGCGACCTCCAGAACAATCCGAAGACATTCCCCAGCGGTATGAAGGCCATTGCCGATTACGTGCATGCAAAGGGCCTCAAGTTTGGCCTTTACGGCGACCGCGGCAAACGTACCTGCCACCATTACAACAGCAACTGGGATAGTCAAAGCGGTTCCAATGGTCACGAAGAACAGGATGCCAAGAAACTTGCCTCATGGGGCGTTGACTACTGGAAGTATGATAACTGCGATTCCGACCCGACCACCCAGGAAAAAGATTATACCGCCATGTCCAAGGCGCTCCGCAATTCCGGACGCGACATCGTGTTCAGTATTTGTATGTGGGAATACAAGGAATGGATGCCTAAGATTGCTAACCTCTGGCGCACCACTTTCGATATCGGCCCCGAATGGATTTCTACTTCCTGGTACCGAGGCGTTTATGAAATTATCGACGCCAACAATAAGTACTGGCAAATTGCAAAGCCCGGCCACTGGAATGACCCGGACATGCTCGAAGTGGGCAACAAGGGCCTCTCTTACGAAGAACAGAGATCCCAGATGACGATGTGGTCTATCATGGCCGCCCCCATCATGATCAGTTCCGACGTGCGCAATATGAGCAATGAGACCAAGGAACTCTACCTGAACAAGGACATGATTGCCATTAACCAGGACTCCTTGGGTGTTCAGGGTCACCGCATTTCTGACAAGAACGGCAAGCAGGTTTGGACTAAACCCTTGCAGAACGGCGATTTGGCCGTGGCTCTCCTCAACAACAATTCCTCTACCCAGACGGTTGAATGCAACTTTGCAGACCTTGGCGTAGAAGGCGAAGTGGAAGTTCGCGATGCCTGGAAAAAGAAGGACCTGGGCCCCGTTTCCCATGTTTCTATCGAACTCCCGGCTCACGGCTCGGCGCTGCTCCGCTTGGTTCTTAAGCCGGTTCCGCGTGAACCGTTCAAGGGTGAGCCTCTCGCCATTCCGGGTAAAATCGAAATGGAAGATTTCGACATTAGTGGGATAGGTCAGGGCAATGTCAGCTACAGCGAAAACGATTCCGAAGACCATGGCGCCGAAAGCAATGATGGCAAGAGCTATCGCGAAGGCACCGGAGTCGATATCTACAAGAAAGCGAACGGCTATATCGTCGGTTACAACCAGGCGGGCGAATGGCTCGAATACACCGTGAAGGTGGCAAAGACTGGTACTTACACCATGAAGGCCGCGGTGGCTTCTGCTAACAGTACCTCTAGTTTCAAACTTTCCATGGATGGTAAAGACATTACCGAAGAAATTTCTGTTCCGCAGGCAACCTCTGGCGAAGACAACTATGACGAATACAACGAAGTTGAAGCCAAGGTGGATTTGACCGAGGGCGAACATATTCTCCGCTTTACGGTAACCGGCGACTGGATGGACATTGACTACATCAAGTTCTGCGAAGGTGGAAGTTGTGAAACGACCGGAATCCGCCCGGCAGTAGCCGCAACGGTTCGTAGCGCTTCTTCTCCGCGCCTGCTCAAGAAGGGTAACGCACTCTTTATCGAGAAGAACGGTCTGCGCTTTGACCTCACGGGTCACCGTATCAAGTAATAACGTTAAGTAATTCTCTCTAAAAATTCTCCTAAGAAAAAGAGGCTCCGCTAGCGATAGCGGGGCTTTTTTTTGTACGAAAATCGCGCTTTCAGCTTTTGAAATTTCTGCAAAAGTATTTGGTTTTGTAGGGGGTATTTTTCGCATTGCGGGATTTATCTTTATAATGGTGAACTGAGTGTTGGAAAAAGGATGGTATAAGATGTTTGGAATCAATAAAAAACGGTTGGCTTGCGTGGCCCTTGCTGTGGTTGGAGGTCTTGCCACTCAAGGGTTTACGCAAGACCTGCTTTACCCTGATATGTTTTCGCTGGGCGATGTCCAGTTGCTTGGCGGCCCGCTTAAGGACCGTCAGGATTTGAACGTAGAAACGTTGCTTGCCTACGATACAGACAAATTAATTGCTCCGTTCTACGAAGAAGCGGGCATGAAGCCTAAAGCCAGCAAGTTTTCGAACTGGGCGGGCCTCGATGGCCACGTTTTAGGCCATTACTTGAGTGCGCTTGCCATGCAATATGCGGCAACGGGCGACGAAGAAATCAAGCAACGCCTGGAATATGTTTTGAGTGAACTCAAGACGATTCAAGACCAGAATTCCAAAGACAACAACTTCAAGGGCTACCTGAGTGGCGTACCGAACGGAAAGCAGATGTGGCTCAAGTTCAAGAGCGGAAACGCTGGCGCACAGAATGGTTATTGGGTGCCTTGGTATAACATTCACAAGACTTTTGCAGGCCTTCGCGACGCTTACATTTATGCAGGCTACGAACAGGCAAAAACGATGTTCCTCGCCCTTTGCGACTGGGGCCTCACTATTACGGGTGGCCTCAATGACAACGCTATGGAATCCATGCTCGGCACGGAACACGGTGGCATGGCCGAAGTCTATGCCGATGCTTATGCGCTTACCAAACAAGACAAGTATTTGAAAGAGGCTAAGCGCTGGTCGCACAAGTGGCTTTTGAATGCCATGGCGGCAAGCAACGATAACCTCACCAATGTGCACGCCAATACGCAGGTGCCTAAAGTGGTGGGCTTTGCTCGTATTGCAGAACTCACCAACGATGCAACTTATGTGAAGGGCTCCGAGTACTTCTGGGACCGCGTGGTGAATAAGCGCAGCATTGCTATCGGTGGCAATAGCATTTCGGAACATTTCCCCTCTTTTGATAACCATAAGAAGTACGTGGAAGAACGTGAAGGACCGGAATCTTGCAACACGTACAATATGCTTAAGCTGACCGAGCGCCTGTTCAATATGGATCATAGCGCCAAGCAGGCAGATTTCTACGAACGCGCTCTCTTTAACCATATTCTTTCGACGATTCACCCCAAGCACGGTGGCTACGTGTACTTTACGCCTGCGCGCCCGCGCCATTACCGCGTGTATTCTAAGGTGAATGCGGCCATGTGGTGCTGCGTGGGTTCGGGCATGGAAAACCCCACCAAGTATTCGCAGTTTATTTATACCAAAGATGGTGACAATTTGTACGTAAACCTCTTTGCGGCATCAAGCTTGAACTGGCGCGACAAAAAGGTTCAAATCAAGCAAGAAACCGCATTCCCCAAGGGTGAATCGGCAAAGTTCACCGTGACAGGTAGCGGCAGCTTTGATTTCAAGGTACGTCACCCGTACTGGGTAAAAGAAGGCGAATTCAAGGTAATTGTAAACGGCGATACCGTCGTGAAAAAGTCTGACCCTTCGAGCTATGTTTCTGCAGGTAAATCTTGGAAGACCGGTGACGTAATCGAGGTGCTGTTCCCCATGTACACGCATGTGGAAGAACTCCCGAATGTGTCTGATTATGTGGCGCTTTTGCATGGCCCGATTGTGCTCTCTGCGAAAACGGGAACCGCTAACTTGAACGGCCTCGTGGCCGATGATGGCCGCTGGAGTCATATTGCCTCGGGTGCGCTCGAATCGCTTGATCAGGCCCCTATGCTTGCGAGCAAGAAAGAAGATATTCCCTCAAAGGTGACTCCTGTAGCAGGCGAGCCCATGCACTTTAAGGCTCCGTACCTGTTCGCAAATCAGAAGGATGCGAACCTGCTGCTGGAACCCTTCTACGAAGTACACGATGCCCGCTACATGATGTACTGGATGGTGCTTACGGACCCCACGATTCTGGAGCGCCTGAAAAAGGAACAAGAAGAAGCCTTGGCGCTTGACGAAAAGACCATCGACAAGGTGGCCCCCGGCGAGCAGCAGCCTGAAGCAGACCATAAGATGCAGGAACGCAATTCTACCTCGGGCACGCACCAGGGCGAATTCTACCGCGATGCTGGCAAGTGCAGCGACGGTGATGGTGGTCTCATTAGCTACGAATTCGAAACCAACAGCGAAGATTCCTTGAGTCTCATGGTTCGCTACTGGGGCAACGAAGGCTGCACACGCGTATTTGATATCAAGATCGACGACGAAAAGCTTGTGACTGAGACGATCTCGAACCGCTGGAAAAAGGACGAATTCGTGAATGTGACTTACCCGATTCCAGATAATATGGTAAAGGGCAAGAAGCTTGTGCGGATTTCGTTTACGGCAAATTCCGGCATGGTCGGCGGCATTTACAGCGTGCGCTTGCTGCGTAACAAGCCAAAGCCCGAAACGACGACGATTGCCACGAAGACTGTCGCACGGCCCGATTTGCGGGCGCGAGTTTACGGCGGTGAATTGCAGATCGAGGCCGGTGCAGCACTTTCGCAGGGCTATACCGCACGAATCTACGGCATGAACGGTCGCTTGGTCAAGTCGCAGCCGCTTGCGGCGGGGCAGTCGAGTTTCAGCATCGGCCTTGGCGACATGCATGACGGAATGTACATCTTGAAAATCCAGCATGGCGGCTTTAGCTACGCGTCAACGATTTTCCGGAAGTCTGAATAGTCGTGTCATCCTGAGTGGAACGCAGTGGAATCTCTTTGACCACTTGGCAACTTGTTGCCTTAGTGGGCATGATCCTCGAATGGGGAGAAGGATCTCCCTTGACAACTTGTCAATGGAAACACTCTCTAGTGCGTTCCTTTTAGGGCGGCAAAAGGTAATTTTAAATTGGTGTGAGTGGTGGTTTAAAGGTAGGTTTTTTATGGTGTTTGGTTCTAAGGTCAGGCGCATTGCCTGTATCGCGTTGGCTGCTACAGTCTTTTCTGCGGTGAATTCGTTCGCCGTTACCAGTCAGTTCCGTGGCGTCAACTGGGCCGACAAGCGCGACAATTTCGTCTCTGACGTGCTCGTGCTTTCGGGCCTCAGCCTCTCTGACAATTATCAGTCTGCATCGGTTGTGGCAGAGCGCGTTATTGGGCAGTTTCAGGAACTGCTTGGCACGAACAGCGTGCGTATGCCGGTAAACGAGCCCACTGTTCTCAATGCTTTCGATATGTATTCGGGTGCGCTTGACGTTGCGCTCAAGCATGGCCGCTTGGTCATGGGCTATTGGGGCCCCTCGCAGCCTTCGGGCCCGAGTAATATGGACAACTGGTGGAAAATGTGGGCCCAACTCGTCGAAAAATACGGTGAACATCCGAACGCCTACTTTGAAATCATGAACGAACCGCACATGTACAACAAGGACCAGCTGCGCAATCTGTACGCAACTTGGCTGGAAAAGTTCCCGAATGTGCCGCGCGACCATATTTTGCTCGACGGTTCGGGAATGGCGCAGAACGTGCCCGACATTGCCGATGACCCGCGTTTTGAAGGTTGCCTGTTTGCCGTTCACGAATACACCTTCTGGAACATGAGTATCAATACCGAAGAAGGCTGGCGTAATAGCTTCAAGTATAAGGTGGGCAAGTATGTTGACCGTACTGTGTGTACAGAATGGGGTGGCGCAATGAGCCCTGGCGAAAAGGCAGGCGTTCGCTACGACTACATGGATTACAACTCTACTCCGACCAATTACTTTATGGCCTACATTCGCGGTATGTCTGACCAGTTGCGCGAATGGGAAATGGGTAGCTTTTACTGGCCGGGCCTGCGCGATGGCGACTGGTACAGCATGACCAAGCGTTCGGGAGAAGGAGCGGACATTAAGCTCGAAGTCGTGAACCAGTCGGGCCTTGATCGCATGCAACATTCGTGGGCCGACACGGTTGCCGAACCCCAATCAATAAAAAGTGTTCGCAAAAATGTTCTCAAAAATTCGCAGTACTTGCGCGTCAAAGGAAGCAGGGCCTATATCGAAAAGAACGGCATGCGCTTTGATTTGACCGGACACCGCATTAAATAAGCTATTTGCTATTGATAACTTGTCAATGCGAACTCCCTAAATGGGGGTTCATTTTTTATGCATAAAAGGTAATTTTCTTATTGGTGTGGAAAAAAAGTGAGGTTTCTTATGGGTATTTCTAAAATACTTTCAAAAGTGGGTATCTGCTCCCTGGCTTTTGCCGGAGCGTCTCTGGCCGCGACTCAGGCAACATTTTATGTAGCTCCGGATGGAAGCGATTCTAATAAGGGTACCAAGGAGGCTCCCTTCAAAACCATTACGCAGGCGCAGAAGGCTGTGCGTGCCATTAATGGTTCTATGACCGGTGACATTGAAGTCATTCTTCGTGAAGGCACTTACGCGCTCCCCTCGACGGTGAATTTTACCGAGGCCGATGGCGGTAAAGATGGCCATTATGTGCGCTATAAAGCTTACGAAGGCGAAATGCCTCTCATCACGGGCGGCATGGGCGTTACTGGTTGGACCATTCACGATGAAAAGAACAACATCTGGAAAGCCGAAGGCGTCGATGGTCGATTCCGTCAGCTGTATGTGAACGGCAAGAAGGCTGTTCGCGCTTGCTTCCCCAACGTGGTTGCTGCAGATGAGAAAGGCTCGGGCTCCTTTGACCACGATTTCGTGCGTCTTACGAAAGTGGACTCTACGGGTCGTGCCTTTGATGTTTCTGCGGACTACGTCAAGAATATCAAGAACATTGAAGATGTCGAAATCCACCTGATGATTGCCTGGTCCGAAAACATCTTGCGTTTGGAAAAGGCCGAGGTGAACGGTGGTACTGCAAAGCTCATTCCCAAGGATCCTGAACGTACCAAACTATTCCACCGCGCATACCCCATGCTCGGTACAGCCTTCATGAGCGATCCCCCCAAGCAGCAGGTTTTCTATCTGGAAAACTCCTACGATTTGCTTGACGCTCCGGGTGAATGGTACCTGGATGAAAAGAATCAAACGCTTTACTACAAGCCCCGTTCCGGCGAAAGCATGGGCACGGCCAATGTGGTTGCTCCCCGCCTCAATACCTTGTTCAATGTCTTAGGTAAAGATACCAAGAACAAAGTGGGCTATATGTCTTTCGAAGGCCTGAACTTTGCTCATTCCAACTATACTCGCCCCAGCGAAGAAGGTTTCCTGGATTTGCAGGCAGGGAACTTTAATGTGGATGTCCTTCCGGATCCTGGTCGCGGAAACTGGGAAAAGCTGAATAGTAACCAGTATTTGCTTTGGCGCCCCGATGCAGGTTTCCGTGTCGAAAACGCTCACCATTTCTTGGTCAAGAACTGCACCTTTACGCAGATGGCGGCAACTGGTCTTGACTTTGTGTCGGGCACGAATGACGACGTCATCGAAGGCAACGTGTTCTATGAAAATGGCGCTGCAGGCATTATGCTTGGCAAGTTCTATCAGGACTCCACAACCGAAATTCATATCGCCTATAATCCGAGCGACAAGGAAGAAATCAGTACCCGCGATACCATTCGCAACAACCTCGTGACCAACGTGACCAACGAACACCAGGGTGCTGTGGGTATCGGTGCTGGCTATCCGCGTTATGTGGTGATTGAAAATAACGAAATTTCATACACTTATTATTCCGGTATTTCGGTGGGCTTTGGCTGGACCAAAGATCAAACAGCCATGACTAACAACCATATCAACAAAAATAACATTCACCATATTTCTCGCTTGCTTTGCGATTCCGGCCCGATCTATACGCTTT
This sequence comes from Fibrobacter sp., assembly GCA_017550445.1. The sequence continues at coordinate 40,115 of JAFZOV010000021.1, forward strand.
CGAACCAGGGTACCGGTAGCGAAATCAAGGAAAACTACATGCACGATTACGGTGCCTCCAAGTGGTCTGACTACTGGGTATTGCCCATTTACTTGGATGAAGGCTCTAGCGGTTTCACGGTTGAAAATAATTCTTTTAGGAATTCTCCGAGTGGCGTAGGCCGCAATGCGGCGGGGCAGTACACTGAACGCAACAACGGCGGCTATATCGAATCTGTCGCGCAGGCTGCAGGACTCCAGGGTGAATTCAAAAATATCGGTGAAAAAATCAACAGCATTCCGCTGCCTGACTTTAATGGTGCTGTGACCCAGGAACCGTTCAAGGTTGGCTTCAGCATTCCGGGTGCCATTCAGGCCGAAGACTACGATGTGGGCGGACAGAGCGTCTCGTTCTATGACAAGGACTTCGTGAATGAAGGTAACGTCTATCGCGAAGACGGCGTGGATGTCGTTGGCCTCGGCTGCTCTGATACGCTCAATACTCAGGACTGCAAGGGCTACGCTATCGGTTACACGCAGGCCGGTGAATGGGTGGAATACTCAGTGAACGTAATTCTCGCTAGCAAGTACGTGTTCCGTGCCAATGTGGCTAACGGACTTGAAGGCGGCAGCTTCCAGCTGTTCCTCGATGGCAAGGCAATCACCGATACTATCGTGGTGCCGCAGGGCGAAGACTGGAGTACTTATGGATTTGTAGAAGGTGAGACTGAAAAAATTGAAAAGGGAGACCATGTGCTGCGCATCCTGTTTATAGGCAGCTACACGAACCTTGACTGGATTCAGTTCGCGCTCACCAAGGAAGAACTTACCGGAATTCGCAATGTAGCGTATAACGTGAACTTTATGCCGACGGCGGATCGTTCGCTTAAGGTGTACAACGCAAGCGGACGCTTTATGGGTGGCGTCGAGCAGCGTGCAGGTCTCGCTCTCACCGAAACGCTGAAGGCCGCCGGATTCGCCCGCGGAATCTACATCGTGCGCGGATCCAGCCTCGCCAAAACCATCCGCGTGCAGCTTAAGTAGAAGATTACCTCTTTGTTAAAACCGAAAAACTCCACCAAGCTGGTGGAGTTTTTTCGTTATCTAATTCATTGATAAAATGACAACACAAAATGCCCCCAAAGGCGGTTTTTTGCCTGTTTTGGGGGTTAATTTTATAGTGGATGGTTTTAAAATTTAGGAGTTCTTATGAGATTAGGTGCTGTGTTTGGTTCTTTGGCGTGTGCGGCGACGCTGCTTGCGCCGGTGGCTTTTGCCACGACAGATAACCCCCTCAAGCTTTGGTACAACAGCGATGCTGGTACCGAATTTACGAACGCCTTGCCGATTGGTAACGGCTACATGGGTGGTATCGTTTACGGTGGTGTCGCAAAAGACATTATCGGCCTGAACGAAAGCACCGTGTGGTCGGGCGGCCCCGGCGACAACAACAAGCAGGGCGCTGCAAACTACCTGAAAGATGCTCGCGACGCC
>JAFZOV010000022.1 GCA_017550445.1 Fibrobacter sp.
CTTGGAAACGTCAAAGAAATTCTGTTCCTTAAGGGCGTTCCAGTTGGAGCCTTCGCCGGGAGCGTTCACGCCCATCGCGTTAATTGCCGAAGCACTGCATTTTTGTACGCTCCGGGCGTCGAAAAGTTCGCCCGCAAAATACACCCACACTAAATTTGCCGGAGGATCGTCGTCGACCGCGAAGCCGGCTGCCGCACGCACGGCGCCGAGCAAGTTTTCGGGACCGTCGGGATTCTTGGCGGTAGCGGGCTTCATGGAGCCTGTAAAAATCACCGCCTTTTCACATTTGACCGTAAGGCTTACGAAGTAGGCCGTTTCGTCCATGGTGTCGGTGCCGTGAGTGACAACGATGCCGTCCACGGAATCATCTTCCTGCAATTCGGCAATGCGGTTCGAAAGCTTGATCCACAGCTTGTCCGTCATGTCGTCGGAATTCACATTGCAAATCTGCTCGGCAGTAATCTCGGCGTAGTCCGAAAGCTCCGGCACGGATTTGACAAGGTCTTCAGCCGAAATCTGCCCGGACACGTACCCCGTATTTTTGCCAGGCTCGCCGACGCCAGCGATAGTGCCGCCCGTCGCAAGAATCACGATGTGTTTTTTCTTCGATGCCATAGAAATCCTCGAGTGAAATGTTATTTCCAATGCATAGTCAATTTACGCTTGCATTGGGCGCAATCCGTCAAATATGAATCGATAAGGGTCTGGTAAGGAATGCCGACCTCTTTCGCCATGGTCTTGAAGTATTCAATAGTACTGGAATTTAAGCGGATCGTTATCTGTTTTTTCAGTGCGGCTGCATAAGGGTTCTTGACCGCCTTCATGCTTGAAAAGTCGTATTCCTTTTTCATATTCCGTCTCCTTTCCGTTCATTCCAATAGTATTGGAATTCCTTTTTTGTTGCCTTGCGGGCACTGATGATTCGATTAACTACAATCTCGGCATCAAGAAGGCTTCGTTCTGTATAAACTACAATAAGAGTCCTGAGTTTTTCTGACAATCCAATCAGAATAGACCTATCCTCGTTTTTTGAATGTTCTACATCAAAGAACACTCTAGCATGTTCATCTTCAAAGCACGATTTGGCTTCTTCAAATGAAATACCATGTTTCTTTTGGTTGAGTTCATTCTTATGTTCGTCCCACTCGAATTCTACTTCCATGCAGAACCTCGTGGTGTAATTATAATATAATTATATTTGTTGCAGAAAGCAACTACAGATGTTGTCATATTGTTTTTTTCTGCGGGAACGCCCCCGTTTGGCGAATAGGGACTGTCCCTATCTCTATATATACACGCTTTTTTGAGACATTTGAATACCAATTTTGATGTAAAAAGATATTTGCTTTGTTATATTTCGCAAAAAGTTTGGCGGGATTTTAAATCTGGAGGTCTTATGTTTTATCGTCTAGTATTTGCACTTGTCTTTGCGTGTGTTTTTGCTGCATGTGGAGATGACTCCTCTTCCTCTTCAGTTTCCCCTGAACTGTCCGACGATTCTTCGTCTTCTGTTGCACCTGCCTCGAGCGGGGATCTCCAATCCTCCTCTTCTAAAAAAGATGAAAAATCCAGTTCTTCTGTTGAAAAAGTAAAAGAATCTAGTTCCTCGGTAAAACCTTCTTCTTCGGATGCCAAGTCCAGTAGCAGTGCGAAATCTTCATCTAGTGCAAAGTCCAGTTCGTCTTTTGAAGTTGACACAGCAAGACTTTGTACTCCGGATTATGACCTATGCGATCGAGCGCTGAGTGGCGATAGTATTCGCTCTGGTGCGTATAAGCAGTTTACAGATAAACGCAACGGACGTAAGTATTATTATTTGACAATTAACGGAGAGAACAAGGATGGTCATGCCGCTTCTGTAACGGTAATGGCGGAAAATCTGAACATCGGGGAAATGGTCTCTGGAGACAAGGACCAATCAAATGACTCCAAGATTGAACGCTATTGCTATGAAAACGATGAATCAAATTGTGAGGAATACGGTGGCCTTTACCAGTGGGCGGAGGCTATGCAGCTGCCGAGCGAATGCAACACCAAGAGCTGTGCCGACCAGATTAAACCGAATCACCAGGGAATCTGCCCGGAAGGCTGGCGATTGCTGACTTACGATGATTTCTACATCGTTGTTCATGCCGATGGAAACGTTTATCCTCTTGTGGAAGGGGTTCGTGCCATGGGGTTTGGCGGACACAATTACAGTGGGTATAGCTTGATTGGGGCCGGATATAATTGGGGTTATAAGTTTAGAAATTTAAATGAAACGACATACTGGTTCTATCCAGAAGAAGGATCTTTAGATAAACCAGCTGCAAAGAGTGGTTCTCAAAGTAAATCTTCTACGGGAAATGCTTCGCAGAGCGTATATAAAACACATGGAATGTCGGTTCGTTGCGTGATGGCTAAATAACCATTAATTTAATAAACATTTTTAACAAATAAACGGGGCTGTTTTGAACAGCCCATTGGGAGTTATTATGTCCAAGAGCGCTGTGCATTTTTTTTTCAGTAATGAAATGCCGATGCTCCCTGAACCGAGTTCAGGGTGACCATCAGCATGACAGCAGACGGTCCAAGGGCTATTAGACAAGAGAAGACGACTTCCCATTTCACATCCCACATTACACATTCCACACTTCACATTATACATTGTGCTAGTCGGGTTCTTAAGGGCGGAACCCTTAGGCGAGAGGGTGATGGAAGCCATGGCATGGATTGCTTCGCTTCGCTCGCAATGACGTGCAAGGCGAGTGCAGCGACGGGCCGCTTGCGGACCGGCATTGCCGAGCCGAGGGGTCATGCGCCCAGCGCAATGACGTATGCCAGGGCTGCAATCAGGGGGAGCCTTTCCCCTCACAAATTATCTCACTTCGTCGAGTAGCTGTTGCGTGGTGACGCCGTAGTATTTTTTGAGGGCTTCGTCGTCGCCGAGGGTACGCATATCTTGAATGAATTTTCTAAAGTGCACCAGGTCTGCATTGCGGGCCAAGAGGCGTTCTACCATGGCCTGTGAATACCAGTAGAGTTTGACCGCCGTGCCGGTGTTGTTCTCGTTCACGAACGGCGTCGAGAGCGCTTCGATGCTGGGGGCGCTACCTTCGGGCCTTGCCATTCCCGTGCGTGAAGCGTCAATCACTTGGGCGATTCCTTCGTTGACCCAAAGCGGTACATGGTAGCGGGTCATGGCGCGTATGAATGCGTGCGTGAGTTCGTGGAAGAACATCGGGCGGTAAATTTCGCGGTAGGCCATCACGTTTACCGGAATGCGGAGCTTGCCGTCGAATACGGCGCCGACCCATTCGGGGCGCGGTCCTACACCTTGATATTGCGAAGATTCGTAAAGCACTAGGTGCATCTTGTTTTCGGGGTGAAAGTCAAACAAGTGGCAGAGCGAATCGTAGGCGACTTCCAAAACGGCGAGTGCTTCGGCAATGTCGCTGCGTTTGGGACGCCCCTCGAATTCCACACGGAAATGCATGGAACGTTCCAATTGCAACTCTGCCATTTCGCGAATTAGCGACTCGCTTTTCTGCTTTAGGTAATCTAAGTCGGCGTTGCTAAACTTTCGGGACTGTACGTAGGCGATGCAGTCTTCGTAGCGTTCCTGTTCAAAAAGGATTCCCGCTAAATGCAGTTGCAAATTCTGGTCGTCAGGCGATTCTTTCAGGAGTGCGCGCACGTTCTTTTCGGCGCAGTTCCATTCGGCCATTTCAAGGCATTCGTTGGTCTCGGCGATTAAAGCTTCGTGCTTGTCGAAGGCTTCTTTAGCCGCTGACTGTTGCATAAACCAGCGGACACCCACAAGGAGCGCGATGACGCCTATGACAATGTAGATTGTATTCTTCATTTTTAGATTCTTCGACAAGCTCAGGATGACACCTTTAAAATGGATTGCTTCGACTCTTGCAGAGTCTCGCAATGACGTCCTCTAAATTCTATGCTCTAAGTTCTGTCTACTTCCTACCGTCTACTGTCTACTCTTTTTGAATTTTTCCCTGATAAGTTGCAAGTCGTGTTGGTAGGGGTTGCGTTTAAAGTCTTCGATGGCCCAGGCGGTGGGGTGGAACTGCCCCTTCGCATAAGTCAGGAGCATGTCGAGCCACACGCCTTTTCCGGCATAAAGCTTAAAGGGCCCACGCTTATAACTCGGGAGCACCACCTTGTCCAAGTCCATGTAACCGATGTCTATATTCACGCGGCGGGCGTCAGGATCGCTGGCTTGCGCCATCGTAAGTTCCAGTGCATTGCTGCGTTCCTTTTCAAGTGCAATGGTTTCGGGCGGGATCTCGTTTTCAAATGAGACTACGCCACGGTACAGTCCTTCGCCCATTTCGGGAGTGTAATAAGGCGTCTGGTCAAATGCGAAAAGCTTGCCCTTGTGGCGGATCTTGCCCCAAGTGCGTTCCAATGCGTCAATCACCTCGGGTAGCCACTGCTCGCCGGGCTGCAAAACAAATGCTAAAAGTTGTGCGTTTTCAGAAAATTGAGAAGACTTCATAAATTTAGTGTGGGAAAATCATCAGGTTCTTGCGAATGATGTCGAGCTGTTGCTTGCTAAACGAAAGTACCTTGTTTTTGACGGTGGTGGGGAACATGTAATTGTCGGCGTCCGGACAGTTGCTTAGGTCTGAATTCGGGGTGTTGCTAGAAATGTAAACTCTAGGCATGGGGACTTTTATATCAGTTTTGGAAACTTTCAACAAGGCTCTGCGTGTGTTGTTGATGCAACGGGGGGTGTCGTCAAGTCCGTCTTCTATGTTTGAGTAGTCTCCAAAATCGTAAGCGTCTATGATATATTCGGTATCGGCAATGGTCGTGGTGGTGTGCCTAAGTCCAAAGAAATGTCCCGTTTCGTGCAAAGCGGTTTCGACGATATCTTTCATAGATACGGCCTCTTCTCCGTAGGGGGTCTTGACATGGGTGCCCAATACGACGGTGCTTTCGTTTCCTTTCCCGAGATTTCCGCTGAACAGGCTTGAATAGCCTAAAACGCCGTCGTTGTTGATGTAGTGTACAAGTACGATGTCAAGTGCGTTTTCGATACCGGGCCATCCGCCTAGTTCTGTAACAAAGAAGTCGTCGGACGAGTAACCGGCAAGCCAGGGTTCGTTTGCCGGGTATTTGCTGCCCAGGGTGGGGTGATTTTCAGCCCGGTTAATGTAGAGCGAGTCTATGGTTACCGTGGAATACTGTTTTCGATATTCTTTCAGTAAACTTGACGCAAGTTCGTCTATGGTATAACCTTCGATTTCTTGCTCGATATTGCCGACCAAAATCATGTTGATTGAAAAATGGTCTGAGTAGGCGCCGTCTCCCGTGAGACGGATGTTTGATACTCGCCCTTTATAATAGGTATCGTCTAAAGCGAGCGATGTTGCCCAGTCGGCCTTGTCGTTTTCTTCGCACAAAAAGGAATAGACGTAACGGCCTTGGACCACGGTGGGTTCTAGAGAGCGAACCTTGGTGGGGTACCATTCTGTTTGGTCTTTGCTCAAGACTAATCTAAAAAGCTGTAGTGTTGGTGCTTCATATCTGGGGTCTACGTCAAAAGACAACTGGTAGGTGGCCTTGGGGTGAACCGGTATTGTAATGCCGTGGGCAAGATATGCTGCAGCAGAATCGTTTTGCGCTTGATCGTTTGGAAAAAGCTGGCGGAAATAAAGGTAGTTGTTGTCGGGATAAAGGGTGAATTCTGTCGAATCATCCTCTGCGCAGCCGGCAATGAATAGGAAAATGCTCAAAAAAATCAATACGCAAAATTTTTTACAAAAATTTTTCATAAAAACAAGCTCCGAAGTGCCCAAAAAAGCGTGTATAGAATAGGGACTCTTCTTTAAGGCTTCATAACTATGAAATCTAGTAAAAAAAATAAAAAAACGACCGATTTGCAAAACCTTCTCACCCCGCTCATGGGAAAACCCGCTTTGTTGAGTGCCGTGGTGGTAATCGGGACTGTTGCGTGCTTAGATGAACCGGCTTATGCCTATGTTCTCTTGCCTATTCTGGCGCTATTTACTCATGTGTTTCAACGGGCTTTGCAGTGGGTGGTACTGATTAGCCTTACCGTAGGGATTGTAATACATGAACATTCTAAAGCGTATGTCGTGGAAACGCCGCCTGCAGTAGAAGCGTGTGGATTTGTGGAAAGTACTCAGCACAAGAAAAACGGTATGGCCGTTGTGGTTCGGGTGACGCAGATGGTGAAGGGGGCGGCGCTTGCGGGTTATCGTGTGCGCCTGACCGAAAAAAGGAATTTGCCGCGGTACCCCATGCCGGGTGATTCTCTTTGCTACGAGGCGTCTTTTTATCCGGTTTTGCCGCCTACGGTACCGGGTGCCTTTGATACGCGGGGGTGGCTTAAGTCGCAGGGACTTGCGGCCTATGGGAAATTTGTTCACTGGACAGTTTATAGGGAAAGCTGGGTGCCGGAGCGTAGCTTTTATCAGTTCCGCAAATGGATCGGGTCGCGGTTTAGTGAATATCTAGATCTTTCGGAGACCGGGCTTTTGCTTGGGCTCTTGGCGGGTGACCGGAGTGGCATTCCCGATGCTTTGCGGAGTGACTTTCAGCGTTCGGGGCTTGTTCATGTGTTGGCCATTAGCGGATTTCATGTGGTGCTTTTGGCGGGAATGCTGATGATATTCTTGAAGGCGACGGGGCTCCCGCATCGGGTGGTGCGGATTTTGGCGATTGTCTTGTTGTTCTTGTACATTCCGGTTACAGGCGGGTCGCCGGCCGTAAGGCGGGCGGTGCTGATGTTTGCCGTGCCGCAGGTCGGTGCGTTGTTCCAAAGGCCGGCAAATACGTTGAATAGTTTAGGTGTTGCGCTGTTATTCATTGTAATTCCCGAGCCGTCTGTCATTTGGAATCCGGGGTTTCAGCTTTCGGTGGCGGCTACCATGGGAATCTTGATGGGCGGCTTTTGGAACCCGCTTAAGAATTTGCCTGAGGAACTGCAGAAGAATAAATGGTGGAGTCGATTGCAGACACTTGTGTTGGAACCGACTTATGTTACTTTGTGCGCGACGCTTTCCACATCGCCGTTCTTGATTCACCATTTCAAGACGCTTTCGCCTTTTGCATGGCTTGGTAACATCGTTGTTGTTCCTGCGATTTCGATGGGCATGCAGGCGGGTCTATTTGCGCTGCTTTCGCCGTTTGATTTGCTGCGGGAACATTTTTGCTATGCGGCGCGGTTCTTTTTAAGGCTTGCGTCCCTGTTGACGCGCTTGCTGTCGGATTCGTCGCAGGCATCGGTTACGGTGGGGCCTTTTGAGCCGTGGGTACTTTTGCTATGCGGCTTCTTGATTGTGATGACTCCACTTTTTGTCAAAAACCGCATTGCAAGGCGCTTTTCGTTGTGCTGCTTGCTGTTTTTTGCGGCTGTTTTTGCCTATAAGGGGTATGGGGCGGTTATATGGCCGAGCTGGAAATTGACCTCCATTGATGTGGGACAAGGGGATAGTCATTTGATTACCACACCTTCGGGAGCGCATATTTTGGTAGATGCAGGCGATAATTCTCGGCAAGATTCTGGAAAAGATATCATTGTCCCGTATCTGCACCATATCGGAGTGTCTAGCTTGGATGCGTTGGTAATCACTCATGCTGACCAGGATCATTTTGGTGGGGCATATTCAATTATCAAGACGTTTCCGGTCAAAGAACTCTGGATTACCGATTGCGCAAGACTTGACGATAAAGAAGTTTGGCAAAGGATTATTGCCGAAGCTTATCGGCGTAGCATTGTCGTTCGCGATGTTGGTCGAGGCTTTTTATACAAGGAACGCCTTTTTGAAATTGCGGTGGTGCATCCTGAAACGAGGCGCTGTGTGGACGCGAATACGCAAAGTATCGCTTTTCGGGCGAAGGGGCTTGGACATTCCGCCTTGCTGACGGGTGACTTGACGGTGCAGGGGGAAAAGGAAATCATGAAAACCGATGCGTATTTGAAAAGCGATGTGCTGAAGCTAGGACATCACGGTTCGAAGACTTCAAGTAACAAGAATTTCTTGAATCGCGTGAATCCGAAGCTGGCAATTATTTCTAGTGGACGCAAGAACCGTTTTAGACACCCGAGCAAACAGGTGATTCAAAGGCTCGACTCGCTACAGATTCCCTACTTGAATACAGCTACACACGGAACGATTGATGTCATTTTCCGCGCCGATACAATGATTGTTGAAACGATGTGGCACTAGAGTGCCGTCTGCACATACAGACCAATGCTCTTCTGGTCGTTGTTTTCTTCTTGCATGATGCCGATGTCGAATTCTACGCGTACGCGGGTTGCGCCAAAGGCTGCTTCCAGCTTGGGAATAATGTCGACCATAAAGTCGTCTCTTAAATGACCGGCACTTCCGCTAGAGGTGATTTCGATGATGCACAAGAAACTACGGCCAAAGTGAAGTGTGGGGGAGGTTCCCAGAGAGAATTTGACATAGCCGTCTTCTCCGGTAACGCCTTCCAAGAAACCGGCGCGAGCTTCGTAGAAGTTAGAAAAGTTGCTTGCAATGTAGACGTCCTTGCCGTAGGTCAGTACTACGGCACTTCCGTTGTTGCGGTTAAGCCCGAAATAGCCGTCAATTTCGATAAAACGACCTGCGCCCATACGGTACCTGCCGCCCAGGTCGATGGAGGCTTCCATGTTGTCGAGCTTGTTATAGGTGTACATATCCACCTTGGCGCCAAGTTCCCATTCTTTGCTCAAAGCTCCCATGATATTGACAGGGAAGAGGACGTTGTCGCCAAAGTCAGAACGGAGACCTACGCCTGCAGCGAACTTAGGCGAGGGACGAGCTTCGGGGCCAAAGGTGTAGCGCATATTCCAAATACGGTCCAGGGCGAAAACATTTTGGACGCAAAGGCATGCTAGGGCGAAAAGAACGATGCGTGAAAATCTCATACTCCTCAAAAATAGCTAAATTTTAGGCGCAAAAAAAGAGGACATTATGATTGATCCGCGTCCAGAGCTTTCAAAACTTTCTGATTACGTTCCCGGCAAATCCATGGAAGAAATCCGTGCGAAGTACGGGCTCACTAAGGTTGTTAAACTCGCTTCTAATGAAAATCCGCTGGGGGCGTCCCCGAAGGCGATTGAAGCCTATCGTGAAATTGCGGACATTTTGCATTTGTACCCTCGTGGCGATGCTCCTAAGCTGATTAACGCCATTGCTGATTTTTATGGCGTTAAAACCGAGCAGATTGTTATCGGTAACGGTTCCGATGAAATTATCGACATGGTGGGTAAGGCGTTTATCCGTCAGGGTGACAACTGCGTTGGCATTACGCCCACGTTCTCCGTATACAAGTTTACCACGCTTTCGAACGGTGCCGACTTTATCGGTGTCGGTGTTGGCGACCAGAAGACTCCGCTTTCGGAACTTTTGAAGGCGATTAACGACAAGACTCGCGTCGTCTTTATTTGCAGTCCGAATAACCCGACGGGTGTTTACTACAACAAGGAAGAACTGATTGAATTCTTGGATAAGGTTCCGAGTAATGTGCTCGTGTTCCTTGATCAGGCTTACAGCGAATTTGCGACGGCTAGCGATTATCCGGTGCTGATTGATATGCTGGATAAGTACAAGAACTTGTTCATCAACCGCACCTTCAGTAAAATTTACGGTCTTGCAGGTCTCCGCATCGGATACGCATTCGGTAATGTCGAAGTGATTAAGGCTTTGTGGAAGATTAAGCCGCCCTTCGATGTGAACCAGGCTGCACAGGTGGCTGCCATTGCTGCTCTCGGCGACAAGGATCACGTCAAGCGTACACTTGACCTCAATGCAGAAGGCATCAAGTATCTGACTCCGAAATTCGAATCGCTCGGATTCAAGGTGCTGCCGACTCAGGGAAACTTCATCTGCGTGCACATTGGCCCTAAGGCAAAGGACCTTGTGCTGTTCCTCGAAAAGAACGGCATGATTGTTCGCGGCCTTACAAGCTTCGGTCTGCCGGAACACATCCGCGTGACGCTCGGTAAGCGCGAAGAAAATGAACTCTTGGTGAGCCTCGTCAAGAAGTGGAAGGCGGAGGCATAATGGCAGCGACAAGCGAAAATCTCGAACTGTTGAAAATCGCCCTCAAGGCGGCTGAACTTGCCCAAGAAAATATCATGAAGTATTTTCAGGCAAGCGTTGGCGTGGAATGGAAAAAGGATAACACGCCTGTCACCATCGCTGACAAGAGCACCGAAGAAATTGCCCGTAAGTTCTGGGAAAAAGAAACGCCGGGCTTCGGCGTGATTGGCGAAGAATTCGGCATCGAGAATCCCGATGCGGAATACCAGTGGGTGATTGACCCGATTGATGGCACCAAGGCCTTCATTCATGGCGTGCCCTTGTTCGGTACGCTCATTGCCTTATACAAAAAAGGGGCGCCAATTGCAAGCCTTATTCGCATTCCGGCGATGAACACGGCGGTCTGGGCGGTGAAGGATGGCGGCGCATTTTTAGACGGCCGTGTCGTTAGCTGTTCCAAGGTCGCGACGTTGTCTGAATCGCTAGTGCTTTCGGGCACGGTGAATACGATGGAATCGGCGGGTTACGGCGAAAAGTACGCTGCTGTGCGTCGGGCTGCCAAGCTGCACCGCGGCTGGGGCGACTGCTACGGCTACTACCTGGTGGCAGCCGGGCGTGCCGAGCTGATGGTTGACCCTGTAGTTTCTCTGTGGGACATCGCTCCGTATCCGCTGCTGTTCAGTGAAGCCGGCGGCAAGTTCAGCACCATCGACGGCAAGACCGAGCTTTTTGATGCAAACGGAAAACCGGTAGCCCCCATTTACGAGGGCTACACGAGTATGGCCTCGAACGGCCTGATTCACGACGAAGTCGCGAAGTATTTTATTTGACGGTGAACGCAGAGCCATCGTAGTCGATGACTACAGGCTTTGCGCTGCTCACTTCGCCTGCAAGGATTGCATGGCTCAGCGGGCGTTCCACATTGCGTTCGATGAAACGCTGGATCGGACGTGCGCCGAATTCCGGCTGGTAAGCGCCATCGGCAATCGCATCGAGTGCCTTGTCGCTTAACGTGAGCTGCAAATCCTGACGGGCGGCGCGTTCGGCGAGGCCCTTGAATTTCAGTTTCACGATGTCCCTGATCTGCGGC
>JAFZOV010000147.1 GCA_017550445.1 Fibrobacter sp.
CGCAACGAAATCAAGCCGCAGTACGACGAATGGATTTTCGCCGACGGCCACAGCATCCTCGTGCTCGCCGAAGGCCGCCTGTTGAACCTCGGCTGCGCTACCGGCCACCCGAGCTTCGTGATGAGTGCAAGCTTTACGAACCAGACCATCGCGCAGATCGACCTCTGGCTCAACGCCCAGGGCAAGCAGACTGTCGCCGGCATCAAATACGAAAGCGGCGTCGTTTACACGCTCCCGAAGATCCTCGACGAAAAGGTCGCACGCCTCCACCTCGAAAAGCTCGGCGTTCACCTGACCAAGCTCACGCAGGCCCAGGCCGACTACATTGGCGTGCCCGTCGAAGGCCCGTACAAGGCTGAACATTACAGGTACTAATCCAAAAACGTCATTGCGAGGGGCGAAACGCCCCGAAGCAATCCAATTGTCATCCCCGGCTTGACCGGGAATCTCCTTTTAGCAAAATTCCCTCGGTAAATACCGGGGGATTTTTGTGTCTAGCAATATGCGCATCAGCCCTTCTTTCTAGAACGCCTGAACTTAGCTAAATCCTAATAAATCGTGTTTAAAACTGCAACAAGCTGTTGCAGTTTTGCGTTTTATTTTTGGGAAGATGTTGCTTAAAAACATTCCACCCACTTGCCGCGGGCGATGGCACGGGCATGTATGGGCCCGAGCATCCGGCTGCCTTCCAGCGCCCAGAACACTAGATAGCTCGACGCGATGTCGACCAAATGCATGCAGTACCGGGCAGTTGCAAGGTTGTGTTTTTCGCGGTTGAAACACGACACCATCAGCAGGCGCCCGCTTTTTACAGCCTTCATGCAGAAATCAGGCAACTGTTCCGGCAACTTGCAGCCCATGAACCACACGGCTGAACCGCCGTACTTCAACACATAATACGAATTAACGATCTAAAAACACGGGCTGGTACTTAACCAGCTATCTCAAATATACAAAAAAATTTAGCTACGTGAACTTATCCTACCTATTCCAGCCGGAATGGCCGCTGCCGTAATAAAGGGCTTCGTCTTCGGCGGTAAAGTCGTCTGCCACGGAGTCGCGAGGCGAGAGCCAACCGCGCATTTTCCTGATACGTTCGGCCCGCGCCTTTTTAGCCTGCATTTCTTCTGTCTGCAAGCCGGCATTTTGCTCTTCGGTACGAGAATCTGTTTTCGGTGTCGAATCTTGCATATCTCAATCCTCCCTGGACTATCCGATACCTAATATAAAAAAAGTATTGTTTAACATATTTTTCGCGCATAATTAGGTATATTCCAATATATGAGAAATTTTATCCTTGCCTTTTGTTTATGCACATCTTTGATTGTCGGATGCGGAGACTCAAGTTCCAATCCCGCATCGAGTTCCACCGAAGTCAAGTCTTCGAGTTCCGAGGCAAGCTCACCTGAATCTTCTAGCGCTGTAACGCCAGCCTCTAGCGAAACGCAAACGGAAAAATCTTCTAGCAGCGTCGCTGGCAACGATGATGACGGCAAATGTACCGCCTGCGATAGCTTTACTGCAGCAGACCCAGAGCTCACCGAAAACGGCGGCAAGGGTTCTGTGACCACTTACGGGAGCATTACCGCAAAAGAAACGAGCCTAGGCGGCGCCTGCAATTACGGGCAAACTAATATTCAATACTATGCTGCGATTCATGTAAACGTGTCACCGGGAGACGATAAAGGTCCGTGGAATGGTGGCGCTGCATGCGGCGGCTGCGTTCACGTAAAAGCGAAAACTCCCGATGGCTGGAAAGAAGTCACCGTACGCATTACCGACCGCTGCCCCGATGCAAATTGTGGCGTAGACTTGGGCGGAGCTCCAGCCTCCGACATTATGGGAATCAACGTGGGTCGTTATTATGGCGAATGGGAATTCGTAAGCTGCGAAGGCGTAGAAGGCGTCTGGGGTGATTCCACCTCGATTTGGGTCAAGGAAGGCGCCAGCGAATTCTGGAGCATCATTCATGTGCGAAACCCCAAGGACATGGTAAAATCCATTACGATTTACGGCGTAGACACCCGCGATGTTCATGAACTCGAAATGGTCGTGGGCACCGAAAATTTCTGGACTGTTCCGCAAAGCGTGTTGCAGACTGACAACCGTTACCGTGTCGTGGTGAAGTACCGCACCGGTAAAGACGACGAATGGAAAATCAAGGGATCCGACCTAGCTGTACCTGAAGCGAATTTGTATCTGTACGAGCATCGGGAATAACCAAGGTTGCTTTTAGCTCCTTCAAAATCTTTTTAAATTATCCATGTAAAAAAAGAAATGTCGCAGGAGGACAGCTGGTATGGATTTTGATAAGATTCTCTCGCATTATAGGGCTAAAGCCTGTATAATGTCCGTGGAACTTTACCCGGATGGATCTTATGGGAATATTCGTGTCGTGGCAGGGAACAAGGCTCATTGCGATGATATGGAAGCATTGACGCATCGTCCGTTTGTACCGAACTCACCATACGAGATGTGCTTCCCGAAAAACCAGAATTTCGAAGACCACTGTTTCCGCTGCGTGCAGTCGGGCAAGCCGCTCCATGCCTATGTAGACCTCTACATGATGGGCCTTTGGCTGAACATGTTCCTGATGCCGCTGGAATCTGACAGCGAAAATATCGGCTACTGCATTTACTGCTACGATGTAGAACCCAAGGCAGATTCTTCGGCCATGGCAGACCTTTCTGCAGAAACCGCTAAAGACGTACTTAAAACGCACATCAAGTTGCGCGGTTCGGACAATGTGAAGCAGACTTTCCAAGAGGTTGTCGAAGACATCCGTAAAATATGCGATTCCGACCACTGTTGCATTTTGCTGACCGATGCCGAAAATCGCGAGTGCTCGATTTTTGCAGAATCCATTCGCGAAGGCATCAAAATAAAACCGATGTCTCGGTATGTTGAAGGCTTTTATGCAATTGCCGAAACTTGGCCGGAAACTCTTGCGGGTAGCACCTGCATTATCGCAAAAGATGAACGCGACATGCAAAAGCTGCGTTTGGCAAACCCGATTTGGGGCTCGATGCTTGATCTCTCCGGCGTAAAGACGATTGTACTTTTCCCGTTACGGCACGGCGGCGAATTGCTTGGCTACATGTGGACCGTAAACTTCAATGTCAACGACGTGTTGAAAATCAAGGAAACGCTTGAAGTGATGTCGTTCCTTATTGCATCTGAAATTTCAAGCTACTTGCTTTTGAATAAGCTTCAGGTTATGAGCACAATTGATTCGCTTACCGGCGTCAAGAATCGTAACATGATGAACCACCGCATCGACCAAATTGTAGCAGGACGCGAACCTACGCCTATAGCTGTCGTATTCGCCGACTTGAATGGTCTGAAGCGAATGAACGACGAACAGGGACATATTTCCGGTGATAAAGTATTACGTTCGGCAGCAGAAATTTTGCAGTACGTTTTCCCAAATGAAAACGTGTATCGCGCCGGTGGGGACGAATTCATGGTGCTTGTTTCGGACGTGACTGAAGACGAATTGAATAAACGAGTTACCAAAATCCGCACAATGGCAAAACTATCCGAAAATGTACGTTTCTCCATTGGTACATGTTACGGAGAACCGGATGTTCGTAGGGCGATGCATATAGCAGACGAACAGATGTATGCCGACAAGAATTCTTTCTATTCTGAGCATCCTGAATTAAAATACAGATAAGACCGTGAGGCTCTATGAACCAGCCTCGCGAATCTCGCACATACGCAGCCATAGACTTAAAGTCGTTCTTTGCCTCGGTGGAATGCATTCTCCGAGGACTTGATCCGTTAAAAGCGAAGTTGGTTGTTGCCGACGAGAGTCGCACCGAAAAGACGATTTGCTTGGCGGTAACTCCCGCGCTAAAGGCTTACGGGATTCCGGGGCGTGCGCGACTTTTCGAAGTGAATCAGAAGGTGCGCGACGTGCAGCGGCGTACCGGCGAAAAGATCGAATTTACGATTGCGAAACCGCAGATGGCAAAATACGTGGAATATTCCACGAAGGTCTACAACGTTTATCTGAAGTATCTAAGCGCTGAAGACATTCATGCGTATTCGATTGACGAATGTTTTTTGGATTTGACGCGCTACCTTAAGTTGTACAAAAAGCCTGCGCGGGAACTGGTGAAAACGATTATTCAAGATGTTTTCACGACTACGGGGATTACGGCTACAGGCGGCATCGGCACGAATCTGTACCTTTGCAAGATTGCAATGGATGTGATGGCGAAGCATGTAGACGCAGATGCCGATGGCGTGCGCATTGCGGAACTTGACGAGATGAGTTACCGCAAGCAGCTTTGGGCGCATAGACCGCTCACGAGTTTTTGGCAAGTGGGCCGCGGCATTGCTGAGCGCTTGGAAACTTGCCGTTTGAATGGCGGGCGTGGCATTTACACCATGGGTGATATTGCTCGCGTGAGTGTGAAAAATCCAGAAGCGTTGTACAAGTTGTTTGGCGTGAATGCGGAACTTTTGATTGACCACGCTTGGGGTTACGAACCTTGCACCATTGCAGACATCAAAAAGGCGAAACCGCGTTCGCAAAGTACAGGTGAAGGCCAAGTGCTACAAGATCCGTACTCATTTGACAAGGCGCGAATCGTGGTGCGCGAAATGGTAGATACGGTTTCAATGACGCTGATTGCACACGACTTGGTGACAAACGCGATGGTGCTTACCGTAGGTTACGACCGCGAAAATGTGGATAAGGGTATTTACCGTGGTGAGACCGTAGTAGATGTTTACGGTCGCACGCTCCCCAAACCCGCGCATGGCACTGCAAATATCGGCTATTACACGAGTTCGCAATCGGTGATGGCAGATGCGGTGATGAAACTTTTTGACCGCATCGTGAACCCGAAACTTACGGTTCGCAGGTTGAATCTTGTTGCCGCAAACATTGTGGATGCAAGTCACGAACAATACGACTTGTTTACCGATGTGCAAAAACAGGAACGCGAAAAGAAACGCTTGAAAGCAGAGCTGCTGATTAAAAAGCGCTTTGGCAAGAATGCGATTGTCAAGGGAATGGACTTGCAAGAGGGCGCCACCACCATCGAACGCAACGGACAAATCGGAGGACACAGGGCGTAATGTGGAATGTGAGATGTGTAATGTGGGATGAATCTTATGGTTGATTATTCTGATATAATTGATTTGCCGTATCCGCGAAACGACTGGAACTTTTTAATGAAGCACCCTCGCATGGCCATAGAAGACCGCGCGAAGATTTTCCACCCTTTTGCAGCACTTCGCGGACATTCCGAGGCGCTAGAGGCTACCGCTGAACGCAAAGAAGAAGCAGTGGCGAACGAACTCACGCTAGACGAGAATTACTAAATTAATTATGTAAATCCTTTCACCCGAGGTCATTATGAATCTTGATGATGAACGTATTCGCGAACTCCAGCGCAAAGACCAAGAGCACGACGCTCGCCTGGATATGCAAAAGGAAAAGGATGATGAACACGACGTTCGCATTGACGCTTTATACAGCAAGGAACGCGAGCAGGAATTCAAATTAAAAGCGCAGATGGCAAAAGATGCGGAACATGATTTCCGCTTGAATTCGGTCGATTCTGTAAACAAGATGCAGGACACGGAATTGCATCGTCAATCGGAAAAGGATCGCGAACACGATGCCCGATTGGATGCTCTTGAAAAGCTTTGCGCCGAATTGGCTGCACGCGTGACCGCCCTTGAAGAACAATTGAAAAAGTAGTATGAATCAGCCCGTTCGCAACATTGCAATTCTCGCTCATGTAGACGCCGGTAAAACGACGCTTTCGGAGCGTATTCTGTTTGCGGCGGGCGAAGTTCGCCGGCCGGGCAAGGTTGAAGAAGGCCTTGCCACCATGGACTACATGCCCGAAGAAAAAGAGCGCGGCATTACCATCGAAAGCGGCGTGGCGCATTTTGAATGGAAGAACACCTGGTTCAATTTTATCGATACGCCGGGGCATGTGGATTTTGGCGCCGAAGTCGACACGGCGTTGACAGCCGTCGAGGGCGCGGTTCTTGTGGTGAGTGCCGCGAGCGGAGTTGAAACGCAGACGGTGGCCGCCTTCCGTAAACTGCGCGAAGCGGGCGTGCGCACGATTTTGTTCGTGAACAAGCTCGACAATCCCGATTACTCGCTCGACGAAACCTTAATCAACATCGAAGAAGTTCTGGGCGTGCGCCCGGTGCTTATGACAGTGCCTGAATACAAGGGCGGCAAGATGACGGCAGTGCTTGATGTACTCAGCAAAAGCCGCTTGGTGCATTCGGATTCGGGCGAAGAAATTGTAGATGATTCTTGGCCGCAAGCGGGCGAAGTGAGCGATTCTACCGAGAAAATCAAGAAGCATTATGCCGAGGCCGTAGAATTTGCAAGCAACTTCGATGATGAAGTCTTGCAGCTTGCGCTTGAAGGCAAACCGGTTCCACCCAAGGTGCTTTTGCGCGGGCTCAAGGAACTGGCGAAGAGTAATGATTATGCGCTTTGCTATGCAGGCTCTGCGATAGAAGGCTTTGGCGTGCGCAGCCTTACCACGGCACTTTCGTTCTTTTTGCCCGATGTGCCGCAATTTGCCGACAATGAATTAGGCCAAGTGATTCGCTTGCGTCACTTTAAGGGTGTGGGCGAAATTTCGCTGTTCCGCAGTCACACGAACATGGAACGCAAGGAATGGCCTGCTGGTTTTGAATTCTCGCGACTCAAAGCGAACTTGTTGCAGCCTGTTGACGAGATTCGCTCCGGCGATATTTACGCCATGCGTAGCCCCTTTGAAACGGAACTCGGACAGGTGATTTATTTAGACGGCACGTTGCCGGAGTCTGTCGCAGGGGTCGGCGCGGAACCCTCCATTCGCGATAAGTACCAGCCGCTTTTGCAGACCCGCTTAGAATGCCTAGGTTCCGACGATTATCATCATGTCGAAAAGAGTCTGAATATGCTTAGCCGTATGGACCCTAGTTTCCGCGTGCAGAAAGACGATGGTGGATTCTGGTATTTGCATACGGTGGGCGAGGTGCAACTTGATGTTTTGCTTGCTCGCCTAAAGCGAGAATTCGGCTGCGAAGTGCGTGCCGGAAGCCCTGAGGTGCGCTGGCAAGAACGCTTGTGCCGTAACGTAGGCCCCGTCGAAAATACGTTCCAGCTTGGCCCCCATAAGATTTCGATTAAGCTTTCGGCAAGTCCGCTTGATGGCGATGCGCACGACATTCGATTGTCTGCTGAATTTTTGGAAACTGCTCCGCGTGAAATTTTGGCCGGTGTGCGTTCGGCGCTTTTGGAATCTACAGAAATCGGCGTGCTCGGCAAGGGCGCGCTCGTGGGTGTGTGCTTTGAAGTCCATGAATTCACCTGGACCGAAGGCGCTTTGCCGCCTATGATTAAGAAGGCTTGCGCCGATGCGGTCACGAAACTCATCAAGCCCGCCGACGTGCAACTTTACGAACCCATTATGGAATTGTCGCTTGAATGCCCCGTGAATTTTGCGGGCCTCGTGACGGGCGACATTCAGTCCCGCGACGGTAAAGTGAAAGAAATCGGTGGCGACGGCAAGACGCATTTTTTGAAAGCCGAAGTTCCGCTCCGCAAAATCTTCGGTTACGCCACAGGCGTGCGCAGCATTAGCAAAGGCACCGCGCTTTACAGCATGAAGTTGCTCGGTTACAAACCAGCGACGATATAGCTACATTCTCGCAGCTTTCGCGCGACGGCGGAAGTGCTCGATAAGCGGGGCGACGGTTTCCTTGAAGTCGTCGTGAGTCTCAATGCGCACGAAGTCGATGGACATGCGCTGGAACAGTTCCTTTGTCGCCTTGCCCTGACGCTTGGCTTCGCGGGCGAATGCTTCGCGGAAGGTGGCATCGCCAGTATCAATCAGCAAAGTTTCACCGGTTTCAGGATCTTCAAGTTCCACGAGGCCTGCAGGCGGAAGTTCCATTTCGCGCGGGTCAACGACAGAAACCGCAAGCACGTCGTGGCGCTTTCGCAGAATCTTGAAGGCGTTTTCGAAACCTTCATCGAGGAAGTCGCTCATCACCACGACGACGGCACGACGATTCAAAATCTTGCCGGCATATTCCAGCGCAACCTGCGTATTCGTGCCGTGGTGCTGCGGCTTAAAATAAAGAATTTCGCGGATGAGTCGCAGCACGTGCTTGCGCCCCTTCTCCGGCGGAATAAAAAGCTCCACCTGGTCGGTGTAAATCAGCAAGCCGACCTTGTCGTTGTTCTTGATAGCCGCAAACGCAAGCAAAGCGGTGAGCGTCGCCATGACCTCGCCCTTCATCTGCTTGCCCGAACCGAATTCGGAACTGCTCGACGCATAGACCATCAAAAGCATGGTCATTTCGCGTTCTTCGATAAACTTCTTCACATACGGCGTGCCCGTACGCGCAGTCACGTTCCAGTCGATGGTACGCACGTCGTCGCCCGGCATATACTCGCGCACCTCGCTGAATTCCATACCGTTCCCCTTGAACGAACTATGGTAAGCGCCTGTCATCACGGTGTCGAGCGTGCCGCGAACAGAAAGTTCAATGCGGCTCACGGTCTTTAAAACTTCTTTATCTAGCATCTGTTTGCCGCCCGGCAAACCGGGCTTCTCCTATTTTTACGCCTAGAATATACAAAAAAATGGATTTTTAAGCAATTTGACCAAATGTCGGTAAAAATCACTTTTTTACCGACATTTGCCGAAATTTGAACACTTGTTCACTATCTAAAGTGCGGAAAAGTGTCATCTACAGGTCAAAATATGCGTGGAAAAGTGTAATGAAAGAGCAAAAATATATGCGGAAAAATGTAGTTTTAGGGCATGCTCATTTACCATGGTTCTGAAAAACGAATCGAACACCCCGTTTGGGGGCAGGGAAACCCGCGCAACGACTACGGGAGTGGTTTCTATTGCACCGAATCGCTGGAACTCGCAAAAGAATGGGCTTGCCAAAAGAATTCAGATGGTTTTGCAAACGCCTATGAATTGGATTTGTCAGGATTGAAGATTCTTGATCTGTCTGCGGAGAATTTCAGCATTCTTCATTGGCTCACCATTTTGATGCAAAACCGAGTTTTTTCGCCCAAGTCGCCACTTGGTAGAACGAATCTAGAATTCTTAACTGAAAAATTTCAGGTGCCTTATCTGGATTACGATGTTATTGTGGGCTATCGTGCCAATGATTCGTATTTTTCGTTTGCCAGTGATTTCTTGGAAAATGTTATTCCCATACAGAATCTAGCTGGTTCTATGAAACTCGGTAGCCTGGGTTTGCAGGTGGTTCTTAAATCGAAAAAGGCTTTTGCACAATTACAGTTTAAGGGCGCCGAAAAGGCTTGCAAAGAAGAATACTACATCAAGTATCATAAGCGCGACGATGCAGCCCGAAAGAACTACTTGGAAGGCCTGCGAAAAGCCCGCCCAAGCGAAGGCGTGTACCTAATCGACATCGTTCGAAATCCGAGGTTACTCGATGAAATCCGCCTATAGCGAAATGTACCTGAGTGATGTTCAGAAGAATCTTGGATTCTTTTTTCAGGCATCACTCCACAATTTGAACCTGCCTGTAGACGAAGTACAGAATGCTTTTCTTGCTTCAGAAATTCCAACTCAAATCGAATTTGCAAATCCGAATTTCTTATGCGGTAAATCCGGCTATGAATTGGCCATTCTCGCGTTCCCGCAATACGAAAAGAAACTTCTGGAAACTATTGACGAGCCTTTCTATCCACAAGCGGAATACTGGTGCGGACATGTTCTTGCCTATTATCAGTGGTACTCCTGCAAATCATTCGCCGAAATCCTCGACAAATACCCCCTAGAGCGAATTCTCTCCGATTACCACCTGATGCACGAAGCCGACATCACTAAGATGGCTCAGGCGATGGATGCAGTAGTGTTGAAAAAATAAAATTCAACTAAATGTCGGAAAAAAATGCATTTTTACCGACATTTGCTAAAATACTGCTTTACATAGTGAGAGAATGAAAATCTATCACGGCTATTGTAAATTAGATCAATTGCTCAACAACTTGCTGAGTAATTTGGCAATTCGTCCTTATTCTCCACAACTTGTGGAGTAATTGAACTTTTTCTTTTGCTCCCCAACTTGGGGAATAATCAAAATTGTTCACTTTTTTCAGCAACTTGCTGAAAAATTTTACCTTTGCCCTTAAAGGGCGTATCAAGGAAAATCACTTTGGCTGAGAAAAAAGCTACATTGACACGCTTTCTTCAACCATAAAAATGCTTGAAGACAAAAATGAATTGCCCGACCCTCAGCTTGCCGCATTTTCCAAATTCTCGGAAGACTATGGCTGGGGTAAGGATCGCGATGGAACTAAATTGTCGATGGTGCTGAAGGGATAAGGAAAAGGACTGTTTAACAGCCCCTGCTTATAGTCTCATTTGCAATATTGTAATAGTTCTTCGATTTTTTTAGCAATCCTTTTTTGCTCTGCTAATGGAGGTAATGGAATTATAGCAGAACTGACTTTGTCAATATTTAAATTATCTACTGTTGATCCTGAAGCTTTCTGGGTAAATTGATTATATATGAATTCCGATGAGAGCAAATAATACAAGTAATCCTGATCAAACCCTTTTAAATCATGAATCAATAGCCATCCGTCGTGAATACAGCCCTCTATTTTTGATATATATGGTCGGCCAAAGCTCATGGAATTTGTGAGTAGAAAATCCCCAGGATAAACTCTTCGACTCTTTTTTTCACCTTCTGGAATGATTTTCTCTTTTGTTTCAAGTATATACTTGCCACCTTTTTCTACATCACCTATTTTAATCCAATTGATGCCGTTTTCATCATTTGTGATGTATTGCTTTATCGGTCTTGGTGATCCGCCTCTAACTATATATGACACATCGCCAAATCTCACCCATTCCCAGTTGGGTGGAATTTCAAAAGGAATTTCATCATCGTCAATTAACTGTTGTGAATCTACGTGCTTAATGGTTCCTTTGTCCTCTTGAATCTTGCGTTCTTTGTTTATCAATTGAATTAAATCTTTTGTTGTCCCATCCTCTGGTAGTTGCTTAGTCAATTGTCCTTGAATGGCAATATCAATCAATTTGCTCTTTAGAGATTCTTGGTTGGACGCAAACTGTTTCTGCATGGTTTTGATCTTATCAAGGATTTCAAATATAGCCTCAATCTTTTCAACTATTGCCTTCTGCTCAATAACAGTAGGTAAAGGTATGACTCCTTTTAGCAAATCCTTTTCTCCAATTGCCGGATATAACGCCCCCTTTGATGGGTCTCCATTCGAATACTTGTCGAATTCCTTAGTCAGCAACCAGTAGAAAAGATATTTATTGTCCAAAACCTCTTCGTTTGCATGCATGACACAAAAAGCCGTGCTCGCTATTGGCGTACACGAAAAGTCTTTATCAATAATGCAAATATTATGGAGATACGGTCGCACCGTCGAATATATTACATCACCTGTTTCAACAACTTTTTTCGCTCTGGATGGAGCATCATTTGCTTCCACAATATTCTCACTAGCAGATAGTCGGTGATTCACATTATCTAATGTTCCTACATCAATATATGAGAAGGTATCGCCTGGAGTTACCTGCCCATGATTACTTGTCACATATCCTAGTCGTGTCCATTTCCACTCTTCTGGAGCATCTATAAGGCATTCTTCTTCAGAAACAGAAACATAACCCTTTATGCGACCATGTATTGATTCTAAACAATCGTTTGGCGGACTATTCAGTTCTATTAGTTTTCCTTGATATGCAAACGAAAGAATTCTGTCTTTTATAGTTTTTGTATCTATCAAAGTTCAATTCCTCCAAGCAAAGCCTTCAATTGAGTAATTGCCGCACTGATGCCATCAGCCTCTTCCTGCATTTCGTTAAGAATCTCTTCAACAGAACGATCATCCTCTTCTGTAGTGTCAATCCACTTGAAATTAAGATCTTCTCGTGCTTTTACTTCGTCCTCAGAAAACCTGCGCCATCTTCCGGTTGGATTGTTTTCCTCATCATAAGTTTCTCTGCGATCTTTCATGTGACCAGAACAATAGCAGTCTACAAAATCCTGTAGATGCTCTCTTGTCATCGGCTTTGTCACCATTGTGTGTTTAACACCGGTTCGATAGTCGTATACCCATATGTCTTTCGTTGGCTCGCCCTTCTCAAAGAAAAGAACATTTGTCTTGACACCACCAGCGTAAAAAATTCCAGTAGGAAGACGCAAAATTGTATGAAGGTTATAATCCTTCATCAACTTGTCTCTAACTTTTTTTGTTGAATCACCATCAGTCAAAACGCTATCCGGCAAAACAACGCCGACACGCCCGCCAGTCTTGACGATAGACATGATATGCTGAAGGAAGTTTACCTGATTATCGGATGTTTTTATAAACTCCGGTCTATTTGCAGAAACTTCAATGCTCCCTTGTGGTCGTGTACCAAATGGTGGATTAGTCATAACGACTTGATACATGTCATCGGTCGTTTCAATCAAAGAGTCTTTATAAGCAATAGGACTCTTATTTATACCAATATCATGGAGATACAAATTCATAGATGCCAGCGTTACGACCAGTGATGTATTATCGGCTCCGTATAAGGCGTTGTTTTTTAGGAACTTTTGTTTCTCGACATTCTTACTTTGTTTACGCATGTGTTCATAGGCGGCAAGAAGGAATCCTCCAGTTCCGCAGCATGGATCCGCTACGGTCTCTGTAATTTTCGGATTGATTACATCTACAATTGCCGAGATAAGAGCTCTTGGCGTGAAATACTGACCTGCACCACTCTTTTTATCCTGTCCGTTCTTTTCTAGAATACCTTCGTAGATAGCCCCCTTGAAGTCGCCCTCCATCATGTACCAGTTTTCTTCCGATACCATGTCTATAACTTTCTTCAGCATGACCGGTTTGTCGATTTTGTTTGTTGCTTTAGTAAAAATCGTACCGATAAGGCCTTCGTCTTTAGAAAGTTCGTCTAGAATATTCTCATATTTATCGACCAAGTCTGTTCCATTAAATTTTACAAGATCGGCCCATTTGCAACCATCCGGGATGGAACTTCCTAAACCAAGTTCTTCCTTCTCGTTGTCCATTTTCAAGAAAAGGATGTATGTTAGCTGCGTGATGTAGTCCGTAAAGCCTACTCCCGCTGCAGAAAGTACATTTGCAATTTTCCAAACTTTATTTAGTAAAGCGCCTTCCGTTTTCTGATTTGCCATTTATGCAACCACCTTTAATAAGAATCTTGATAAAACCTGCATTTCATTTGCAAGCATTTTGTCTCCGAAACTCGTTATGCCTTTTCTCCAAAGGTCAGTGTCTATTTCGTTAAGTTCCTTTACAGAGAGAGCTCCGTCATTGATGACGAACTCTGCTATCTGCTTCATAATCTTAACTTGTTCTTCCGTTAGTACACGCTGCTGTTGTCCACAATACAAAGCGAAGCGTTTCGCATATCCGTTAATTAGGCTAGTGAGTTTCTGGTTCTTTTTATAAGCATATCGAACAATTTGAATCAGATTGGTCAAAGCGTTGACATTTGTCTTTACATCCAATTCGTCTACATTCCCTTCGATATCCAATATTTTATAATTCTTCCATATTTGGAACACACCATACTGCCTATTTTCTGCAAGTAATCTATCACGTAAATCGCTTAGCATAGAATGCGTAATGACAGCATCTTCGGAATTGTAAATTATTCTTAGCGTTTCGATGCTATCCCTATTGTCGTCTAGATATTTCTCTAAATTTTCAATAAAGTTCTTCGCTGTTTCCTTAGAGAACCCTGCATAAATAATCTCATCAGGATCCTCTTCTGTGTTCACGATATATCCGCGTTGCATTTCTAGAAGTTTATTTCGTGCGGCAACATTGCTGATTAAACTGTAAATCAGATCCATTCTTTTTGTATTGTCGTGAGACGGATCTATATATTCAAATTCATTCAGCAGCCCGTCATCGGTTGCCTGCTGAATGTTTCCTGCAATTGTTCGTGGAGCAAAACCATAGGTAGTGATATAATAATCCAAATGCCTACCGAACAGGACATCGTCTTCATACCTTCTGTTGATGGTCGAACAATAATCTCGAAGCAACCACAAGTTTTCATCGCTCACTTCATTATGAGCAAGATGCTCTAGAAGGAGTTCTAGAGAAAGAATCTTCTTTCCTGAACTTGAATTTACAATTGGATGCGGAATTATTTTTTCGTGCTCCGTCACGCCAACGCAATCAACAATGTAGTAGCACTCCTTTGTATTGGCATTTGGTGTCACCTCTCGCAATTTATCATCGCTGATAACACGGCAACCACGCCCCTTCATCTGAGTATAGAGTACATCTGAGCGGACGTCCTTCATGAAAAGAACAACTTCCAAAGGTTTTACGTCTGTACCAGTCGCTACTAGTGTTACGGTTACGGCGATTCGGAAATCTTTTTCTGTTCGCAAATCTCGAATTAATCCGTTGGAATCCCCAGATGAATATGTAATCTTCTGCACAAAGTGTTCCGGACACTCATGATTTTCAAATTCATCTTTGAAAACTTCCTTTACGCCCTCAACAATTTCTGATGCATGGTTGTCATCTTTTGCAAAGATTAGTGTTTTGGGAACATAAATCCAGTTTTTTTCTCGTTCCGGATAAAGTTCTTCATAAATGGAATTCTTGTATGCTTGCAAAGCTGTCCGAATTTGATCTCGATTCACAACAGAACGGTCAAGTTGACCTGCGTCATATTCAACTCTTTGATCTGCTAGATAAGATGCGGATTCATGGGTCATGCGAGCATATTCACCAATTCTTGATCCAGGCTTAATTGCACCTCCATGCTCCGTGATTTCTGTCGCAATGCGGTATACTCGTGATGGAACGTTTACGCCGTCAACAACAGACTCGTCATAGGTATATTTCTGAATGATATTGTTGTCGAAATATGCATATGCTTCTGGTGTCGGAGTCGCTGTAAGCCCTATTACCTTTGCTTCGGAGAAGTAATCTAGTACAGCCTTCCATTTTCCATAGATCGATCTATGACATTCATCTACAATGATTAATTGAAAGTGATTCGGAGGAAGCTTCAAATCTCCATCCAACGCGACAACATCCCTTGATTCCTTCTCTTCGTCTAAAGTATTTTTTTCATCTTCTGCGTCTTCAGTATCCTCAGATATTTTTTTGCCAGTAAGTACCGCAAATAACTTCTGAATAGTGGAAATCACTATATCGGCCTTTATATCGTTTTCCTTCTTCAGCCGCTTAATTTCATACAAAGCACTCATTTCTTGTTGACCTTCTGTCCGGTCAAACTGACTGAATTCCGCCTCAGTCTGCCTCGCAAGGTTATTTCGGTCTACAAGAAACAGTACTCTCTTTGTTGGGGTGTAATTCAACATTCTATAGCTTGCTAGACACGCTAAATAGGTCTTGCCACTACCCGTTGCAAGAATCGCAAGGTTTTTCTTCTTGCCGTTTTTTAGAGATTTTTCAAACTCGATTTCTGCTTCATATTGGCAATCACGTAGGCCTCTTTTTTCAAGACGTGGTAGAGCCCCATATTCCGATTTACAATTGATCACTGACAGCATTTTCTTTGGAGAATGCATCTCCGAAAGTTCTACATAATTACCATCTGGATCTGTCAGCATATTTTGAAGTAGATTTTGCTCCCGTTAGCCATGTAGACTAAAGGAATTAATCCAGAAAACCACAAGCCATACCATTTCTGCGGATTTTTAGCATAATTCTCAGCCTGCTTTTCTACTTCCGTTCCTAGCGGATTTTCTTCTCTTTTGGCCTCAACAACGGCGATTGCTTTATCATCGATAAAAAGCAGGTAATCACTTTCCGTATTTCCTAGCATCAAAGCTTCTTTGACGGCTGATGAGGTCTTCGGAATATACTCGTTCCGAGATACAATATCCCAGCCAGCATTGATAAGCTGCTTATCAATTTTTTCGCGCGCACGTTCTTCAGGCAGCATAAGTGAAGTTTCCTTTCGTATGCATATATGAAATTTGTGAAATGCTGCTCTTATTTCGTAAGTGAGAACGATTTGAGCCAAAATTGTCAGAAAAACAAAAAAGGCGTGGAGTCGTAGCGCTTACCTATTCTGCGGGCTACCACACCCTTCCAATCAATAAGCACAAACGACCCACGCCCCAGATGGGACGTGAGCGTTCGTCTTATTCTCGATTGGATTGAAAGTGGTAGTTTCAGAATAGAGAATAAGAGACGAATCTCAAAATTTCTGTTCGCTCCGCACCTTTCGGTACGGGGCTATGTCATAGGGAAATATAAATCTTTTCTTAAGAAGAAAGCTTGTTGGATAACGAATGTATCCCAAAAGAGCGAATCGTTTCTGTACGAAACTATTACAAATATTCAAAATTGTAGTAGTTTTGTACATAAGCCGCCAACGGCGGGCGATTTATGTAGGAAAATGAGTTAATCCCTTTTGGGAACTTCTATAGTCTCTTTTGATCATTTTTCTGAGCTTCAAGAATGTCTCTTTCAAACTCTTGGCAGATTTTGTCTAGTTCTGAGAAATCAGGCTTTTGATGCCGAACGAACAACTGATACAATTCGTTTTTCTCAAGGAGTTTTAAGTATTCTTTACTTGGAGTCCTCATTGCAAAACCTCTTTCCCATAAGATACATCTTTTTGATTCAAAAGACAATGCCTATTGGTGAAGGATTTGATTCATACTGCGACACATACTGCCGCGATAAAGAAAATTTAAATCTGTCCGTAAAAAGCAAAAAGCGACTCCCCCAAGCAGGGATGTTTTTGCCTTATTTCAAACGTCGCAACTGGATTTTATCCAGTTCCCGCAAGTACTTCTGCAAATCGCTTGCGGGGAAGGGCTTGCCGTGCGCGGGGTAGATGGTTTTGGGCGCGGCGGCGAGAATCGTTTGCCACGACTGCTTGAATTGCTGCAGGTTCTCTATCCAGATGATGACGCGCTTTTGGCTCGGGAAGTTGTTCATGGCGGCATCGCCGCTGAAGAGTGTGTCGCCAATTAATAGCGAGATGTGGTCCGCCGTGTGGCCCGGAGTTTCGAGGATTTTGAATGGCAGTTGCAGCGTGCGGAATTCCTCGGAATCTGTGGTGATGAGTCGCGGCAGGTATTCGGGCTTGATGGCAGGGAACTTGTGCTCGCCTTTGCCGCAGAGCGCGAGAATTTTGCAGAACAGGTATGCGAGTCGGCTGGAGCATCCGCCTTCGAATGAGTTCTGACCGATTTTGAGACGTTCGATGGCTTTCGGGTGCAAGATGACTTTCGCATCTGTGGCGGCGAGAACTTCGTTTAGGAATCCGGCATGGTCATCGTGTGCGTGTGTGAGGAAAACGTAGCGGATGTCCTTCGGTGATATGCGTAGTCGATTTAGCTTGTCTGCAAAATGCCTGAAGCCGTCCTCGTAACCAGTGTCGATGAGGACATATCCGACTTCTGTAGAAATCAGATAGTTGTTGACGACGCGTGTTCCGAGGTTAAAAAATTTCATTGTGCTTTTTCGACGAGAGCCTTGATTTGCGCCTTAACTTTTTCGAGGTCGCTGCAGGTGAGAATGGGAATGAGCTTGTTGATTTCTTCGATGCTTTTGTCCCACCATTTGAATTTTAGCAATAGTTCAGTGAGTTCATCATCGAAACGCTTGCGCAGCGGTTTGGCCGGGTTGCCTACCACGATGGTGTATGGCTCCACGTCGCTGCCCACGACTGCGCTTGCCCCGATGATAGCTCCGTTGCCGATGTGCACGCCGGGGAGGATTGTCGCATTCTGCCCGATCCATACATCGTTTCCGATGATGGTGTCGCCCTTGAGCGGTAAGTCTTTATGGGCGGGCGGTGCCATGTCCCAGCCCTGCTGCGTGTAAAACGGATAGGTGATCGCAGCATTCATCTGGTGATTCGCACCATTCATTACGAATTCCACGCCTGCGGCAATCTGGCAGAATTTGCCGATAATAAGCTTGTCGCCGAGCCATTCGTAGTGATGCGTCACATGGCTTTCGAAATCCGAGTCTGCGATGTAGGTGAAGTCCCCGACAATGATGTTCGGATTTTTAATCGTCGGCTTCACGTAGATTTCTTTGTCGTAGCCAGCGATGGGGTGAACGGTATTCGGGTCAGGGAGTTTTGCGGTCATAAATTCCTCTCTGCTGATAAATATATCAATATTTCTCGGCGGCACGCAAAGCCAGGGCCCGCTTGCAGCTTGTGCCTACATCAGCAGCGCCTTGATGTAGGCTTGCACCTGTTTGACGGAGAGCGGAGTGTTGCCGTTTTCGAATGTGGCGATAAAGTTTTTGCCGAGAACGTAGCTGTTTGCGGCATAGTGTGCGATTTTTTGCACAGCGTTTTCAACGTAGTCCGGGTCGCCCATGAGTCCGAAATGCTCCCAGATGATTTCTTCGCGGGTACGCTTGTTGAGACAGGTGAAGTCGGGGTAAAGCGTACCCCAGCCCTTGATGCCTATAGAGTATTCGTAACGGAAAGGAATACCGGCGCGACAGAGCGCGTCCGCGATGATGACTTCGGATTTCGAGCGGACGCGCACGCCCGTGCTAGTGTAGAATTCGGGGGCATTGATTTCGAAGGGCTTGCCCGTATAGGGGTGATGCTGCCATGCCGCGACAAACTCATCGTCACTCTCCCGCACGGGCGTCACCAGGGCGCGACGGCCCGGATGCAGCTCGGTGTAGGCCGCATCAATTGCGCCCGGCCGGTACTTGGCAAGAAACCGGTCAATGGTCGCAATTTGCTCTTTGAGTTCCGCCGCCGCAGCCCTGTTGTAGTCGCGCTGCGCAATTGCCACCGCCTTGCGTATATCCTTTTTCGGAAGGTAAGTGCCGTTGGAATCTCCAACATCCTTGATTATATAGTACTGAAAACAGTTCTTTTTTGTCAAGACTTTAAGATTGCCCTTTGCTTGCGTCTTTTGAGCTTGTTTTACAGAGCTTAAATATGATTGCAACTTTTCGCGTTCAGAAAAAAGCTCTTGCATGGTTGCCGTGGGCTGCATTGCGATATGATTCATATTTTTCCTTTGAATGACCGAAATTTACTAAGGAAAAATGGGAAAAGTGGATTTTTCCCCAAAAGCATTGCATTTTGCAAACAACTATTTGCAAAAAATGAATTATTTTACAAAACTAATGGCGTAACCGATGGAAAAGAAGAATTTTTAGCATTTTTTGAATGGGTGGGCATATAAATTTTGTGTTTGATTGTTTTTACATGCATTTGTTAGTTTGTTTAAAACGTAAAAACGGTTGTTAAAGCATATAAACGCTCTGTTTTTGCAGATTTATATGCCTCTTCTTGTAAAAACAACTCGCCCACCCCTCCAAAACACAGTTAATTTGTATAGAAAATACATATAAATCAAAAGAATTTATTGATTTATATGCTCGCGGTGTTTTGAGCAGGCTTTATTTCGAGGCTTTTGTGGCCCGAAGTGCATATAAATCCAGCATTTCGATTGCTTTTATATGCACAACACCCGGCTTTGTGGGGTGCTAGGCGCTACATTCGCTCCTATTTAAGTCCGATTCACCCCTTTTATTACCAAAATGGCGATTTTGCACCGATTTTCGCGTCCATCGCCCGAAAAAATGATTATTTTGTTAGGCGAAAGGCTGAATCACTCAACCCTAATTACAGGTAGCTATGTCGGCAAAAGTAACGAGCAGCGACAAGATTGAAGATTTGTTCCCGGAAACCTCTATCCGAAAGATCATCACGCCGGTCGAGCGTTTGATGAAGGTGGAGACCACGGGCGGTATAGTCTTGATTATTATGACGATCGCGGCCCTGTTGTGGGCGAACCTCGCCCCCGAATCTTACCACCATTTTTGGCATTTGCCGTTCGCCATGACCATCGGTAGCTGGGTGGGCTCTGCAGACTTGCACTGGCTCATCAACGATGCGATGATGACCATCTTCTTCTTTAACATCGGGCTCGAAGTCAAGGGCGAAATGACCTATGGCGAACTGAGGAACCCGAAGGCGGCGAGCTTGCCGATTATTGCGGCGGCGGGCGGTATGCTGTTCCCAGCGCTGATTTACTTGATGCTTTGCCCGCATGGCGCAAACAGTGCGGCTCACGGTTGGGGTATCCCGACGGCAACAGATATCGCGTTCGTGGTGGGCTGTATGGCGATTCTGGGTAAGAAGGTGCCGCATGCGCTCCGCGTGATGATTTTGACTCTTGCGATTGCAGACGATATCGGTGCGATTTTGGTGATTGCGATTGGCTACCCGAGCGGTGACGGTATCAACTTCTTGGCGCTCGGTTCGGGAATTGCCCTGTTGGTCTTGATTAACGTGCTGTTCCGGATTGGCGTTCGCAACATGCTGCTGCATGGCGTTATCGGTGTCGCGGTTTGGGCGTTCTTTGTGAAGAGTGGCGTGCACCCGACTATTGCGGGCGTGCTGCTTGGACTCTCGGTGCCTGCAAAGCCGGTGCTTGCCAAGGGCAAGCTTGCTCAATTTGCAGGGAGCGTCGGCGGAAAGCTTTCGGGCGAAGCGAAAGACCGCAACGAACAGTACGAAGTTTTCACGCTGCTCAAGCGTGGCGCCCGCGAAAGCATTTCGATGCAGGAACGTCTGTTCAAGCCGCTGGTCCCTTGGGTGAACTTCTTTATTATGCCGCTGTTTGCGCTGAGCAATGCCGGTGTCGAAATCAAGCTGGGCGGCGTGGAAGTGCCGGTGATGGGTGCTGTGGCCCTGGCCTTGATTCTGGGTAAGCCGATTGGCATTTTCCTGTTCAGCTTCTTGGCTGTCAAGATTGGCGTATCGGTGAAGCCGAGCTACAGCTGGAAGATTCTGTGGGGCGGTGGCATGCTTGCCGGTATCGGCTTTACGATGGCGCTGTTTGTTGCAAGCCTTGCATTCGATATTGGCGACCGTCAGGATTCTGCTAAGCTTGGCATTCTGTTGGGCAGCTTCTGTGCGGCGATTCTCGGTACAATCTACATGAGCATTGTGTCGAAGGCGCACCACGACGACGCTTAAGTCTGACTTATAATGTCTCATTTCGTCTACATGCTCCGTTGTGCGGGTGACCGCATCTATACGGGGTATGCCGTAGATGTAGAAGCTCGTTTTGAGCAACACAAGTCCGGCAAGGGAGCGAAGTTTACCAAGGCGTTCCCGCCGGAATGCATTTTAAGAAAGTTTGAATTGAATAGCCACGAAGAGGCCTTGCGGCTGGAAGCGCGTATTAAGAGATTGCCACGCCCGCAAAAAGAACTGCTAGCGGCAGGCGATGAAGAACTTGCTGCGCAATTGATTGCTGGCCTCGGGGAGAGGCTGGTTGAACGTAGAGCAAGAGAGAAACGAGAAGACCTTTAATTGGAAGGAGATTCCCGCCTACGCGGGAATGACATTTTGCAAAGCACTTTTATTTGACGGCCAAATCCACCACTAGCGCGACGGCCATGGCAATGCTACAAACGCTGATGAATCGCTGAATAAACTTGTTGCCCTTCTTGCGCTGTAAAAAACTGCCGAAGTAGCCGCCGACCCAGGCGCCCGCTGCCATCAGCACAGCAATAGGCCAGTCAATTTTTCCGTTGATTCCAAGTGCAATAGTGCTTACAACCAGGAACACGTTGGTCAGCGAATTTTTGAGGGCGTTAATCTCGATAGGCGAAAGTCCAGTGTAGCGAGTGAGGCCAAAAATCTGCACGAAGCCGACGCCAACTTGCACAATGCAGCCGTAGACGGCGATGCCGAAAAATCCGAGCGCGCCTTTAAGAGTCAACTTCTCTGGCGGCGCTGCAGGCGGCTTGCCCAAAACATCTTTCTTGAGGTTGCTCATGACGACCACAAGGCAAATCACCACAGCGAGAATCGCCTGGAAAAGTTTGTCGCCAATGTGAACCAAGAAGCATGCGCCGACAAGAGCGCCGAAGAATGTGGGGAGCGCGAGTTGCAAGAAAATCTTCTTGTTCAAGTAGCCGTGGCGCATCAAGTTGATGGCGCTGCTGAAGTTCCCGATGATAAGCCCGATGCGGTTCGTACCGTTTGCTACTGTAGCGGGGAGTCCCATAAATATCATGATGGGGAGGCTCAAGGTAGAGCCGCCGCCCGCGATGCTGTTGATAAGGCTTACCACTGCGCCTAACACGAAGTAGGCGGCGTAAAGGGCAAGTGCTGTGGATTCAAAATTCATCGAAACCAAATTTAGAAAAAGCTACCCAAAGAAAGCGTCGCTGAGTGCAGCACGGAAGGCGTGGATGCGATCGGCGTTTGCTTCGCGATGCGGATAGGTGAAGTTGCTGAGCAACACAACCGCGGCGCCCTTCTCCGGGTCGGCCACAATGCTTGCGCCGGTGAATCCCGTCTTGCCGAAGGTATGCGGCGACACCTTCGTACCCATGAACTTTTCGCTGTTGAGTTCCCAGCCGAGGGCGGTGCAG
>JAFZOV010000148.1 GCA_017550445.1 Fibrobacter sp.
GGGAAGATTTCTTCAACTGCTGTTCTATGCCGCGCAATCGCGAACTTATGCGTATTTTCCATGACTTGGATATGGTCGAACAGCTTGGGAGTGGCATGCGGCGTATTCTGCGTTCCTATGACGAGAAGGCGTTCTCATTTACGGATCATTTCATGCGGACTTCGTTCTATTTTGAAGGTCAACAGCGGTTGGGTAATGGGTTGGGTGATAGGTTGGGTGAATCGCGGGGAAACCTTACTTATACGCGACAAAGAATTCTTGAATTAATGGAAATCGATAGCCGTATTTCGATAGTAGAAGTTATTTTTTAAAGGAATAACCTCAAGGAGTTCCCCATGAAAAATCGTTTTGCACTCACGCTTATGGTAACGCTCATCTGCAGTACGCTTGCCATGGCGCAGCTCCAAAAGCTCCCCGCTCCGGCAAAGACCGGCGGCAAGCCTGTCATGGAGGCGCTCTGGGACAGGGCTTCTGGCACGGAGTTCAGCGACAAGATGCTCAGTGACCAGGATCTTTCGAATTTGCTTTTTGCGGCTATCGGCGTGAACCGCCCTGCCGATGGCAAGCTCACATCGCCGACTGCCCGCAACTTTCAGGAAATCCGCGTGTTCGTGTTCACGAGCAAGGGCGTCTCGGAATACCTGAACAAGGAAAACGCCCTGAAGCAGGTGGCGAAGGGTGACCACAGGGGGCTCGTTGCCGACCGTCAGGATTGGGCGAAGGCGGCCCCGGTCAGCATCCTCATCGTTGCGGACGAGACCAAGTTCGGCAGCAGCGACGCCCGCGCGAAGGTGACGATGGGAACCGATGCGGGCATCGTGAGCGAGAATATTAATTTGTTCTGTGCCGGCATGGGCCTGGTGACCCGCCCGCGCATGACGATGGACGTTCCCGCCATCAAGAAGCTTCTCAAGCTTTCGGACTCGCAGGTGCCCTTGCTGAACAATCCCGTCGGCTACGCGAAATGATTAGCCGTTTTATGAAGGCGATGTTGTAGCGCCAGCCCATTTTTTATTATTTTATCCATAGGAAACTTGTTGCCCCCAACAGGGCAAGGGAGTGAGGATGAGAATTTCTTGGCTAGGGCTGGCTGCATGCCTGGCTTTTTGGGCGTGCGGTTCAGATGAGTCGGACGATTTCGGCGGAACGAGCGAACCCGCCGATGCGGAAATTTCAGGGAACGAGGACCCGGACACAGGCGACAAGCAGGTACCGGGCGATAGGCAAGAGCCGGGCGCAAAGTCGGAACCCGAAGAGAAAAGGGACACGACCGACAAGGAATACTATATCAAGTCGAACCTGGAGGCGACTGGGGATTTCTCGATAGACACGGTATATGACAGGTACACGGATTCCTATACCTACAGGATCCGCACGGGCAACATCGTATGGTACACGCAGGGGGTGACCGAAAGGGCGGACGGGGACAGTAGCGTTTGCTACAACAGGCAGAACGGCAACTGTAGAGATTACGGGCGCCTGTTCCTGGCGACGGACAGCAAGACCGAGCGGGCATGCCCCGACAGTACGCGCCTGCCCACGATAAGGGAATGGAACGTCCTGGAAAGTTACCGCGCAAAGTATGCCGTAATCGATACGCTGATGGACCTCAAGTACGGTGGCTCTTGCGCAATGGATAGCGTACTCAGGTGCTCTGGCAAGGATACGACCGGCTACTACCTGACATCGGACGGAAAGGTCTATATGAGAAAGAAGGGTAGGGAAAAGGCCTCGTTCATCAAGGCGAAGGATTCCAGTTTCTACAATATCCGCTGCGTGGGCTACCCTGACTTTGTAGAGTCGAAAAGGGAACTGCCCCCCTGTGATACTACCCGGCAGAATCCGGAGACGCAGGTTTACGTGTTCGGCGAAAAGGAGAACTACCGCTGCTACCCGGAAAAGGGGTGGCTCCCGGACTTTAGCGAAAGTTGCCCCAGCAAGGGCAAGTCCATTGTCTATAACGACACGATGATGATTT
Organism: Fibrobacter sp.; assembly: GCA_017550445.1. The sequence goes on from JAFZOV010000148.1 coordinate 1,979, forward strand.
GCCTGGACGGCATCTGGCAGGTGGCGGACCTGGAGTATTCACCCAACACGTGTAACGCCAAGACCAAGGATTCACTGATGTGGTTCAACGGCGTAAACTACTACTGCACGGGAGAATCCTGGCGCAACCTCACGCCGCTGGAGGATTCCATCGGGGTCTGCAACAAGAGGAGGGCCGGAGTCAACGACACGGTGATTGCGGGAATCAATATAGAACTGTACCACTGCGACAGCAACGAATGGAGAAAGGCGGAACTCAGTGACTATGTAGGGAGTTGCGACGACAGTTCTTCGGTGCACATGAACGACACGATTGACTTCAAGAACACGCGGTATATTTGCCGCGGGAATGGCTGGTCGCGCTACACCGAACTGGAAGAACGCTTTGGCGCATGCACTCCCGAAAAACTGTTCATGTTCGAAAACGGTACCTATAGTAGCAAAAAGATGGAGTACATTTGCGACACTACGGGCTGGGTCGAATACTCGCTAGAGGTCGTAGTTGGCAAATGTGATTCTACTATGACCGGGACAATCGTCAAGTCTGGCGACTATTATAGTATATGCCGATCTTCAGGGTGGATATACGTAGGTACATTGGAAAATACCTATGACAGCGTGATGGTCTGTAACAAGAAAAACAACAGGCACATAGTGGGCGGTTCAGACGATCCCGAAAAAACATATACGACGATTGCAACATGTTATTACGATACGCTTGAATCGTCTGCTGCGCTTTGGTTTCAACAGTTACCTAAATGCTATAAGGAAGACGAGGGCAAGGTCTACCCCGAAACAGGGACCGCGCGGTACTACTGTGGAGGTGCCGGTTACTGGCACGATTTCTTTGATGACCTGCCCCTGTGTACGACAAAGAACATCGGGGAACTCGCCACGTCGAAGGACTATGGTCGCGTCACCTGCACCGAAAAGGGCTGGCGCAATATATCGGCCCTTGAAGCAAAATATGGCGTGTGTAACACTAATAACGATGAAACCGTCAAGGAATTCGATGGCGAAAAGTTCATCTGCCTCCAGGAGGACTGGCGCAGGTTCAAGGATCCTAGCACATATCGCCTACAATTGAACGTCGGGGAGGGCAGGTAATGAATACTATCAAGAAAACACTCCTTGCCTCCTGTGGCGTTGCAATGGCAATGGCGCTCTATGCCTGCGGTGACGACGATTCTGAATTTTTGAGCAACCGCGACGACGTAGAATCCGAAAGCAGCAGTAGTGCCGCGAAGGGTGCCAACGCGAAGGGCTCCAGCAGCAGCGTCGAGACCATTGTCGACGTAAAGGATGGCCCCATCAGCGAAACGGATTCCATCGACCTGAGCGAATACGGCCAGGGCAGCGCCGTTGTGGACAAGGATGGCGGCAAGGTCTACACCCTGATGACTTCGGGAGTTGACGTGTGGACTCTCGAAAATCTCGACAGCAAGGCGACGCACCCGACAAGCACCTGCTATGACTATGCGGATTCCCTGTGCAAAGGTTACGGAAGGTTGTACCTCGAGGTTGACGATGCGGCCGCGCTCTGCCCCGACGGTTACGAGGTGCCCCGTGCTGCGGACTACAGGCTGCTGCTTGAATCCAAGGACGACTACAAGCCTGTATATGCCGGCAGCTGCGTGAAGGGCAGGAACGACATGCTTACCTGTACGGGTATCAACGACACGGCATTCTACATGACGCGCGATGACAGTATCGTCGTAGTCCCCAAAGAGGGCCAGTGGGTAGTGAAGAAGGACGACGGGCGCTTTGGTAGCGTGCGTTGCATGAAGCAGAAATCGATTACCGAGAAGAAGGGCGACTTGCCCGCATGTTCTAAGATCAATGACGGCCGTATTGTCTATGTCATTGAAACTGATTCCGCCTTTGACTGCATTGCGGGCGGGTGGGAATCTACTAGAAACTATACCGTATGCGAAGCTGGCGACAAGTACCTTTATAAGGGCCGGTCGGATTCCCTGTACACCTGCTCCAAGGGAATGTGGACGCTGGCTGGGCTCGAAGATATCGGCAGGCCCTGCCTGAGTGGCAATAGGCACGAAGACGTGACCATGAACGGGACGCGGTATGCCTGTTCCGATTCCGGCTGGGTGGCCCTGCAATACCCCGCCTCGGTACTGGGTGAATGTTATTCCGGGGTATTCGGGACTATTGCCAAGGCCGATTCCAATACGACGTTTGTCTGCAGGAATACGGCGGAATGGCAACGTGCTACGGTCCTTGATGTGTACGGGTTTTGTTTGAAATCCATGAGCGGCACCATAGTCAAGCTCGATACCATCCAGTATTTCTGTAATACTAAAAGTGGTCAACACGTCGAGAATATATTCTATATGTGGGAGTCGGACGAAGATGGTGTCAATCACGAGCACGGCTTCTGCACGAATGACCGCGTCGATGAATTAGTTGTTTACGATGACCGCTACGCCGTGTGTCTGTCAAGTAATAGGTGGGCCTTCTACAATAACACGAGTTTGCTGCCCCGGTGCGATTCTACCCGGTGGGATACGACGGCATTTGTGGGCCATAAGGAATACCTGTGTAATCACCTCGCCCAAAGTTGGCAAGAAATTGAGCACCGGCTTTTTGAAGAACGTGCGGATTCCGTATCGTGCACGATCGAGGAATACGGCAAGATATACACGGACCGCGATCAGAAATATATATGCAAGTTGAATAATCAAAAATTATACACCTTCAAAACGGCATCTGAGGCTGAATTGAAGTACGGACTTTGCGAACGGGATACGGCATACGTGATAACCGAAGATACAGCCACCTATATCTGTATGGATGGAGGGTGGATGAAACGGGAACTGGATGAATATGAAAAGAAACTTGGCCTTTGCATGCTTGATACGCTTTATAAGGTTATCCGAGATAACAAATTATACACTTGCGACGATGGCTATTGGTCGGGAAGAGCGTTGAATAAATATGAAAAGATATACGGTATTTGCGCTGACGATACGACCTATAGTATTGCGGAAGATACCGTCATATATACTTGCAAAAAGGGCAGCTGGTCGGAATACGTGCTGAAAGAAAATGAAAGGAGGTTTGGCCTTTGCACTAGTGACTCCTCGTTTGTTCGGGTGACGGAAGATTCGGTCTTTACCTGCTACCATGCTTCGTGGAGCAAAAGAAAGCTGTACCCCGTGGACTTGGAATATAAGGTTTGCACGCGCGATGAAGATTTCGTGTACTTTACAGACGATTTGACATATGAATGTAGTTTGGGGAATCTCAGTGTAGGTGAATCATACAATTCGCAATATTCACGCCTTTTTGGGGAATGCGATAGAAAAGCTCACGGGAAAGATACGGTCTACCTTGGAAAGAGATTCATTTGTGACACTCTAGCCAGAAAAAGTAGCTGGATTTTGTTTACTCAGGCAGATTCGCTGGCAGGGACTTATTGTAGTAAAGAAATTGAGGGCATGGAAGTTACATTAAGGAATGGCGTCCATAAGCGGTGCAAGGATTCAGGATACCCGTATTACTCATGGGTGACGCAAAGTCAGGTCAACTACATGTCCCCTTGTAACGAGGAGAATGAAGGGCTTGTTGAGCCTAATGGCTTGACAAACAGCGTTTGCCATAATTCTAAGTGGGTCCCGGCCGATACATTCCATGTGACGGACGAGCGAGACGGTAGAGTCTATGCCGCCATAACGATTCTTGGAAAGACGTGGATGGCAGAAAACTTGGCCTACTTGCCTACGGTCGGTTATGCCTATACCGCAAACAGCCCATACCCTGTCGAGACGATTGGCGATAACGACACGGTGTATTATTCCTGGTCTACGGCAGTGGGGCTCGATAAAAATTACGACATGGCGTCTACGGATACAGTTCTCAAGGGCAAAAATATTCGCGGAATCTGCATGGAGGGGTGGCACTTGCCTTCTTATACGGAGATGTATTATTTTGATCTAGATGTCCGGACATACTACGCGAATTACGCTGACTTTTACGAGGGTGATGATGTTGTTGGGCTCAACCTTTCTATGCAAAGGACGCTTACTGTAGGGAGAGATTCTTCACTTGCCTACGACACGGTGAGTGCCGTTTCTGACAGGACCAAACTCGCGACATTCTGGCAGTCGACTCCAGTCTCGTATAATAAGCTAAACGCCTATCCTGTTGTTTTTAACAAGAAAAATTCCCTCCAGTTTAAAGATTATGTGGTAAAAAGAACTTTGAACGCAGTCCGTTGCATTAAGGACGACTAAGGGAGTAGGCTATGGAAACTACATCGGGTACATACCGCCGTATTTTTGTGCTGGGCTCCGGCTTCAGCAAGTCTTTCTGCCCGCAGATGCCCACGCTCCGCGACCTGAACGAGCGCATTCCCTTCGGGATTCCGGACGAGTTCCCGCACCTGCGCGAATACTGCACGCGCTTTTTGGAGCTGTGCAATAGCCAGCCGGATTACCTGGACATCGAGCGGCTTTCGACCTCCATACTTTCGGCGCAGATTTTCCCCGGCGTGCGCGAGAGCCTGTACCATTCCAGTTTGCGCTTTGAACTTTTGCGCTTTATCGCAAACGAGATTAGGCACGACAAGGGCGTGGATGCGGAATCTGCCGCAGTGCTCCGCAAGTTCCTTTCGGGTTGCGAGAACTGCCCGGGCGAGGGCGTGCGCGATACGCTACTGCTATCGTTCAACTACGACACGCTTATCGAAGACGTGATTGCGGCCGATCCGGATCTTTCTGCCCGCGTGGCGGTGGATTACGGCGTTCGCATTGACCCTGCGGACCGGAGTGCGGTTCGTGCCCCGCGGACGCTCACGGTTGACCTCATCAAGTTGCATGGTTCGCTCAACTGGTACCCGGTAAAGGGTGCATCGGACCCGCTCGACCTGAAGAACGTGTGCCAGGTGGAGCCTTGCGACAGGAGTTTCCCCATCTATCGCGAGGATACGCCGATTTATATCCCGATGGCGCATGCGAAGGAATCCTTCTTGCGCGGGAGCCTCTTCAACCTGCTTTGGAGTAAGGCGGACTACTACCTGAAAAATGCGCAGGAAATCTATTTCCTGGGCTACGGTTTCCCGAAGACGGACATGAACAACCTGGAATTCTTGCTACGGCACAGGGACCGCTTTAAGAAGGTCGTCGTGTTCGAACATGCGGGCTGCGCCGTACTCGAAAGATTGCAGAAACTGCTCGGCGATTTGGTCGAAAGCTGCGACGCGAAGGAATACCTCGCGAAATTTTCGGGGTAATAAGAGTGTCTGCTTCTCTAGCATTTTATGCTATTTATCGTGTACTTCCCAATAGCCGCCGCGATCACCACCGATTCGAGAAATTCGCCCGGATTTTGTGAGGCTTTTCAATTGCCATTTTACACCGCTATCAGATATCCCACAGATTTCTGACAACTCTGACCTAGTCACATTTGGATTATTCATTATCGCATCAAGTATTTTCTGGGTAGTTTTCTGGATAGTTTTCTGGGTAGTTTTCTGGGTAGTTTCTTCTTTACCACGTTCATTAGCAATTTCCGCGTCAAACGAATAATTTTCGTTCAGTGGCTGGATAATGCGGAAAACATCATCTTCAATAAATTCAGGCTCGACGCCGGAATAAAGCTTCCCGTACTTGAACATCTTGCGGGTGCCCGAACCGAGTTTTTCCGAATAGCCGATGTTGCGAAAAAAACTTGCAATTAGCGGGTTCTTCGGGAACGGCTCAAGATTCCGGAGCGTAATCGGTCCGTTGAACCTTGCCCTGTTCGCATTCGCAATGAACATCCTGTCTTGCTCAATTACAAACTGTGCCTGGTACGAACTCGAATATTCGCGGTGCATCAGCGTATTCACCAGCATTTCACGGGCCACGATATTCCGGAGCGACTTGCGTTCCTTATCTTCCACATAAAATTTATCAGGCAGGTGCGATGTCGCGAAATTAAAAAGCAGGTCAAAGCTCTCGATCAAATTTGTAACCACCGTCAAGCGGTCGTCATACCTGTCAACGTTCACCTTGCGGACGAGCGCATCCGTCTGGTAAGCCGGACAAATGTCGCGAATGACTTCGTCGCGGCCAAGGAGCATCACCGCCGCAAGGTTAAACCCGTTTTTGCCAGTCACATGGTCTTCGGCGTAAAGCCCGGCACTCTTCAGCAATGCCGTGTTCGAAAGCCTTTCCCACGGGTGTTTGCCGCCAGCGTTGTTCTTTGCCAGAGTCCGTATCAGCGGCAACAAATCTAGGCGCAAGTCCTTCATTTTCACATATGGATAGACCCTGCGTTCGGTGTATATTTCTTGCTTGCGGATATACATCTGCGCGATTTTCGCCGTCGCGGTGACCTTGACGTCTGCATCGTCTATGCGGTCATAAATTCGTTTCTTGAACGAATGCACTTCGCCGCTCGAAGGGACGTGAATATGAATCAGGGTCTTTTTGTGATAAGTGAAAATCTCGGGCTCCAGGTAAAGCGTGGGGCTGAACAGGTCCGGATTGCCAACAGCGCTGATGAAATTTTTCACCATCGATTGCGCCGCGTTCTTAGGAACGCCGACAACAGTCCCGTTGTCAAGTACTCCCAGGTAAATATCACCGCCGAAACGGTTCGAGAACGAGCAGACCGTCTCGAATGTATCAGATTCTATCGCGCCGCCCGCCCTTTTGAACTCCACGGCGACAGTTTCCCCAATTTTTAGGGCTTTCTCGAATTTCGCAAGATCCATTTAGTGACCTCCCTGTTTGCGGGCGCGTCACTCCCGGAATAAAAAAAGACGCATTTTCCCATTAGACGGAAAAACACGTCGGGCAGTAATGTACCTATTATTCAGAAAATTGGCAAGGGGCTTAATGAAATTTTACATTGTTGTTAGAGGATTATATTTTATATATATTCAATTTAGTACTCCCCTATAATCCAGGAGTCCCGTAACATGATAACGATTCTTGTCATTCTCGCTGCGATTGTCTTTTTCATGTGGTTCTTCCAGAACCAGATTGTCGGTTGTATTGGCGAATGTTTTACCGCAAACAACATCAAATCCGTAAGCAAAGGTATAGTCTTTAGAGACATCTATGTGGACGGGAGTCACGGAGTCCAGCAAATCGACATCATCGCCGTAACCGAGAAGGGCGTCCTCGTCGTAGAAAAGAAGACCTACATCGGGCTGATTGTCGGCAAAGCCTATGACAAGCAGTGGACAGTCATTGTGAGCCGAGGTAAAAAGAGGTTCTCGATGAAAAATCCGCACCACCAGAACTACGGACACATCCAGGCGTTGTGCGAAAAGTTCCCGAAACTGAAGGACAAGTTCGTTGACCTAGTGATTTTTGGAAATAACGCAAAGATGGGCGACAAAATTCCCGAAGGGACTATTCGCGACAGGGATTTCAAGAACTACTACAGGGCACTGCCCACAAAACTATACCCGACCGAAATCGAAGCTATTGCCCAAAACATCGCCTCGCTCAACGCAGACCGGGCAAGACTCAAGGCGATGCATAAGAAAAAAATACAAGAAATGAGAAAAAGTTTATGACTCAAAAACTCTGGAACAAATGCAAGAAGTGCGGCTGCGATAAACCCGAAGACACCGAAAAGCTTTGCGAACAATGCAAGGCGAACCGGAGGCAATTCTGGAGCGACGTCAAGAAAGTCGGTGGCGTAGCTGCGGGCGCGTTACTGGTGGTAATTGCCGGCGGGAAGTTGAGGAAGAAGTAAACAGGTAATATATTTAGCCAATGACTCGCTGTTTTTTTTGAGCGATCCCCGATTACTTGTACTTGATCTGGTTATTTAACAGCATCATAATCTAAGCCATAATTAAAGCCGACATCATATTCTGTTTGAGTATGAGCTTTATAATTACCAAATATATCCTCAATTTTATGAACTTCTATATCATCGTTCATGTCATCCGAAGCGTGGGCAAGCCCGTATGCGGTTGATAACAAGGCTATCAAATCGCGCTCCTCCAAATCTTTTAGATGTTCCTTATCAAAGTCCTTTGCTTCCCAGTCTTTACTTGTTATAAGTTTGGGATCAGAAAAACATTGTTGTTTGTTTCCCTTAAACTCGTATTTTAGGCGAAAACGAGAATTCATACTTCCACCACCAGCAAAGATAATGGGACGATTAGACAATGCATCCAAAAGCTGAGCTACACTTCCTTGTCTTTGCTGTCGATAGCGTTTAAGCAAAGCCATAACTATTTTTTCACATGTCTTATCAAATTGTTCTTTATAAACTTCTAGTTTTTCTTCATTGACTTTATCAGACAACAAAACCTTATAGTTCATCGCTTTAGATTTAGATAACCATTTTACAGAACCAAGGGAACTCAACTTGTTCGCGAGCCAAGAGCGTTTAATTTCATCTTCTTTTGATTTATCAGAGATTTCCTGAGGAAGATAAAGTTGATTTGTTCCAATATTTAAGGAGTGAAAACTATAGATAACCGGATTTTGTCCAGCCATTCCTGTTGTAGAAATATTAAAGAAAGATATATCTGTTGTACTGCCACCTAAATCTACAATGAGCGACATTCCACTTGGGATTGCATCCCGCTTAGTAAACATCAATAGATAAGCATAAGCTTCTGGGAAAATTAGTGTTCCATAACTTTTTATCTTTTCTTCATCAACTATAAATACTGTTTTGGAAATCAACTCCTGTTCTGTAGTTTTCAAAAAAAGATTCTTATCATTTTTAAACACATCTTCAACTAGATAATACGCACTCGCTACAATTGACTTTGCCAATTTCTTTTTTTCAGTAAGATTGGTATTGTCGGCAGGGACACCCATTTGGATGGTGAATTGATCTGAATATTCCTTCTCCAAGTCAAAGATTATATTCGCTATAAACCAAATACAGTATAGCTTATCCTCATCACTCCCTTTTAAATCCGTAAATACTCGCTGTTTGAAATTCTGGATAAATCTGCCATTTCCCTCGTTACCCACAAAACCATAGGTAATCTTACCGTTATTTGCAATAAACATTTCAGATGGTAAAAGAAACTCATCTTTACCATTGTTCTTAAATGGGAAGAATTTATACATCTTTTCATTTCCATCAATGTCTTCAACACACAACTTTGTATTATGCGTTCCAAAATCCAGGCCAACAGTTATTTGACTCATCATACATCTCATTTAATTGTTATGCAACTTAACGAAAGCAAGTTCGTTTCAACAAAAACCTCTTTTTCCCCTGTCAATAAGGATATTTTTTCCTCTTTTTCCTTTTGCCATTTACCCAATCTGACCAAAGCCAATTTTTTATCTCTTTTTGCATTACTTCTTACTTCTTCAGAAAATGCATATTGTTCGTTAAATTCATATTGTTTTATCATTTCTTCTTCATGAGAAATGCGAGAATCATAATATATATTCATTTGTTCTAAGTTTTGCTGTCTATTACCATTCTCCAAAAGTTCCCGTTCCTTCTTCTTCTCGTCAGCGACAGCATCAATTTTTTCAGCAAATTCTAATTGAAGTTCATCAAATACCGACGAATCAACGTTCGGAGCATTGCATTCGCATCCATTTGATTGGGAATTTCGATAAATCCATCCAGCCATCTCAGCGTCACACTCAAGCAATCCATCTTGAGTATATTCAAAAATTATTGGGTAAAGTTCCGATGATTTCTTTCCGTTCGAATCATTCTTTCTTTCAAACGTCAGCTTATACAATCCCAAGAAGAAAACCTTATTTTGGATATTAGCATTTCCATCACTTTGTAGGGCGAAGGAGAATGCTGTCATATTTTTATCCAACTTCTTTTCGAAATATGACAACGATGCCATAATAAGCGGGTGATAAATGTTTATGAAATTCAAACCTCGCTTCTCATAAGCAATATCCTGTGTAAAAGTCAAATTGAACGACTTGTCATCTATTTTCATAATGAACGAATTCGTACTAATCTTCTTTTCGTCCGTAGACTTGTCACCATTTTCTATAAGGAAATTCTTTACTGCATTAGGCTTGCTTTTGGGGACGTTAAAAGTATATTCGCCTAGCATATACTCATTCAATTCACATGTCGGGAGACAATCCCTGATTAGCGAATCAATGTAATTCTTCAATTCATATTCGGTCACATACGCATTGTTATGCAAGATCCGATTAATCTCATTTTTAAAGTAGTCATCAAAGGTAAGAGAATTGTCAAGCCCTTCTTCTAATTTCCGTAGAGTCACACGTTCATTTTCTACGGCCCGCTCAATTTCTCTCAACTTTTTTTCTCGTTCATCGTCGTTCAATGAATCCGTATACAATTCATTTCCCAACTGTTCAATAACATCCCCAAAGGTTAAATCCGAACCATCCCCAATAGGCCGATTGAGAATAATTTCCATATCGCCAATTGTTGATTCAAATATTCCTATTCTATCCAAGAGTTTCTCATAAATAGTATCTTGAATAGAGTTGGTCACTACCATATTATAGATATTGACAACCTTTGATTTTTGCCCAATTCGATCAACTCGGCCAATTCGTTGTTCAATAACCATCGGATTCCACGGCAAATCATAGTTCACAATGGAGTCGCAAAATTGCAAATCAAGGCCCTCTGTCCCTGCTGCAGAAGCAAGAAAAACCATAACGTCTTTGTCTTGCTTGAATTGACTCAAAGACAGTTCGCGATTGTCTACCCCACCATGGTATAAAACATTCTTTATGCCACATTCTTCCAGGCGAGAACTAAGGTAATTCAGGGTTTCTATGAATTCCGCAAATACAATCAGTTTTTTATTTCTCTTTTTACATACTTCATCAATTATTTCCCTGAATTTATCGAATTTAGAGTCAATACTGCCATCAAAAGGCACACCCTGTTTATTCATATAGGCATAGAGACTGCTAGCAATTTGCTTCCTTATCGAAATCATGCCCAGTGGGGAACCGCTTGATTTCTCTCTATATTCGCTTAACAAATCCCCCCAAAGCATCCATTCCGTACTTGTTAATTCAATATTCACTTTATGCGGTTTTCGTTCCGCTTGTGACAAGTCCGTTGTCACATCCCTTTTTCGCGTTCTTGAAAAAGTCGAATTCAAGACGCTCATAGAGGATAACAAATATTGTAGTCTTGCGCGAACATTATCGCTATCTGGACCATTCATCAATTTGTTGATTTCAGAAAACATTTTGTTTTCTTTAAAAACTTCTTCTACTTTCTTTGATTCTCGATAGTAGACAACGTCGTCAGTAGCATAACTAATAGTTATTTCAGAATTACAAAGCTCTTGCCACACATCACTCAAACTATATTGAGGATTCTGCGAATTGAGCTGCCGTATAGCGGCTTGGAAAGGACGATTTTCCTCCAATCGGTTCAGGAAGACGCTTTCGTTGTTATATTCCAATTCATCCAGTAGTGACAGCTGGTTAAACAGATCCTCTTGCTTCAACATTACGGGTCCGACAAGAATACAGCCGCATCTGCAATGCGCAGGAGTTCAGTCGCCCCCTTATATGTCAGGGTTCCCGGATTACGTAATCTATGTGATTCATCGCAGAGAACGAGACTGAAATTCCTTCCACTGTTTTTAAAGAAATTTGCCAGATTGACCCGTTTTGGATCATCATCCTTCAACTGCAATTTTTCATAATTGATAATCGCTTTTACGTAACCAATGGAATTCTTCATATCCTGAATTAATTCCGACGATTTTTCATACACCTTGAAATTCAGCGCAAATTTATCAAGCAGTTCCGTCCGCCATTTTTCTTGAAGTGACTTGGGGCACACAATCAACACATCCGTCAATTCGCCACGCGCCTTCAATTCCAGCATTATGTGGCCTGCCTCAATCGTCTTACCAAGACCAACTTCGTCAGCTACAAGCAGCCTTCTTTGGTTTGAATTGAGAAATTTCAACAAAGGCTTAAACTGATATGGTTTGAACATCGTCCTCGAAGCCTTTAAAGACGAAATCGTATTATTTGTAGAATTCTTAATCTTGAACGTTGTATTTTGTTTCAGAAAATTAGAATATGTTGCCGTCATTCCCAATTTACAGCGTTCAAAAGGATTTGATATATCACAATCCCTGCGAAGTACAGTTTCCAAAATGGACTCTTGTGAACCATTAGAGAATGAAACAAGATAAAGTTGTTTTCCGCGAATGGCTGGTTTCACTTCGATAACGACACCTTTTAATTCTGTTTTTGAATTAATAACCTTGTCACCTTTTGCGTATAAAGCCATATATAACCTTCACTGAAAATTTTGACACTTTGACAAAGTTTTACTAAAAACGATACTCTTGAATAATTTTTTCGGCATCTTTAGAAAGATTATTTCCCTCTCGAGTCACGATCAACTTTCCGGGAAAATTTTTGTTATACCATTCTTCTTTTTTTGCCCAATGTGTTGCATAATTAGGCCTATCCAACATACCCAAATGTTCCCAATAGTATTCTTCACCTTTAAAAATCACAGTAAAGTCAGGCAGGAACATCGTTCCGTCAGGCGCATAAAGCGGTTTTTCATATTCAAACTTAATATCCTGCTCGGAAAGCATATTCGCTATAATCACTTCTGACTTTGAACGGACCCTGTATTCGGATAGTGTCGCTAGTTTAGCTCCGTCCTGACGCCATTTGTTTTCATAAAGCAAAACTTCTGGCAAAGGATTGAAATAGAAAACAGACGAATTAATCTTTCTCACAGCCGATTTTTCTACTTGGCTCAAAGAACTTAACGTACCCATATCATCCTGTAGAAAAATCGTCACATGCTTTTGCGCTCTGGTTAGTGCCGTGTAAAGCAGTTCCATACTCAAAAGATGACTATCTCGTTTGGGTACAATTATGTACACATAATCGAATTCTGACCCCTGCGATTTGTGCACACTAATTGCATACGCAAGCTCAAGATTTTCTTCAACACTTTGATCGTGAAGAAATTTTCCCTTTTTGTTTCTTGTAGCAACCTTTCCATAATTATATAGCAGATTTTGCCTACTTTCATTTGAAAATTTGACGCAAAATTTTTGTAGACGCTTTAGACCATGAATTTTTTTCTTGTCAAATGGATGCGGACCAACAATGCCGATTTCACCATTATAAATTTCGGCTTCAACATTATCATTTTCATCAAAATCATAGGCGAATGTCATATTGGATTTTGGCCTATTAATTTTCTGAATGACTTTATCGTATATCGTTATTCCTTCTAGCCTAAATTTATTAGCCCATTTATGATTAAATGTATCCTGCATAAGGAGGTTTATTGAATTCGAGCCATAGAATTCACCCCGATATGGAGTTATAATTTGCATTCTTTCAGGCACTTGAACAAATTGCTTATCCCCCTTCAATACCTCCTGCCACAATTTATTTACCGAGTCTGGCGTAGCATCTGCTCGCGTCCCCGTCATTTTCTCCATATCTTTAATCATCACACTTTTCAAAAGATTTTCAAGATTATCTTGATCCTTCCAAAACCAAACGCTTAAATCCTTGTCTACATCACCGTTCGCTTTTAGTTGAATCTTTTCAAAAATTCGTTCTTTTTCCATTTTCAATTGCGCAGATTTACCATGGTCTTCTTCATTTTTTTGACGTTCTTGAATAAATACATTCGCCAATTCCAAAATGCCATCGCCATTCCCTTCAATTTTATTTACCAGTTGACGAACATTTTCAGTTAGTACACCGACATTATCTGGATATTCTTTTTTTAACCATTCAATGGTATCTGCGAAAACTCGGCCTCGTCCAATAGCAGGCAACTGATTCGGATCGCCTATCAAAATTAATCGTTGAACACTATTCCAGTTTATTGACCTAACCAATGTTGCAAAGAGATTTAGGTCAATCATAGAGCATTCGTCTAATATCAACGTATTGACATCATTGCTTTTGGTTCCTTTGCTCCGTTTAAACGTGAAATTTTCATTAATCCATCCATTTTTTGCCAAGAATGAATGGATTGTCATTGATTTCTTTTCATTTCCTGTCTGTTTTTTTATTCGCTCCGCCGCTTTTCCTGTGGGAGCCATCAAAAGGAAGGATGTTCCAGGATTTATTCTTTCAATATTACTCAACAAAGCCTGAATAACCGTAGTTTTTCCCGTTCCTGCAGCACCCGAAAGCACGCAGATTGATTTCCTAAAAATCTGCATACAGACATTCGCCTGTTTGTCAAGAATACGATTATATTCTTCATGAGATTTTTTTTCTATTGACGAATTGTCTCTCCTCAATTTTTCTATAAATTTTTCTTTCGAAATAGGTAACTTCAACTGAATATCACTACGTTCAGCAAGTTCTTTAAAGACTTTTTCAATTATTCTTTCGTCTTCGTAAACATCTTCAAGATATAAATATAGTTCACCATTATTATCCGGTATCTGATAGATCCCCTGCTCCCAGACATCATTATCAAATTCAAAATTTTTCATTTTGAATAGAGATGTTTTCCAATCAGGCATTCGACCTAAGCGTTCATTGATATTTTGTAAAATCGTTTCGGCTTTACCAAATGAATGCGCAGGAATTCTATTCAATTCATCCACACACAAAGCCTTGAGACGCTCTGTCGAGGCAACATGCTTAAAATTTTCTAAGCCATAATTTGGGGAAGGAATCATCCCATTGTCAATTTTATAGAAGGAAATGATATCATCCGTTTCTAGGCCAACATACTGTTCAAAGATAAGATATGGGTTTTTTAATATTTCTTCATGTGTTGACGTTATGGAAACCCTATCTCGATTGTCTGATATTATATTTTCAACTTGTTCTTTCGACAAATCAATGCGCGGCAATACATTCAAAAGAAGCTTTTGAACACTTTGATTATGATCTTTTTCGTCGCCTAGCCAACGGAATCTTCTTCTTCTAGATTTTAATATTTCTCCATCAAATTTAATGCCACATACATCATCTCTCTTTTCATTCATCAGCTCAACAAACTCATTGTAGAACTTTTTTACGTCTTCAATGTTTGTCAAATTCACAAAAGGCTGAACAAGTTCCGCTCCAAAACCTGTATTTTCCAATACAGAAGGAAGACCAGGAAATGGACCTCGAACAGCCCATAATTCATTTAACACACTAGAAAGCCAGCTCTTACGAACGTTCCAATTTTCGGTATCATCACCAAGTTGAATAAGTGTATCTACGGCAACAATAAATTGGTTTACAACTTCAATGGCATCATCTGCAGGAACCTCCCTACTTGCATATTTGAAGGGTTCCCTATTAACCGGTTTTATAACCAATTTCTCCATGATGTCCTTGTCATTTGCGTACTTCCAATAAGGAATACAGAAACCTTCATCTGGATAATTCGATGTTATCGGCTTTTGCCAAACGAGGCCATTTGCATATTTTTCACAAATTTCTTGTGTAGGATTTCCATAATACATGAAATCATGCATTTCCTTTAATCGCGAAATTCCCACAAGAACAAAATTTTCATTATCCTCTTCAGAAAACGGATTACTCAAGCCTGCATAATAAAAAATCAATGATTTTCCGGGTTCAAATTGCCTAAAATACTGTTTCGCATTTTCAAAGCGTTTATTATTGTCATACTTTCCACTACCAGAATCAGGGGCAACATCACCTAAATACATTGCATCGTATTGCCAAGTACATGCCGTATATGGAGGAATAGTAACCACAGCATCTTCAGCATCGTCAGGTTTCCACCACGATGGTTTTTTGATTAGCATCGTAATGGAATCCGCACCAAAGGCATTCGCACTATATCCACATGCAATTTTACACGAATGCTTGCAAATAGCCTCTCCAGCATGCTTTTTCTCGTAATCAATATCTCTATTATCACTTACCGCTGTACCTGGATAGGAGTGCGACCCAATGCAATAAGAATTTGCTTGCGGATTTTGGCAGATATGACCATTCCAGCCATTTTCATGCCACGCCAAACGGACACTAAAATGTTTTGCCATACGATTTATCCTATAATGTTTGAAATTATTTGTTCATTTTTTACAGTCTATATTTCCACTAGGTTGCTGATGCCATCGGGTTGATAAATCGGGCTTTCTAAGAAGCTCGTCTTATCACGATTTACGGGATAGACTAATTTTTTCGGCGAGATTAAATGGATTGGCATACAAAGAAAAATATACTATTATCATGTCAAGATTTTGATACAATCTCAAGGGATTTCATGGGTTTTAGGGAAGGAACTACTAGGCAAGGGGGAGCGCGGAAAACCCGGCTGGGCGGGATGGTTATAGATCCCCGCCTACGCGGGGATGACAGCTGAAGGGGCGAGATGACGAGGCCGGGGCTGGATCCAGAGGTTTCCGTCCCCTCAAAACTCAAAGAATGCTCCAAAAAACGCCAAAATCGCCATTTGTCATAATCTGTCACTCGTCGTATGTATATTTATAGGGACGAGGCTGTATGTTGACGACATTCCTTATAGTATTGGGAATTTTGGCCCTTTTGGGGGCGGGCGATGCGGAAGACGCATGCGCCATTACGCTGCTTTTGAAGATTGTGCCGTTCCTGATTATCGTGGGAATTGTGGCTTCGCTTATGTTTTGTGGAGGGTAGAAAATACCTATTCCTACATCCCCACCATTGCCCGGAGGCCCTGCGCGATGTCCCTTTCGGTGTCGCCGTCGTTGGGGAGGCGGAGCCGTAACACGAATTCACGCACGAGGTAATCCAGGTACCTGTCGTCGGGGAGGTTGCTGGTGAAGCAGGCGTCCAGTTCGGTATAGTCGTCGTAGTCGATTTGGGCGGCAAGCGAGTTAATTGCCTTGTCGTAGGCGCCTGCAAAGAATTCCTTGAAGTCGTCTTCGCTGTGGATGTCGCCGAACCGGTCGGCGCATTTCGCGGCAAGCAGGTCGAAGGTCATGTCCAAGAATTCCTCGAGGGTTTCACAGGGCTCGTCATCCATCATGTAGCCGTCGTAGACACCGGTTTCCGGGTCGTTTATGTGGCAGCTGCCGTTGCAGTGATTGCGATAGCAGTGCCATTCCATGCGGAGTTCGCCCTCGGGGCTGTAAAACCGCCACATACCGTTTTTATATTCGTAATAGCCGTCAAGGTTCCCGTTCTCGTCGCGGCGTTCGTTCCGGCCTTCTACGGGCATGCCGTGCCTGTAGAAGGACTTGGAAGCGATTGCCCCGTTTTCGTGGAATTCCAGTTCCTCGCCTTCCGGGAGTTCGCAGTTCATTTCGCACTGTGAACGGAGCACGCCGTCGTCGTAGGAGTACTCCTTGCCGCCGCAGTATTGGTCGTCGGCGTACAGCGATTCCGTTTCCACGGTGCCGTCGGGATTGTAAGTCTTCAGGAACCCTTCGCGCCTGTCGTTCTCGTAGGGGATTTCGCAGTAGAGGGAGCCGTATTCGTCGTATATTTGGGTCACGCCGTCCAGGCGCCCCATGCTGTAGTGCATTTTCTTGTGTACCTGGCCGTTCCTGTGGTATTTTACGTGCTCGCCCACCTCATCGAAGTTCATGTACCCGCCTTTGTGCACGATGTCTCCGCCGGCACTGTACGAGTGCATTATGCCGTTCTCCCAGATTTCATTGATGATGATATTGCCCTCGCTGTCGTAAACAGTCACGGAGCCGTCTTTCACGATGCCGTTTTCGAACTCGCGTTCCCATATCAACCGCCTGTTTTCGTGATAGCAGGTAGATTTGCCCATGAGCAGACCCATCTTGTACACGGATCGCCGGCGCAAGGTGCCGTTCTCGTAGTAAAGGGTTTCTTCGCCGTCGAGTATGCCGTTCGAATAGTGGCATTTCTCGCGGGGATTGCCGTTTGGATAGTAGCGCGCAAATTCCCCTTCGGGGCCGTTGTCGCCAAAGGTGGTGTCGATAAAGAGGTTCCCGTTTTCGTGATAAACCTTGAAGCGGCCATGGTACTTGCCGTTCAGGAGTCCGAATTCGCTGACGAGCCTGCGGTTTGCGCCGTAGCAGCGGCAACGTCCGCCTACCCATTCTTCGGTTTTGGAGAGGGTGCCATCGTCGTTCAAGACCGGTACGACCGAGTCCACGACGCGACCGCGACTGTACACGCGGCGCACCCGCAGCTGGCCGTTCCTGTGATATTGCTCTACGGGGCCTTCCATCAGGCCGTTTTCTCTGCCATTTTCCATAAAGACCTCTCGATATAACGCTTCAGTATAAAACTACAAAAATACAGTGTCAGAAAATGACAATTTGAAAAAAATTTTTTCCGCGGTGACACTTTTGCCCCTCTCCGGTGTTATACCTTAAAAAGGGAGGTCTTATGAATATCCTGGTCCTGAATGCAAGCCCGCGCCGGAACGGTACGATTTCGCAGGCGGCAAGCCGTTTTATGGAAGGCGTAGCGGAGTCCGTTGCCGGGGATTTTTCCGAAGACACCCGTATCGACGTGGTGAATGTGGCCGACCTGAAGTTTGCCCCATGCAGGGGGTGCATGCAATGCCGCAAGTGCGGGCGCTGTTGCCTGCCGCAAGACGACGCGCACCGTATCGCCGAGAAGATCGAGGCCTGCGATGTGCTGGTGGTGGCGGCCCCGGTGTACTGGGGGAACATCCCCGGCAATCTCAAGATGCTCTTTGACCGCATGGTCTATGCGATGATGGCCGAATCCAAGCTCGGAATCCCGAAACCGCTCCACAAGGGCAAGGACGCCTATATAATTACCAGCTGCACGACCCCCTTCCCGTTCAATGTTTTCTGCGGGCAGACCTCCGGCGTGGTGAGGGCGCTCAAGGAAATTTTGGGCACGGCGGGCTTCAAAATCCGCGGAAAAGTGGTAATTTCGGGCACAAAGGCCAAAAAAGGCCTCTCCGAACATGCCGGGAGATGCGCCTACAGGCTGGGATTTTCGCTTGCCTCGTGACATTTTGAGGTTTTTCCGTAAATTTCTAAATTTGTGGTGACACTTTTCTGATTCCCAGGTGTTACACAAGCATGAAAGGCAATAATCAGGCAGATCGCGAGAAAATGTCCGGGCTCTACGAGACGTATGCCCCGATGGTTTTCAGGCGCTGCCAGTACATGCTCAGGGACGAATCCGAGGCCCAGGACATGATGCAGGAGGTTTTCCTGCGCGTGTTCGACCGGATGGATTCGCTGGACCTGTCGCAGCCGAGCAGCCTGTTGTGGAATACGGCGACGCGCCTTTGCCTGAACCGTATCCGCGATAAGCACCGCCGCGGTCTGGACGTGGATTCGAGCGAGCTGCTGTTGACTATTGCCTGCGCGGACGAGGAAGACGACAGTTTCGGGGCACAGAGCGTGCTCGCAAAGCTGTTCTCGAAGGAGCCGGAATCCAGCCGCACTATTGCGGTGCTCCACTTTGTGGACGGCATGACCCTCGAAGAGACCGCGCGAGAAGTAAACTTGTCTGTGAGCGGCGTCCGCAAGCGTTTGCGCGGATTGCAGGCGAAACTCAAGAACCTGGAGGTGAAGTGATGATTCCCGACTGGAAATTGGAACGCTACTTGACGGGCGACTTGCCCGAGAGCGAAATGCGGGAAATCCGCGAGATGGAAGCGACGGACGAAATTTTCGCCGGTCGCGTGAAGATGTTGCGCGAAGACAACCGCGCCATCCTGAAGAAGATGCCCTTCGAGAGGCTTTCCGAAAAGATGGAGGCTCGCGAACTTGGCTCGGGTCGCGGTACGAACGGCGCGGGCAATGTCGTGAGTTTCAAGTTCGTGAAAATCGCTGCCGCTGCGGCACTTGTGCTCGCGGTGGTATCGGTCGCACTCTTCAGCCAGCGCGAGATTGGCCTGGCTCAGTCCGCAAACGATGGCGCCCAGGTAATGGACTTAGCGATGGCCGACGCAGCCCTTACCGGCGACAATGCATTTGGCGAGGCATCGGACACCCGTATCAAGGGCCTCTCCGCCCGCATGGAAGTCTGGAAGAAGACGGGCGACAGTGCGGTGCAACTTGCGAACCTTTCCGAAGTCCGCGAGGGCGACGAGATCCAGCTCCGTTACGCTGTTCCCGAAAAATGCTTCGGCATGCTCTTCAGCCTCGACGGCAACGGCACGCTTACGATGCACATGGGCGACGGTTCGCAGGCGATTGCGCTGGAACCCGGCAAGATGACGACGCTCCCATTTGCCTACAAGCTGGACAACGCCCCGAAATTCGAGAAGTTCTTCTTCGTGACTTCGCGCGATTCGTTCGATGTCGATGCCAGCAATCTGGATGCACTGCTCAAGAACAAGAATGTAAACGCGGTTTCTGTGAACCTGCGCAAGGTGGAGGGGAAATAAGATGATGAAGATTATTGAAAAGCTGGATACATCAATTGCGTTGCAGGTCGTTTCGCTGATTGCGCTGCTCGTTTTTGCGGCGGCATCCAATGTGAGTGCTGCGAATGCCCAGGCAAACGATGCACGCATCAACCGCTATGTTGTGGCGGTGAGCGCGAACTACGGTGGTGAGGGCCGCCCTGTGCTCCGCTATGCCGAAAGCGACGCGAAGTCCTTCGCGAAGGTGCTTGGCGAAATGGGCGGCGTGCAGTCGGGCAACGTGTTTCTCGTGAAGGAACCTGGTGTTGCAAGCCTCCAGAAACAGCTTGACGGCCTTGACCGCAAGGTGGCGCAGAACAAGAGTGCCGGTGGCCGCAACGAGGTGCTGTTCTATTACAGCGGGCATGCCGACGAGAAGGGCCTGCGCTTGGGCAAGGAAGTTTATGCCTGGAAGGAACTGCGCAAGCGTATCGACGCGCTGAATGCCGACGTGAAGATTGCGGTTATTGATGCCTGCGGTTCGGGTGCGATTACGCGCCTCAAGGGCGGTGTTGCTGTGCCTGCGTTCATGGTGGACCAGAGCAGCGACATGAAGGGTTACGCGTTCATCACGAGCAGTACGCAAGATGAATCGAGCCAGGAAAGCGACAAGCTGAAGGGTTCGTTCTTCACGCATGCGTTGGTGAGCGGGCTCCGCGGTGCAGGTGACCTGAGCGGTGACGGCAAGGTTACTTTGTCCGAAGCCTACCAGTTTGCGTTTAACGAGACTTTGCAGAAAACCGAAAAGACGCTGGGCGGCGCGCAGCACCCGAGCCGTGACATGAATTTGGCGGGTACGGGCGACGTGGTGATGACGGATTTGCGCAGCACGAGTGCAGGCCTCGAGATTGACGAGGACGTGGATGGGCGTCTGTTCATCCGTGATGAAAAGGGCGAGCTGGTTGCGGAACTCTACAAGAAGGCGGGTCGCGCGATGAGCCTCGGATTCCCTGCGGGCAATTACGTTGTGCGCCTGGAACGCCCCGCGGAATACAAGGAGGCGACAATCGCCTTGCAGAATAACTACCGTGCGAGACTCACGAAAAAGCAGTTTGCCACAGTCGCTGTCGAACAGACCGCTATGCGTGGCGAAATCGGCGGCAACAGGAACTGCGCCTCGGGCGATACGATTGCATGTTCGCTTGATTCGCTGGACCATAACGGCAAATATCGCGTGACGTTCAATGCTGTGGATACCGACAAGGAGCCGCGTAAGGGCATCCAGCTGGGGTTCTTTGTCGCGAAGACCGAAGACTACATGCTCGGAACGCAGATTAGCCTTATTGCGAACGTCGCGAAGAAAGAGATGCACGGCTTGCAGGCGACCGAAATTTATAACGGCGTAGATGCGCATTTTGAAGGCGTACAGATCAGCGGTACCGTCAACTATGCGGAATCTTTCGATGGTGCGCAGATTGCATCGACGGTGAACGTTTCTGGCAAGAAGTCCTCGGGCGCACAGATTTCCGGTGCGGTGAATATCGCCGCCGATTCCGTGGAAGGTGCGCAGATATCTCCGGCATTCAACTACGCGAAGCAAACCGACGTGCAGGTGACCGCCGCCATGAACGTTGCGGGTGAAGCCGGCGTGCAGGTTTCTGCCGCCATGAACATTGCTGGGGAAACCGACGTGCAGGTGACCGCTGCGATGAATATCGCGGGCAAGGCCAAGGGTCCGCAGGTTTCCGTGATGAACATCGCCGGCACGGCGGAAGGCACGCAGGTCGGTATCATCAACATTTGCGGCCATTGCGAAACCACTCCGGTTGGCCTCCTGAGTATCGTGGGTAACGGCGTGTGGAGCGCAACGACTTCGCTCAACGAAATGGGCGCGTTCGATCTCGCACTCCGCTTCGGCACGGCATATTTCTTCACCACGTTCGAAGGTGCCCGCCTTATCGAAGAAGGCTCCGAATTCAAGCGCTTCAGCGATGTCTGGGAAACCGGTATCGGTGCCGGCACGCAGTTCGGCAAGTACGGCAGCCACTTTGAACTCGAGTACATGTTCCTGAATTTTCATAAAAACATGATTGACAAGGATGAATACGAGGATGGCTACCATCACCGCTTGCGCTTGGGCTACACTAGCCGCTTGTTCCCCGGTTTCGGCCTCTCTGTGGGCGGCACGGTCAACGTCGCATCGCTCGGCTACGCCGACAAGATTCTGGTGAAGCCCCGCGCCGATTATCACGACGACTTCGGCAGCGGCGATCACAAGGCCCGCTGGTGGCCCGGATTCTACGCCGGCGTGACTGTCGGAAAGTTCTAGCCCTCTTGTCATCCCCGCGCCCATCCTAATGTCATCCCTGCGTAGGCGGGGATCTTCTGTTTTTCCCCATCTCAGTCGAGTCGAAAGCCTGCTTTTGTAAAAAAAGCATGTAAACAAACTTTTTCGGCTCATTTTGGGGGTCAAATCCGTTTTATAGGTAGAGGCACTGCAATTCCGCGGTTCCACCATAAACGGAGTATAAATGACTCGTAGAGAATTCATCGCCTTTGTGAAGGACGTGTCCGAGCATCCTGAGCACTTGGCATATTACAGGAAAAAGTTCAAGAATGTCTACCCGTTCAGCGACGGCATCTTCAAGATGCTCATGGCGAACGAGGCCAAGCCCGAACGGACCGTGAAATTTCTCAACGCGATGCTCGGCCTCACCGGCGATAAGGCCATCAAATCGTACACTCTTGGCGTGCCTGAGAACCCCGGCGTTCTCAATGACAAGACGGCCATCTTCGACATCTACGGCACCACGCAGGCGGGAGAACCCGTGCTCATCGAGGTGCAGCAGAACTTCAACACGCTGTTCGTCGACAGGCTCATCTATTACACTTCGCGTGTTGTCTCGCGGACGGTCAAGAAGTCGCAGGACTACAACCTGCCGCACATCTACGTGCTCTCGCTGTTGACCGAAAACCAGTTCCCGACAGAAATCAACACCTACCTACACCACGCACAGCTGGTACGCAATCGCCATCTTTTCTACGAAAAACTTGACATCTATCTGGTTGAAATCGAGAAGTTTTTCGCCATTGAGGACCGAACCCCGCCAGAAAGGCGCGAACAGTCCGACAGGGCCGAAATGCTTCGCATTTTTAGGGATGTCCTCGAGGAAAAGGAAATCCCCGAAGAAAAGCTGAAGAAACTGCTTGACAAGGACTTTGCAAAAGATGTATCTTTAGAAGGGTATACCGACGAAACACTTCTGAACGAGGTTGACGGAATGACGGACATGCTTTACGAAAAACAGGGCTCGTACTTGCAGGGACGCGAGGACGAAGCTCGTGACCTGACGAGCCTTCTGGTTGAAGCCGGGAAGCTTACTGCAGAAGAGGCTCAGTATTTCTCCAAGATTTCGTTGGTACAGAAACAGGGCAAGTTATAGCTCAGTCCGTGGAATTTTTTTTG
This sequence comes from Fibrobacter sp., assembly GCA_017550445.1. The sequence continues at coordinate 25,631 of JAFZOV010000148.1, forward strand.
TATTAGGCCGCCTTCAGCGGCCTTTTTCGTATATAAAGTGCAATCGCGCCTTGACCTTGCCATGGCAAGAGTTTATTTTAAATATATGATGAACAAGTGCTGGATTTTGTTTCTTGTTTTTGCGGTGTGTGCAAGCGCCTCGGAAAAATGCAACTTTGACAAATATTGCGAGTATGCGCAGAAAGATTTGGTGGCGACAAATATCGAGCATCATCTAGCGAAATGGTCCTCTACCACTAATGACTTGCCCGTAGAAGTTCGGTACAATCAAGAAGAAAATGTATTCGGCATATACCAGAAAGAAAATGCGCAGACTTTGGGCCCGAAGAAGGGTACGCAGAAAGCAATTCCGATTTATTGACATTTTCTCGAAAACAGGTGACACTTTTGGCGCCGTCAGGTGTTACAAGGGCAAGTAGGGTTTCCTATTTGCTATTTTTTGTCGGAATACGAGAAGTTTGTTGAAAATCTATACTGGCATTATCGTTTTTTTGGCGGCTGTGGCTGCCCTGGCGCAGGAACCGGCGGCCGGTGCTGGCGATATTGCCGCAGATTCCGCGCAGGTCCAGGGAATCGTCTTTAACGGCGTGGTGCAAGACGCGTCCTTTGCCGCGGGCGAAAAACTGAACGTGGAAATTCTCGAGTCGGGGGAGGCTTTGCAGACGACGGTCGGCGAGCCGTTCCAGGTGATTCTCCCGGAAGATACGCTCTGGAACATCTGCGTTACCAATTCCGATACTGCGGGAGCCGAGAAGGAAAAATGCTACGAGCTCAAGTACGTGGGTACGGAACGCTCTTTCTCGCAGGCGCTGGGCGACGCATTTGCCGACGAGAATGGGGAAGGCCCCCTCGCCGAGGATTCCGCTGCGGTTCCGGCTAACGATACGCTTCTCGCCAAACAAACTGTCGCGACACCCGATTCCACGCAACCTGCCGACACCACCCAGCCCAAGGAAGTCAATGTGGATTCCCTCCTGGCTGCGAGCGACAACACGAAGGTCACCGAACTCAAGAAGGTCGTGGTGCAGTTGCGCAAGCGCCCCAAGCGCAAGCCCGGCGAATCGGTGGTTTCGGCGAAGTCCATCAAGCGAATGCCCGGCCTTGCCGAGGCTGATGTGATCAAGAGTATTCAGGCGCTGCCGGGTGTGGTGGCGAGTTCCGATTTCAGTTCCAAGATCTACGTGCGCGGCGGCGCCGCCGACCAGAACTTGTTCCTGTTCGATAACGCGGTCGTTTATTCTCCGGTACATTTCTTCGGGCTGTTCAGCACCTTCCTCGTAGAAGGCATCGATGACGTGCAGTTCTACAAGAGCGGGTTCCCCGCGCAGTACGGCAACCGCCTGAGTTCCGTGCTCAAGATGGATGGGCGCGCGGGTGGCCAGGATACTGTGGAGGAATGGTTCAGCAAGTCGAGCGTCAAGATAAGCACGTTCGCCGCACAGCTCCATACTGAGGGCCACAAGGGCGATGCCCGCTGGGTTGTCGCGGGCCGTACCACCTACATCGGGTTCATGCTCGATTTGATGAATACGATTGGGTTGCTCGATCTTGCGCTGGATTACGAGTTCACGGACCTGCAGGGCACGTTTATGTACAACATAACGGAAGATACGCGATTCAAGTTCAGTTTCTACGTGGGCAAGGACGAACTGAGTTTCGACCCGCTCTATATGGACTGGGGCAACGTCGCGATTCCCGTGAACATCACGCACCGCATCAACGGCGACTGGGATTACAACGCCACGCTCGCATACAGCAAGTTCTACCAGACTATGTATATTGGCGAGCTCATGTCCATCGAGATGTTCCTCTACACGTTCTCGGGTAAGCAGTGGGTGAACTACCGCGGTATCGACAACCATACGCTCACTGCGGGCTACGAATTGGAATACGATTACGAGCGCTACCAGGAACAGATGTCCACATTGAAGATTGCCGACATCCAGAAGCCTTTCCATCATGTGGCATACGTGCAGGACGCCTGGAAGGTTACTCCCGATGCGCTCCTGCAATACGGCCTGCGTTTCAATTACCAGACGGCGGCGGAACATTTCGGCGTGGAACCGCGCGCCTCCCTCTCGCTCAATCTCGACGACACGAAGACGCTCGAACTTTATGGCGGCTACTACCTGCAATACCTGAACTCGATTGTCTATACTGACCAGGAAACGCTGAATGAATTTTATTACCCCGCGACTACTACCACGACCGGCAAGCATATCGAGCCCGCATCTTCTTGGCTGCTTGCCGCGGAATACACCCAGCGCGAAATTTTCGAAGATTACGATGCGACCGTGGGCGTGTATTACAAGACGCAGAACAACCTGAATACGTTCCAGACACAGCGCGACACCAGCGAGGAGTCTTCCAGTGATTTCGTGATTGCCGACGGGTTCGGCACTGCGGAAGGATATTCCTTCGGTTACGAGCTTTCGTTGCGCAAGAATAAGGGCTGGTGGTTCGGTGGCATCAACTGGAGCCAGAGCCTGAGCGTGATGAAGGCCGATGACGGCACAAACGCGTATCACCCGAGCTGGCACCAGCCTTACGCGCTCAAGATGGACTTGGGCATCAACTGGAAGGGCGACGAGGATGCCCTCTGGAAACACAAGACGAAGGGCCGCTACGTGCGTTCTTCCGTTGCGGTCAAGTATTCTGCGGGTATGCCCATCAGCGAATACAAGGGTTACTACTTCCCGCAGGATATTGGCAACCAGCAGTACGACGACAAGATTACCGTTTTGCCGGGAAGCCGCAATGCAGGCCGCCAGACGGATTACTTCCGCGTAGACGTGAAGGTCATTGACATCGGGCGCGAAGGCAAGTGGAACTTCAGCTGGACCATCATCAACCTGACCGACCACGAGAACATGTTCTATTCCTACTACGACACGAGCAAGAACCCGCCTGAGAAGAATGAAATTACGCAGTTCCCCTTTTTACCGATTATGCTGAATTATGAATACTATTTCTAAAGGTGCTCGCCAGACCGGTGTCATTGCGAGGAGCGTAGCGAGGAAGCAATCTCTTTCCTGCATTATGCTGGCAATAGCCGCGGCATTATTCCTTACTGCGTGCGATTTCCACGGCCCGTGGGATTACTATCCCGAAGACCGCGACGTGTATGCGGGCATCTATACCTACGGTATCATCGCCGCGGAAGATACTTCTTATGTTTGCTTTTCGAAGGTGTACGAACTCGACGAAACCGCTTCGAAGGATTTCGCGTTCTACGATAGCGCGCTTGTCGTTGTAGAAGATCATTATGTAGTTCCGGACCTGGATGGAAATCCATATACCGATACTCTTGCGCCGCTGAACGGAAACCCGAACTGTTTTTCCAAGAAAGGTTTTCATGGCTATGAAGGTGGCGAATACAGGATGGTCGCCTATTTCGAGTGGGATAGCGCCGGTCACCACGCAAAATCGACGTTCGAGGCGACAGCGACCATTCCGCCCGCCGTCAAGGTTACCGGAATAAACGCGCCCCAGCAGGACGGCAGCTACAAGTGGATTGAAAACAAGGACGATTCCTTCGAGATAGACTTCATCGAATTTCCGTTCGACATGGAATTCATCAAGATAGCGCTGGATTACGACAAGTCCGTGGCCGGAGTGCTCACTATCTTGGATTACGATTACGAGAATGGTGAATCCATGAATACGACAATCAACGGCATGCTCGGCGGGCTTACCGAAACGGATGACCAGGGCTATACCGGTATTTCGATGCACGATCCGCTGGAATCGCAGGTCGTGATGGGCTACCAGGTCAATACCATAACTGCGGGGATGCATTCGCTTGATACTTTATACGGAACGAACATGATGCTCACGCTCGGCAAAAATACGGTAGTGTTCTATGCGACCGACGAGGCCTACGTGGATTACAACGACAAGGTGCTTGCATCGCAGAGCGATTCGCGCGTCGTGCCGGAATCAAACATCAAGAACGGCATGGGCGTATTTAGCGGGGTGTCCAAGTCGAGCATCGCGCTGAAGGTGAACGGCGACGGTGTGGACTTCAGCCATATTGCCGAGGTCAATTGCGCCAATACGAAGGGCGACTTTGCGGATAGCTGGGATTCCCGTGGTTGCCGCCTGTTCCAGGACGTGTTTTGCGCAGGAATTGACAAAGATGACGAAGAAGACTGGGATGGCGACTGGCGCCGTGCAAACAGCGAAGCCTACACCTATTACAGGCGCGGACTGTACCACCGCAGAACCAGCGATACTTCCAAGACTTGCTTTGCCTCGTTCGTGAAGGCCGCGATGATGCTCGATACTACCAAGTGGTCCGAATTCCTGCCCAATAACATCAGCAAGGAAGACAAGGATGAAGCCTATGCCGACGGACTCAAGCGCTACTGCATAGCAAGCAACTTCAAGAACAATTCCATTGCGGACTGCGGCACGCTCAAGGAACAGTGCCTGGAAAGTCCCGAGAAGAACAGCTGCAAGGAATATCTGTGGATGTGGTGCGCCGACCGCAAATGGGACATGGATTACGAGCAGTGCCGTGCGGGCCTCGTGAGCCGCTATTACCTCGAAGAACAGAAGTCAAGCATCCTGGAACGCGAAGTCAAGGCAATCTGCAAGCGCGACAATTTCTCGCTGTGCCAGAAGTGAAATATTCTAACAAAATATACCTAGAACATCACCCTATAACGTATCTGTTTTTCGAAGTGGCGGCCCTTCAGGTCGCGGTAGCCGTTTTTCTGCTGTAATGCTGGCATGTTCGCGCGGCGCGTATCGCGAATCCGCACAGAAGCGGTATCTGCCGTCTCGCCGAACTTGATGTTGCCCACGAGGGTTTCGCCGCCCAGGCCTTCCGCCGTCAGGTAAAAGTCCTGCACGCCTTCGAGTTCCGGCAAGTTGGAGCATTTCACTTCGGTCCACTTCGAAGCATCGCCACTGCCGGGCATTTCGCATTTCGAAATCACGTCGCCCTTCTTGCTTTCTTTGCGCAAGCTGAGCGTACCACCTGCAGCGTTTTTCACCTGCACGCTCACGCCCGCACCCACGATGGAATCGGTAATCACGTTCTCGAAAATCGCATAGCCGCCGTCCTTGATGGCAAATTCGTCATTCTCGGTAAGACGCACGCGGATACCGTTGTCGAACCCGTTCGCAGGAATCGTATCGCGGATGATGCGCAAGAAGTCGAGACGGTCCAGTTCCGCATAATGTTTGCCCTTCGTAATCTCGATAAAGTTCGAGCCGCGCTTAAGTTTCGCGGGAATATACACCACTGACTTCTCGGGGAAAGCGCTCCACGCGCCCGTCAGCGGCAGCGCCACCTCCTGGTTCTTGCCGTTGATGCTCACGAAGTGTGAACTTCCGTTCGCGCCGTCTTCGGTCCAGTTGTTGTCGTAGCGGTAACGAATCAGGTACTCGCCCGCCTGCGGGATAATCATCGGCAGGCGAATCTTGCTGTCTTCGTAGTTGATGTAGGCACAGAATTCCCCGTTCGATGCATCGGAGCTACTCGAAATATCCACGTGCGTCAAGGCACCGTGTTCCGCCTCGGCACTCAGGTAACGCCCGAGGAAGGGCTGCCCCAGTTCAGGCCACCCGTCGTCAGTATAGACGATGTCGCGAACTTGTATGTAGGAATTTCCGCCGTCGTTCTTGTCGTAGTAATGGTTCACAAAACGCTGGCGGTTCACGTCTTGGAACGCCTCGCCGCCCGCAGGCCCGTAGTAGCGCCCGTAGCGGCTCAACAGAATCGTGCCACCGCCATTCAAGAGTGCCTTGCCGCTGCGGTCTACATACCCGCCGTCAATGCGGTTGGAGCGCCCGACCGTAGTCTTGTAGGAATTGTTCTCGAGGTCGGCGCCCTTCTTGCAGCAGTTATCCCATGCGGTGAACAAGAAGTACTTGCCGTTGTGTTCGATAAGGCTTGCGCCCTCGATACCCGAGCCACCGCGGTTCGCGATGTTCTTCATCTTCGCGCCCTCTTTCACCTTGCCCGTCGATTCGTCAAGTTCCAAAATGTGGATGCCCGTGCCCCACGAGCCGAACGCCATCCAGACTTTCCCATCTAAATCCTTGAGGACAGCGGCATCGATTGCGTTGTAGGAATCGCTCTTGACCGTATGAATCACTTCGCCCTGGTCTGTCCAGCCGTAGCCGGGTTTTGTCGGGTCGATTTCCTTGCTCGACATGAAGCCCATGCCCGACGAGCGAATGCCCATCTCGGAACCGCAATAGTACATGCGGTACTCGCCGCCAATGTAATGGATATCCGGCGCCCAGATGTCAATCATGTTCGGCGCATACTTGTAAAGCCACCTCGAAAATTCAGGCATGGCGGGCTCGCCATTCTTCCAGTTCAGCGCATCTTCGGAAAACTGCATCAGCATGTGGTTGTCTGTCGTCGCGAGCGCATAGCCGTCCTCGTAACGGATGATGTCCGGGTCGTGCCCCGCCCAGCGGGTTTCCTTCGCGTACCAATCGGCCGCAAAAGCCGAATAAGCCAAAGTAAGCATTGCCGCAGTCGTTACGACAGAAGCCCTGCCAATCCCGAATTTCATTTTTCCTCGCTTTACCCATACACCATACCCTAAATTTATACACCCTTAAGCCATTCGTCAACCA
>JAFZOV010000149.1 GCA_017550445.1 Fibrobacter sp.
AAAAGGATATCGACCGACTCGAAAAGGAACTCGCCGAAGTCCGCAAGCAGATGGCTCAGAAGCTGAAGGAGATAAAGAGAAAATAAGCGAAGGATTTAAGCGAAGCGTCATTGCGAGGAGCGTAGCGACGCGGCAATCTATAACAGGAAAATAAATGCATTACGAAGAACTAGAACGCCTGATTTCAAAGGACGAAACGAAAAATATCGAACTGAAGAAATCTACCGGAGAACTCCGGGAGGGCATGCACTCTGCGTGCGCCTTCTTGAACTCCGATGGCGGTATTCTAGTTTTTGGCGTTACACCCTCGCTAAAAATCCTCGGGCAAATCGTTTCCGAATCGACCCGCCGCGATATCGCGCAAATGCTTGCAGGTATAGAACCTGCCGTTTCCCCAGTCATTGAATATGTTGACCTCCCGGACAAACCGAATTTACAAGTAATCGTGCTGAGGTTCAATCCGTGGGTCTATGGGCAAAAGCCTTATACATTCCATGGAAAACCGTATTACAGGCTCGAAAGCATCACTAAGGCGATGCCAAGGGACATGTTTGAAGAAAGGCTTCGGCAGAATTTCCCACACCAGTTTTCATGGGAAATGCGTGTAGCGGATAAAATCACTATAGGCGATTTGGATGAAAAGAAAATTCACGGCTTGGTTCGTCTCGGAGTCGAAGAGCGAAGAATCTCAGAGGAATCACTTTCTGAACCAATCGAAGTTATTTTGGAAAAATGGGATTTGCTGGATAACGGCAAAGTGAGAAATGCAGCTGCGTTTCTGTTTTCTCGGAAAAAGCCGATTTTTTACGAGATTCGTCTAGCACGCTTTAGGGGAACGGACAAAAATTATTTTATCGACAATCAACAAGCGTTCGGAAATTTCTTTGAATTGTTGGATGCTGGTATGGCATTCTTCTTCAAACATCTGTCCCTAAGTGGCGAAATCAAGGGAATAATGAGGGAAGAGCATCTCGACGTACCTGTCAAGGCCCTACGCGAGGCCTTAATCAACGCCTTGTGTCATAGAGATTACGACATTCATCAATGCTCTATTGGCATTGCCATATATGACGACCGCATTGAAATAGAAAGTCCGGGGCTGTTACCGCATCAATTGACTCCCAAAACCATCAAACGAGCACATAAGTCTTACCCACGAAACGAAGTCTTAGCAAACGTGCTGTATCAAACAACATATTTGGAAAAATGGGGCTCAGGGGTTAAGCGAATTATCGATGTCTGTAAGGAAGAGGGATCTCCAGAACCCTTCTGGACAGAAGAGGCCGGCTATACCGTGGTGACGTTCCCGCTAGCTAGATTAAACGGCAGAATTGTCACCCAAAATGTCCCTCAACATGTCACTCAAAATGTCACCCAAAACGATAGTGACATACCTAGAAAACAAAAGGTAGAACACGTCATTTTGGTCAATTCCATGATATCGACAGATGCATTAGCAGCAATGTTTAGAGTGACGAAAAGAACTATTTTGCGCGATCTAAAAGACCTTGGATACGCCTGGGAAGGAGCTGCCAAAAACGGACATTGGAAAGCTCGAAATGTCACCCAAAATGTCACCCGAAATGTCACTCAAAATGACGCTGGATTGTCTAGAGATCAAAAAGTGGAGCAGATTGTCTTAGTAGATTCAATGAAAACAAAAGAGTTTTTGGCAAAAATGTTTGGAGTAACTACTAGGACTATTTTGCGTGACCTCAAAAAGTTGGGCTATGCTTGGGAAGGCGCGTCAAAAAATGGACATTGGGTGAAAAAGGATAAGGGGTAAGGAATGGGATATCTTGTTGACATCAACAAAACACAAAATGTCATTCCCAGCACCTGTCCTCGCTTGACGGGGATGACCGGGAATCACCTATTCTCTTTTGATAGGAATTTTAAACGTACCGAATTTGATACGTTTAATCCAAATGCAATACAAATCAATCTTGAGGTCACATTTTGTGACCTCAAGTTAGAAAACCTTCAATCAATGGCGTTTTGCTCAAAAAATTGGAGGTCACAATTTGTGTCCTCCATATATCAAAAATCTTTATGGTCGCAATTTGCGACCTTGAAAATTGGAGCAGATTATCATTTTGTTGGTGTCAACAAAATGGCATCTGTGTTTGGAGGCGGAGATGGCTAAATCTGTATTTCACGCCTTTATTGATGAAAGTGGGGATCCGCATTTTTCAAATGGATCTTCCGATACCTTTTTGATTTGTGCAACCCTAATTAATGAAAATAACATTTTAGAAATTACTGACAATCTAAAATCTTTACTCGCGGAGTATAAACTTCCTGAATTAAAATCCAGCAGGATGGGCGATGATAGAAAACGATTTGAAATTTTAAACCGTATATCCAAATGGAACGTCTCTATTGTAACGATTTTTGTAAAGAAAGAGGATTTCGATAAAACTGGGCAATGGTTCAAATATCATGGAACATTCTATAAATACATCGAAAGACTTCTTGTTTCGGAAGTTGTTAGAATATACGGCAATGTTGATTTGACTTTTGATACATTTGGAAAAGCTGATTATCGTGAGTCTTTTGTAAAATACATTGAAAAAATTGTTGCGAAAAGTAGCCAGATAGACTTGTTTACGCCAGATATAGTAATGAGCTCTCCGAAGTCAGAAATTCTTGTCCAACTTTCGGATATTTTGGCAGGCTCAATTCGTAAATATTATGAAAATAAATTAGACAATGTGAATAATATTTTGGAGCCTATTTGGAAAGGTTCGCTGATAGTTGGTGAACCCAATTGGATGAAAATGCTCAAGTCAGATATATCCAATGAAGATTCTCAAACAGATGAGGAACTTAAGCGTGTTGCATTAAATTCTGTGAATCTGTTTATTGAAGATAATAAACGAAAAGAAGACAGAGCCGTAGCATGTGAGACATTGGATTATCTGAAAGGAACCTTATTATATGATGACCCCAATAAGTACTGCTATAGAACTGAAATAAAAGATTGGTTGAATTATAGGGGATATAAAGATTATAGTGAAGAAAAGGTTAGCCGTGAAGTGATATCTTTATTACGTGAAGAAGGGGTGATGTTGGTGTCTTCATCAGAAGGAATAAAAATTCCATCATCGGTGAAAGATGTAAAAGATCACTATGAATTTATTTTAGGTCAGGCTATACCATCTTTAAAACGACTAAAGAAGATGCATCAAGTCATATCGGCTAGATTGTCATCGGATGCAATTAGTTTCATTGATGGTGAAACAAATAGGCTTTTGAACGATTTAAGCGATTATAGGTAAGGTATGAAGGAATGGAAAAAAATAAAGTTAGGTGATGTTTTGACAGCCGTTGATTACGGAACGGCTTCAAAATCTGATGCTAATGGAAAATATCCCGTATTGAGAATGGGAAATCTTGAAAATGGGTATTTGGTATGGGATGACCTAGTTTACACTTCTTCAGAAGAAGAATATGCTAAATATGAGTTGAATAAAGGGGATATCCTTTTTAATCGGACGAATTCTCGCGATAAAGTTGGAAAAACATCTATTTATCGTGGTGAGCGACAAGCCATTTTTGCTGGTTATTTAGTTCGTTTGAAAGTTAATAAGGAATGCGACCCTTTCTATATAAATTATTGTCTGAATTCGAAAGAATTTGCGGATTTTTGTAGGTCCGTGAGAACAGATGCTATTGGTCAATCAAATATTAATGCTCAGGTATTGCAAACGTACTCTTTTCTTTTGCCTCCGTTAGAAGAGCAAAAAAAAATTGCGGAGACGCTTTCTGTTTGGGATGATGCCATCGAAAAAACAGAAAAACTGATAGCGTTGAAAGAAACAGAATATCAAGCGAATGTAAGTGCTTTGATTTTTGAAAATAGGAAGTTTGCTCAAAAGTGTAAAATTGGGGATGTCCTAGAAATTCGAAATATTCGTGCGACTGCGACCGATGATAGACCATTATACTCGTTAACAATAGAAGATGGCGTTACCCCCAAGAGTGAACGATATGATCGACTGGCTCTTGTGAAGGATAAGGATTCAAAAAAGTATAAAGTTGTTTGCGATGGAGATATTGTTTTTAATCCAGCGAATTTAAGGTGGGGAGCAATAGCTCGTGCAAATTTAGATAGGGACGTGGTTGTTTCTCCAATTTATGAAGTCCTTTATGTAAAGGGCAAAGAATTTGATGCCAAATATATATCGCAGTATCTGACATCTGAAAAAATGATTTCTTATTATGCTACGAAGACAGAAGGAACCCTAATAGAACGGAAAGAGGTTAAATTAGACGCTTTCCTTCAAATTGATATATATGTTGAGAAAAACATTGAAAACCAGATAAAAATTGCGGATATTTTAGATTCTGCTAAGAAGGAAATCAATCTTCTCAAACAGCAACTTGGAAATTACAAAAAACAGAAACAAGGCTTAATGCAAAAACTCCTCACCGGCCAATGGCGAGTAAAATAAGGGATTATCTTTATGGAAAACGAAGGTATAATCAGACAAATAAAAGACTATGCAAGACAGCAAAAGGAATGTCGCGATGTTATAAATAATTGGCTCTGCGTGATTTATGAGCCTAATAAGAATATCATTGCAGAATGGGTAAAGGAATGTAGACCAGATTTAAAAGATTGTGAAAAAGAAATAGATGGTCTAATTCATCGTTTAAAAAAATTATGCGATTTTTATGGCAATATAGAGTTTTACGATTCTCAAATAGATGAACAATGCGAATGGTCTAGACGTTACTTGGATTTATTGTTTAATACAATAAGCCAGTATTCGTTATCTTCTTTATCGGGTAATTTTTATGATGCCGATCTTTATGCAAAAGCATTAAATAATGAAATTTTCCGACATGATTTTGTGAATATAACCCTTCGTTTGAGGGATGAAAGTATAAGCCTTGAAAACAATAATTTGGAAAAAGCTTTTGAACATCTGAAAAATTTTACGCTTTTTAAGTCCTTAAAACATAATGTTGTCATTGTTGGTGCGAACGGTTCGGGGAAAAGCTCTTTTTCTCGAAGAACTCGCGAAATCCTTGGTGGTAATGTCGTTGTTATCGCTTCGCAGAAGGTATTTTCATATAAAAAAGTAAATGCGTTCTCGTTAGACAGCCATTGTCGTCATAATCTTCAGCAGCTTCAACTTCAAGAAAAATTATATAAAAATGAAGATTTGAGTCGATGCTTAGAAGATTTACCAAGGGTTTTGGAAGCTCTTTTTGAAGAGAAAAATGAGCTTGCAAATCTACTATATGACGGCAAAATGCCTACACGAAAAGAATCAACTCTTGAACGAGTGATGCAACTTTGGAATAAATTGTTGCAACATCGAGAATTACTTGTAAATGGTGGTGATATTCAAGTTGGAGATGAAAATGGTAGATTGTATTCATTCAATTCTTTAAGCGATGGTGAAAAAGCTGTTTTCTATTATATAGCTCACATTTTATTGGCTAAGGAAAATAGCTATGTCATTGTTGATGAACCGGAAAATCATTTACACTTGGCTTTAGTTACGAAATTGTGGGATGCTTTAGAGCGGGCTAGGCCAGATTGTCAATTTATTTATCTAACGCATAATCTTGAATTTGCTGCTTCGCGTAATAATGTTGAAAAAATATGGATGAAGCGATTTGTCGCTCCTGACAAATGGGAAATGGAAAAACTCCCTACAGATGATGTATTGCCTGAAATCCTATATATGGAGCTTCTTGGAAGCCGTAAGCCGATATTATTCTGCGAAGGGAAAAAAGATAGCTTAGATTATAAGCTATACACAAGATTATTCCCAAATTATACAGTAATTCCTGTTGAAGGACATCTTCATGTTATAAGTTATACAAAGGCTTTTAACAATTCTTATAATGTTCATCATAATAAAGCTATCGGCATTATTGATGGTGACTTTCATAAGCAAGAACAAAAGGATGTATGGAAAAAAGACTCCATATACTCTCTGGATGTTCAGGAGATTGAAAATATCTTATGCGATGAAAATGTGCTGAAGTGCGCTATCAATTATTTCCATGCAGACCAGAGTGTTCTTGAAAAAGCAAAGGAAAAGTTGTTTATAGAGTTACAAAAGCATATAGACAACCAGTGCACTGAATATACTGTGCAGATGATAAATAACCGATTCAAAGAAAATATGCTTAAAAATTCTAAAGATTTGACCACTCTTAAGAATAGTGTAAAGGAATTGGCAGATAAAATGCTTGAAAATGTTGACGCTTTTGTTGATGAAAGAAAAGAGTGCTTGCAAAGGATTATAGACGCAAATGACTTTGCAGAGGGTGTAAAAAGATACAACAACAAGAGTTTGATGGCGATTCTTACAACTGATATTGAAAAAGACTATAAAAATCGTGTGTTTAAAATGCTAGATGATAATCCTGATTTGTTGGAGACCCTTAGAAATAAGTATTTCGCAGATGTTCCTCAAGGATGAAGGAATATTTGAATGATGTTTGAGAATAATGTTTATGGCAGATTATTTGACGGATAAAGTGGCGGATTAAAATGCTTATAGTTAATGAAATGTTTTTGGTGAAAAAATGGAAGTCGCAATTTGCGACATCCAAATTTGCACATGTCCCTGTAAATGCCCCTCTAAACGGCACATTAAATGGCATATTAAAAAAAGAAAATCCGCATAATAGCGGGCATAATAGTGGAAAAAGAAATTTAATGTGCCATTGCAATGGCGGATTAAGTGGCACATTAAACGGCACATTAAATGTCCCTAAAAATGTCCTTTTAAGAGTCCCTTTTGATGTCCCTTTAAAATTTGCATCGAGGTAACTCATGAGCAATGAACAGCCTGATTACAGAGAAATTCCGACATCGCAGATTCCGGCGATGCGGCTTTTGGCGAATCTCGGTTTCAAGCCGCTTACGCCCGAAGAGGTTCTTTTGCAGCGCAAAGGCGTATCAACGAATGTGTTGCTTGAAGACATCTTGCTTTCGCAGTTGCGCAAGTTGAATTCCTTTACGCACAAGGGCGTCAAGCGCGACTTTAGCGAAGAAAAGTTGCGCAATGCGGTGCTGAAACTCAAGAACATGCAGTACGACGGCTTGGTGCGCACGAACCTCAAGATTTACGAGTTGCTCACGCTGCCGCAATCCGAAGAGGAATCGGTCGAGGGCGACCGCAAAAGTTATGATATCCGCTATATCGACTGGCAAAACCCCGAGAACAATGTTTACCATGCTGTTGCCGAATTTGAGGTGGAACGGTCCAAGTCAACAAAGACCTGTATTCCCGATATTGTGCTGTTTGTAAACGGAATCCCTTTTGCCGTTATCGAGAACAAGTCGCCGGAAGAGGGTGTAAAGCAGGGAATCTCGCAGATGATTCGCAATCAGGGCGACGAATATATCCCTGGGTTGTTTGTTTTTTGTCAGAGCGTGCTTTCGGTAAGCATGAATGCGGCAACTTATGCGACTGTGGGGACTCCCGGAAAATACTGGAGCCTTTGGCACGAACTAGAAATTAAGGATTCCGAAATTGTCTCGGCGGTGAATAAGAAGGTTTCTGCAGAAGACGAAGACCGTATTTTCTCGGTGCCGAAATTCAAGCCATTCCGCAAAGATAATCCACAAACCAAGCGTGAGGTGACGGAACAGGACAGGCTTATTTATTGCCTGTGCAAACCGACGCGACTGCTCGAAATGGCGTATCGTTTTACGCTGTTCGATGAAGGCAAAAAAAAGATTGCGCGCTACCAGCAGTTCTTCGTGGTTCGTTCCGCGCTGAAACGCATTAGGAATGTCAATAAAGAAGGCAAGCGCAAGGGCGGGCTTGTGTGGCATACGCAGGGCTCGGGCAAGTCCCTTTCGATGGTCATGCTCGCTCATGGTATAGCGCTAGATGCCAAATATGACGCCGATTGTAATATCAAAGAGCCGCGTATTCTTTTGGTGACCGACCGCAAAGATTTGGATAAACAAATTCGTGATACATTTAAAAATTGCGGTGTAGAAGTTGTTAAAGCGACTTCGGGTGAAAATTTATTGACGCGTTTGGAATCAGATTCCTCTGCAGTAATAACAACTGTTATCAACAAGTTTGATAAAGCCCTAAATAAACGTCAATATGTTAATCAGTCAAACAACATTTTTTTACTAGTAGATGAAGCGCACCGCACGCAGTACAAAAACCTCCGCGCCCGTATGGAACAGATGCTTCCGAAAGCCTGTTATATCGGCTTTACGGGTACGCCTCTGATGAAAAAAGAGAAGAACAGTTTCAGCAAGTTTGGAGGAATGCTTACTCCGCAATATACGATTCGCCAAGCTGTGGAAGATGGTGCCGTTGTGCCGCTGCTTTACGAGGGGCGCCATGCCGAAATCAAGCAGGACAAGGCTGCGGTAGATTTGTGGTTTGACCGCTTTACAGCAGGACTATCGGATAAGCAAAAGGCTGACTTGAAAAAGAAATATGCTCGCGCCGAAATGCTCAACAAGGCGGAACAGGTCGTGTTTATGCGAGCCTTTGACATTAGCGAACATTTCCGTGCGAACTGGCAAGGAACTCCGTTCAAAGCCCAGCTTGTAGCGCCAAGTAAAGAGACCGCCATCCAATATCACGAAATTCTAGACGAGATTGGTTTTGTGAGTTCCGAAGTCATCATTTCTGGCCCAGACGAAAGAGAGGGCTATTCCGAGGTGGATGAAGAACCAACCGACCGCGTGACAAAATTCTGGAAGAAGATGATGGATCAGTATGGGGATGAAGAAACCTACAATAATTCCATTATCGGCAAATTTAAGTCTGCTAGCAATCCTGAAATCTTGATTGTTTGCGACAAGTTGCTTACGGGTTTTGATGCCGAGCGGAATACAGTTCTGTATCTTTGCCGCACCCTCAAAGAGCATACACTGTTGCAAGCGATTGCCCGAGTAAACCGATTGTTCGAAGAAGATGGCAAGAAGAAAGACTTTGGCTATATCGTAGACTACGCAAACGTACGTGAAAATTTGGACACGGCACTTGTAATGTACCAAGCTCTTGAAGGATTCAATCCTGCGGATTTGGAAGGGATGCTCACAGATATGTCGGAGCAGATTGATAAACTTCCGCAGTTGCGTTCCGCAGTGTGGGACGTATTCCGGGGAGTGAAGAATAAGGCGGATCCCGAGCAAATGGAACGCCACCTTGCCAATGAAGAGCTCCGTAATAACTTTTACAAGGCTTTGCGTGATTTCGGCAAATGCTTGAGTATTGCGCTTTCATCACAGAAGTTCCTGGAGCAAACGCCCGCAGGTGATGTTACCAAACTTCGCAGAGAATTTAAAATGTTGTCTGATATGCGGACTTCGGTAAAACACCGCTATGCCGACGATGTGGACTACAGTGAGTATGAACCAAGAATCAAGAAACTACTTGATACGCATATCCATTCGGCTTCTGTAACGCAAACAGTCGCCCCCATAGATATTTTGGGGAAGGGTTTTAGTACGCATTTGCACGATGACCAAGTCGCATATGACGGAAGAGGCAAAGCTGCTAGTGCCGATTCTATCGCCCATGCGCTTAAGAAAACCACAATTGAAAAGATGGAAGAAGATCCTGCCTTTTACGAAAAATTCTCTAAAATGATTCAGGATGTCATTGATCAATTCCGTGCAGGCAAAATAAATGATGATGAGTACGCAAAGAAAGTCGGAGAATTGAAAGAAAAATTCCATAATAAAAAGCGTGACGATGTGCCAGAACAGATTCGTGAAAATGAAGATGCTGCGGCTTACTATGGCGTTGCTTTAACAGCCTTTATGTATGGTAATAAATGTGATGCCGCTCGTGCTAGGCGACTTGCTGTAAAGACTGCTTTATTTGTCTGCGAATCATTTGAGAAACATTATAAAGTTCAATTCTGGAACGATACAGATGCCCAAAATAGGGTGCGCGATGAATTGGATAATCTTTTCTTCGACGAAATCCAGGTGCGGGAGGAATTCGGTTGGTCCAACGAAAATATTGATTCGCTTGAAAATAAAATCATGGATATAGCGAGGCACCGTTCCCATGAATGAAGCGAGAACCATAAAGTATGGCGAACGCGAAATCCCTTATACCGTGATTTTCCGTAAACGAGAAACTCTTGAAATCTCGGTGTTACCTGATTTATCCGTTGAAGTGGTCGCTCCTGAAAACGCCTCTATGCCTGCTATCGAACAAAGAGTGCAGAGAAAGGCTCCATGGATTGTTGAGAAACAGAACTGGTTTGCAAAATTCCCTAAAGCTCCTCCTCCAAAGCAATATTTGGGTGGAGAAACACACCTGTATATGGGCCGCCGCTATCGACTGAAAATCGAAAAAAACGAATGTTACGAAATAAAAATTGATGGCGGATTTATTCGCATTTTGACGAAAGATTTGCACCCAGCATCAGTAAAGAAAATATTGGACGAATGGTTCCGTGCCAAGGCAACGTTGCAGTTCAAAAAAATATTCGATGATTGCGTTAAGAAATATGCAAAATCGAATGCCCCGCGTCTGCAAATCCGCAATATGAAAACCCGCTGGGGTTCGCTATCGAAAAATGGCATTTTGACCCTAAACACAAAACTCATCGCTGCACCAAGGGAATGTATTGAATATGTGGTAGTGCATGAATTGTGCCACCTAAAACACGCAAATCACGATAACAGATTTTATCGATTGCTAGAAACCCGTATGTCCGATTGGCAACGCCGCAAACAAAAGCTTGAAAATATGCAGATATAAGATGGACCATTATTCATAAAAAACACCAAATATCCCTCAACTCTAAATTTTGTATATTCTTTTGCACAGAGGTTTTTATGTCTCGATTCTTTGGTTTATTCGCATCTGTTTTTACCGCAATCGCATTTTGTGCCACCGCCGCTCTTGCCTTCGATATTTCGGTCAAGGCGAACGTCGATAACGCCCAGGTGTTCGTGGGCGACATGTTCAACTACGAAATCCAGGTGGTGGCCCCCGAAAACGCCATCGTCGACTTGCCCAGTTTCGTAGGCAATCTCGGCAGTTTCGAAGTCAAAGAAATGAAAAACGAAAAAGTCACCGAAGGCATGCCCAAGGGTAGCGCCAAGTTCGTGTGGCTTGCAACGCTCAACACCTTCGTGAGCGGCGACTTTCTAATCGCCCCGCAGCAAGTGAACGCGGTGGTCGGTAGCGACACCGTCAAGGTGAGCACGGACCCTGTAGCCGTGAAAGTTTCTACCCGCACCACCGGCGAAGAAGAAGACATCTTGGAAGTCGAAGACCCGCTCGATGATCCGAGGCTCCCGCAGTGGCTTTACATTGTGCTGATCGTCGTGGGGGTCGCGCTGCTCGTATTCCTCGGCTGGTTCCTGCATAAAAAGTTTGCGAAGGCTGGCGCCGCCCCGAGGCTCCCGCCGTACGAAGAAGCGGTGCTCGCCCTCAAGGAACTTCGCCAGAAGAACTACCTTGCCGAAGGCAACCAGGGCGACTACTTTATGGCACTTGGCTTCATTGCCCGCCGCTATATCGAGCGCCGTTTCGAAGTCGACATTCTGGATGCTACCGTTGCCGAACTCAAGCAGCGCATGGCACACGTGGCAGGCCTTCCTCAGGCCTACAAGGAATCGGTCGTGACGCTCGCCGTCGAAACCGAACCGGTCAAATTTGCAAAGATGAAGCTTGAAGGCGAACGTTGCCGCTTCTGGGACGAATGGGCCGACCGCCTCTTGGAAGACACCAAGCCCACGCCAGAAGAAGAACAGGCCAAGAAAGATGCGCTCAAGGCTGCCGTTCAAACCGTAAAGGCGGAACGCGCCAAGGCCAACAAAAAGAAATAGATGAAGCGTTCTGCTTCATCTACCTTCATTCAATCTTTAAATTGTCTTAAGACGCTTTCTTGCGGCTCTTCTTGGCAGATTCAGACTTCTTCTCCGAAGGAGCCTGCAAGCCGCTCTTCACAATTTCTGCAGTCACCACAAACTGCTTATTGCCAGAACCCGGCATTTCGAACATGGCCTTCTGCAAGGTCTTTTCCATCACGGAACGGAGGCCACGGGCACCTGTCTTGCGGGCCATGGTTTCGTGGACAATTTCCTTGAGGGCGTCATCTTCGAACTTCAGCTCGATACCGTCCATTTCGAACAGGCTCTTGTACTGCTTCACAAGAGCATTCTTCGGCTGAGTCAAAATATTCAGGAGAGCCGCTTCGTCGAGCTCCTCGAGAGCCACGGCGACGGGCAAACGGCCCACAATTTCGGGAATCAAGCCGAACTGGATCAAGTCATCGGGTTCCAGGAGCTTGAAAAGTTCTGTCAGGGAATTTTCTTCGGCACTGCGGATATCGGCGCCGAAGCCCATGCCGCCCGTATTCACGCGGCGGGAAATAATCTTGTCGAGCGTTTCGAAGGCGCCACCGCAAATGAACAGGATGTTCTTGGTGTTCACCTGCACCAGCGGCTGTTCGGGGTGCTTACGGCCACCTTTCGGCGGCACTGCGGCAACCGTACCTTCCAAAAGCTTCATAAGACCCTGCTGCACGCCTTCGCCGCTCACGTCGCGAGTGATGGAGGGGTTGGCGGTCTTACGGGCAATTTTATCAATTTCGTCGATAAAGATGATACCGCGTTCGGCGCGGGCCACATCGTAGTCAGCAGCCTGCAACAGGCGCACAATGATGCTGTCCACGTCTTCGCCCACGTAACCGGCTTCGGTCAGCACGGTAGCATCGGCAATGGTAAAGGGCACATCCAGGAATCGCGCCATCGTCTGGGCGAGAAGAGTCTTGCCCGAACCAGTGGGACCCACCAACAGCAAGTTCGACTTTTCGACTTCTTGCGCATCGGGGTGAGCCTGCTTGTAACGCAAGCGCTTGTAATGGTTGTACACCGCCACAGAAAGGGCGGTCTTTGCCTGGTCCTGACCGATCACGTATTCGTCCAGGTGGGCCTTGATTTCGGTAGGTAGCGGGAGCGGCTTGGAAGAAGCCTCGGCAGCGGCAGATTCCTGCCTTGCGCGGGCACGGTCTTCTTCGATAATGCGGTGACACATGGCAACGCAGTCGCTACAAATCTGAACGCCTGCGCCCGTAATCATCTTCTCGACGCGTTCTGCGGGCTTGCCGCAAAAACTGCAAACCACAGTCGGGTGATTTTTCCCGCTACGATACATTAAATTCCCTCTTTACGCGGAACAAAGATTTCGTCGATAACGCCGAAGGCCTTTGCTTCTTCGGGGCCCATATAGAAATCGCGGTCGGTCTTTTCGCGGACTTCGTCAATCGACTTGCCCGTATGCTTGGCGACGATTTCGGCCAAGGTTTCCTTGGTGCGTACGATTTCTTTTGCGGTAATCTGGATATCGGTAGACTGACCGGTAGCAGCACCCGACGGCTGGTGAAGCATGATGCGGGAATGCGGGAGCGCATAACGCTTGCCCTTGGTACCTGCCGCAAGCAGCACCGCAGCCATCGAGGCGCAGTTACCAATGCAGATGGTCGCGATATTCGGGCGAACATGCTGCATGGTGTCATAAATGGCAAGCCCTGCCGAAACATAACCACCCGGGCTGTTGATGTACAGCGTGATATCCTTTTCCGGATTCTCGTATTCAAGGAAAATCAGCTGGGCCATGACGTTGTTCGCCACTTCGTCGTTAATCGGCGTGCCCAGGAAGATAATGCGTTCCTTGAGGAGACGGGAGTAGATATCGTAGGCGCGTTCACCGCGTCCGGTGGTCTCAATGACGGTAGGGATGATCATTCAATTTACCTCTTACTTGTTTTCTTCAGCAGTCGGGCGGATACCGACGATGAAGTCGGCAGCCATCTGAACGCGGAGTTCGTCACGGAGCTGGTTGATACGGCCGGACTGACGGAAGTGGCCCTTGAGGGTTTCGAAGTCCACATGGTAGGCGGCAGCCATCTGCTTCAGGCGTTCGTCGACGTTGGCCTGAGACGGCTTAATCTTTTCCTTGGTGGCGATGAAGTCGAGAATGCGGTGCTTCTTGATTTCGCGGATAGCTTCCGGAGTAAGGCCGTTGAGCTGTTCTTCGGTCGGTTCCACCACATCCTTTTCGCTCTGGGCGTTGCGGTTCAGGGTCCACTTGATGAGGTCGTACACGCGAGCCTTCGGCACTTCGAACGGGTTGGCTTCGATAATCTTGTCGATAGCTTCGTTAATGGCCTTGTTCTTGGCAGCGTCCTGCTTCTGGCTAGCGAGACCTTCGGCGAGATTGCTCTTCAATTCTTCAACATCCTTCACGCCAATCTGCTTGCAGAATTCTTCGTCCATGGTCGGCGGAACAATGGCGCGCACGTCGGTGACTTCCACCTTGAACTGAGCGGTCTTGCCGCGATAGCGTTCGTCCTTGTGGTCATCCGGATACTTGAAGTTGATTTCCTTGGTTTCGCCGGCAGATGCACCAGTGAGGCCTTCGTCGAATCCCGGAGAAGCGGACTGGCCGAGGAGGCTACGGAATTCCTTGTTTTCGGGGAGTTCCTGCTTTTCGCCGTCGATAATCACTTCGAGGTAGTTACCCACGACCACGTCGCCCTTGGCGGCAGCACGGTCCACATGTTCGTCCTTGCTCCACATCTGGATCAAACGGTCATATTCTTCCTTGACTTCTTCTTCGTGGACAGCGGTTTCCGGAACGGTAACGCCCGTGTCGGCATAGCCCTTGATATTGATTTCAGGATCCATTTCGACTTCCACCTTAAGTGCGATGTCGTTTTCCTTGTCGTCCTTGAAATCTACGACCTTCATCTGGCCAACGGGGATGATATTTGCGTTCTTGAGAGCTTCCTGAACCAGCTTGTTGACAACTTCGTCCACGGCTTCCTGACGGATAGCGCCGCCGAACTGCTTCAGGATCATTGCCTTCGGCACCATGCCCTGGCGGAAACCCTTCATGGAGACCTGCTTCTTGTACTGGCCCAGCTTCTTTTCGAAGGGAGCAGTGAGGTCTGCCTGCGGGATGGTGATTTCGAGGGTGCGCACGGTTGCGCTTGTTTCTTTGATTTCTACGCTCATATGAACTCCGAGAGTCTGTTAAAAAGGTATTGAAAAACATGCGAGAGGAGGGAGTCGAACCCTCACACCGAAGTGCCAGATCCTAAGTCTGGTGCGTCTGCCAATTCCGCCACTCTCGCGAATTTGCACCCAAAGATACAAAATCTCGAAGACATAGATTGCGGAAACATCTATTTTATGGCACGTTGCAAGCACTTAAAAACATTAAAATCGGCGTTTTCATATCTCTGGTCAACATCCTCATCCAGGGTGTTTCGGTCATTGTACAGAATCTTATCGCCAACAATCTAGGAATTGTCAAATTCGGATCATTCGGAATCCTGCAGAGCGACTACACCATCTTCTGCGCACTCGCCGACTTTGGCATGGCAACCCTTATTCTCGCCTTCTTTGGCAAACGCGCCACGAGTGGCACCCTGTTTACTAACGTCTTGCAACTAAGACTCTTCATGACCGCCTTGACGGCTATCGCCATGGCCCTTTTCGCATTCACCGTACGCAGAGAAAGCGATATCTTTGAAGGCGAACTGGTACTTGCACTTGGTCTACTCTTCCAGCACGCCTTTTTTGACTGGTACTTCATTTGCGGCCAATTCTGGAAAAAACTGCTGATTTCAAAAGTCCTCCACACCCTTTCTTACTGTAGCGTCATGGGAATCGCCCTCGGCGTCCTGAAGCTGGATTCAATCCCGGCCGTAGCACTTGCCATGGTCATCGCGGCGCTTCCCGCTTTCGGTTTCGGCGTAGGCCAGGCATTCACTTTGAAGATTTTCCACGTAGGCCTGCATACCATTCAATTCTTTAAGCTCATGTTCAAGTCGGCATGCCCATACGCGCTGTCCAGCCTAGCAAGCTTCGCCTACCTTCCCGTCGGGCTTTACACGGTGGACCACTTTGCGGAACCAGAATTCCTGGGGGCCTACAACTTTTCGCACAAGCTGATCATACTCGCCTCCGGACTGATGGTCCACTTCATATCATCGAGCCTTATCACGCTGCACCAGAACGACAGCCGCATACTCCACCTGCGCGACCAGCTCGTGTTCACGATATTCATTGTCGCCGCCTCTTCGCCCTTCTGGCTTTTTCCGCAGTTCACGCTACGCCTCATCTTCTTTGCTGCGCCCTGGACGCCCGATGTCCTTGAAACCAGCTGTTACTGCTTGCGCATTCTTGCATGCTCCCTGATACTCCAGGCAACCCGCATGGGCATGATTTCGACACTACTTAAAGAAAAGCGCACCTGGCTCTACGGGGCACTCATTTCCGCCGGTGGAATATTAAACATCGCCGTATGCATCGGTGGCGCGAACTTACTAAAGGCGCCCTATATTCCGCTACTCACCCTTTCCGGCGACTTGTGCCTGAGCCTATTCCTGTTCGTCTACTTTGTCAAAAACCGAAGAATCCGCTGGTAATTCTTACATCACGAGCATAAATGCGCCCAAGACAATAAGCGCAAGCCCTATTTTCTGCTTCTTCGAAATCCTTTCCTTCAAAAAGCTCGCCGAAAGAAGCGCCGACCACACGTAAGTCAGTGACGTAAAGGGAAGTACCACGGAATAGTCCAGGTACTTGAGAAGCGCTATATTCATCAGCGCCGTCACAAAGTAAAGACCGCCACCACCAAAGAACCAGCCGTTCCTATAGACATGGCGCAAATCCAAATTGACACACGCCTTCTTTAACAAAAGCGAGGCAACCGCGCCAAGCAGGGTCATCGCCACAAGCGAGAGGTAAAGCATCATTCCTCATCCCCCGCTGCGACAAGGAACACCCCTGCCACGATAACGATTATCGCCACACACTTCTGAAGCGTTACTGCCTCCCCAAGCACCATGAAGCCAAGCACGACGCTCAAACCGTAATTGATGCTAAGCACGGGCTGCAAAACCGAAAGCTTTCCAAAACGGTAGCCTACCACCATCAGAAGCGCACCGACCACGTAAAGGGCAAAGCCTGCCAGCAAAAGCAGCCAACCCTCATCGACCGATAGTTTCCAGAACAGCTGCCCCACGCAGACGCACAAGGCAGAGGCAAGCATCATCAAAATGCCCTTGCGGTTTTTCTTCAGCGACTCAAGCATTACGGATTATACGCCCCCACAAGATTCTTGAAGAGTATCTTGAGCAAAAGCCAGTTTCCCTTGAAGGGACTAATCTTTGTCGGAGTCTTTTCGTTTTTGGGATACGCCCTAGTCACGGGAATTTCACAGGCGCGGTATTTCAGCTGCGTGGCCCGCACCGACAGGTAAGCGAGCAATTCGTATGTATTGAATACATCGCGAAACGGCGACACCCGGGCATCCTGCAAGTAACGCGTGGAATAAGCGCGGTAGGCGTTGGTCGTGTCAGTGAACCATTGGCGCGCCGTCAAGGATATCACCGGGGCATGCAACAGGCGAACCGCAACTAGACGGCTCAAAGGAGTGTTCACGGCATGGCCGCCCTTCACAAACCTCGAGCCTTGAACCAGGTCGAAACCTTCTTCCAGCTTTTCGATAAAACGGGGAACATCCTCAATACTGTCCTTGTCATTTCCATCGATGGTTATGACTCCCTTGTAGCCGCGTTCCAGCGCCCACCAGAATCCCATACGCAGCTGGGCACCCTGCTTTCCGGCACTCTTCTTGACAAGCAACGTATTGACATCCAGCGGAACAAGTTTTTCCCTTGCAGTGCTCCCGTCGGAACTTCCGCCGTCACAGATGACAATGTCTGCCACCGTAGCTACATTAGCGGACTGCGCTCTTTTCAATTCATTTAGAATCCTGTTGCCCTCGTTAATAATCGGAATCAGGACAACATAGTCTTTTTGGCAAGGGGAAAATTCCTCGCACTCGAAATCAGGCACGCCGGCTAAATTTTGGAACAACATCTTAAACCACCATCTCCTTCACGTAAAGCATCGCCTTTCTGATTTCTTCCAGATGGTCGACTTTCCCCATTTCGATAGAGACGTAGCCTGCGTACTTCGCATCACCAAGCATCGCAAGCAGTTCTTCATGGAGTTTCCTTTTCTGGATGGGCTTTAGGTAAGGTTCGCTGATGTGCACATGATTGACCAAATGCAGCCTACCGCGCAAAATGTCCAGCGACTCACCATTCGCAACCATCGTTCCTACATCTAGATTGAGCCGAATACCGTCCGACGCGACTTCGTCAATAAGCGACAGCGCCGATTCCGTATCGTTGATAAAATTCGTCCCGTATATCGCAGGGTTCGCCTCTATCCCGACAACCGTGCCGCAGGCTGCCGCATAGGCTCCGACTTCCCTGAAAAAATCCACGGCAATATCTTGCGCATCCCCATAAGGCATCGCCTCGGGAATTGCGCGGTTCTTGGGGCAACCGAACACCAGGTTTTTACAGCCAATCGCCTTCGCAAAATCAATAGCCGACTTGGTATACTGCGTCAATGCACTGCGTTCGTCGAAAGAACAGAACAGGTTCTCCTTACGCCCATACCAAATCGACTGCATCGATGGAATGGAAAGGCCGTACTCCTGCAACATCTTTTCGTGCCATTCCGCGGCTTCCTGCAATTTGCCATACGGAGCATCCGGGAAAATCCGGGTCGGAGCAATTTCCAACCCCTCGTAACCCAGCTCCTTCATTGCCGCATATACGGTTAAATCGCTTTCTGCAGTCCAGGCGATGTTTGATATCGACAGCTTCATCAGTCTCCTCGCAAGATTTGCACCTTGCCTACAGCACACGCTCTACATTCCAGCCGCGCAGAATTGATGTTGTATGCAAACCAGTTGTAATCCTGGCTGGAACGGATTAGATACTTGTGGTTTCCTTTTTTCAATTTAAAGGAATATCCATACTGCGAATCAGGCCGGTCCGTTTCAAACAGCATCAACTTCGCCTCAAGGGAATCCTCCACGCTTTCAATATCCATGGAAATGTAATTCCCCAATGAATCCAGGTCTATCCGTGAACCCCTAAAACGGAATGCACCATCAATAGGCTGCGCATCCTCCAAAACACCGTTTCCAGCCGCATTGAACTTGTCCAGGTGCGCCCACACATACGGATTCCATCTCAAGTCGAAATAATGGTAATCGCTTCCCGGCTGGTAAGCGTATTCAATAAATTCCAGGGGCACCTTGACAGATGTCAATTTCCTTGAATACGTCTCATACCGATCCGGTATACACCAGATTACAAAATCCCCGAGACGCGCAAGCGGGCGGTAATGGGCATACAGGTATTCCGCAATCTTGTAGTAACGGATATGGTGCGGAACCTTCGCCACCGACTGCAAGTATTCCTTACCGGCGTAGCCCGTAATGGCCACGGGAACTTCATGGGACTCGATTTCTTTCAAGAACATTTCCTGCGAATACAGGTCCGTCAAAAGCCCCGGACTCTGCGCCGAATAGAAGGGGCGTTCCCTCCCGGTCAGGGCATACAGCAACGGGACATTGGCAAAATCAAGGAACGTCTCCCGTTCTAATAGGATACTCGAAAAGACAGTACCCCATTCAACGGCATAGCGGTTCAAGGTATCATCCAGCGCATAACGCCCTGCCCCGCAAGATTCCACCCGAAGCCCATCCCTCACCAAGGCGATATTCGAAACCGCCTTGCTTGCAACAACTCCTGTCGTATCGGGCAAGAAATGGTTCGGTAGGTTGCACAGCCATACCGCAACGAAAGCGAGTGTCAGCCAGGCCATTTTTGCCACTCCCGTAGAAAAGAATTTTTTCAACAGATGGAACGCAAAAAACAGCAAGGCGAAAACGCCATAACAGAAAATCAACGAGCCGCTCCCCTGCGTATGCAAAAGGGTATGGTAAACAAAGGCGCGCATCAAGAGGAACAAGCCAACTACAGAAAACAGCAACGAAAGCGCCGCCGATTTTTCCAGGTCCCTTTTTCTAAAACTTTCAATAAGCACACAGAATATTACCAGCGATTCTGCAAGGGGAATAAAGTAATAGACCGCCGCATAGGCAAAACTAACCTTCATGGGGGCAAGCTGTTCAAAAGCCCAATACGGATTGGAATGGAGCGTCAGTGAGATCCATTCCTTGATACGCCCGTCAAAAGGAATCCCCCTATAGCCGCAATAGACGACATAGAACAAAAAGAGCAACAAGCCGACCGAAACTCCGGCAAGCGCAAACTTCACCAAAGAGGCCTTGTCACGCCGGCAGGCAAAAAGAACGAAAGTGGAAAAAATGGCGGCAATCCCGAAGGCGACCCCGGTGTCATATTTATAGAACGCATTGAGCGCTACCAGCAGCCAGAACAAAAGGAACTTTGGAACGCCAATCTTCCGGTATAGCCAAAAATGCAGGGGAAGGGCGACAAGGCAGACATCGACAAACAGGAACGCATTCGATGTCAGCGGGAAAAGGCACACCAGCGAAAACGCAAAAAAGGGGCCCCACATTTTCGACAGGGCAAAAAACAAGGCTAGCCCACCGCAGGCATAACAGATAAAATCACGGTAAGGGTCTATAAGAGCCCCGACATAGCTCCCGTGAATCAGCCCATGCATAATCTTTGAAAAGACATCGCACAGGGCATGCGCCGAAAAATAGTCGATTACGGGGATTTCACTTTTTGCAAGGGTGTCAAGCGCCCCCAGGAAATTCCCATATTCGTAAAAGCCCTGGTAATCATCCAGAATATTCGGCAACACCTGTCCGTAAGAAATCCTGAAATACGCAAGCGCCGTAAAGCTAAGCAGGGCGCCTACATAAAAAATATCGTTCGAAATTCCGCGAGCAAAAAAACTCAAGTTTCCTTTCTTGAAAAATACCAAGGCCATAAACACAGCGGCAATTGCATAGGCGCCATACACCGGAGCAAATCCAACCATTTCCTTTTCAATCAAGGTAAAGACCAGTTCAGAGCCCAGACAGAACACTAACGGGAACCATACGAAAAGTTCAAGGCGCCCCATTATCTCGACTTTTTTCTTCTGCACAAAAAGCAAAAGCGCCAAGGCGACTATTCCATTCAACACCACGGGAATCGGCATCAATAGCGAAAGCGTTATGGAAACAAACAAGAAGGTGACAAAGGCTCGGTACACATCGCAGGATTCCTTCCTCACCAAATACCAGACATACAGAAGCGCCAACAACACAAGAAACATTGCCGATGTATCGGACAATACAAACCCAAACCTGTCGGCGTACTTTTCGAACCAGACCGAATGCCCAGCAAAAAAGGGAACCGCAAATTTCGAATAAAGTGCCGTAACCAGGAGAATCAAGGAAAAAGCGCCCATGACGCAGAACCTATCTAGCCCCCGTGCACTCAACCCCTCTGCAACGGCATCCAAAAAAGGTCCCGCCCGCTTCGGCTTCACCAGTTCCTGCCTACGGCAAGAGAACGCAACCACAACCCACAACCCCACAAAAGTGGAAACGGCAAGGACCTGCGCTACAATGCCACAAACCAAAGAACCTTCGCGCAGGGCATACGCCATGAACAACGAGACAAAGAAAATCCCGAAAGAAATTCCAAACCGGAAAATTTCCCTCTTCTTGAGTAGCGCCGAAATGGCAAGCGCAAACACGCCGCAAAGACAGGGGAAATACACCAAGTAAAGCCTGTAAAAATGCGAAACGCGCCTAGACGGGTCAATCCCCGCGAGGGACGCATCGCAAAAGGAGCGGTCCCAAGACGCAATCCCGAGTCCCGATAACGGATCATAAAACAGCAGCAACGACAAAGCCATCAGGGCGGCGATGGCAACGGACTGCGGCGTGATCGACTGCACCGGCAACAGGGAAACAAGCTTCCGACGAATCACACGGAACCCTTCACAAAAGTCTTGATCTGTTCCATGACCGACATCTTGTCTTCGATATACCCGGCATGGCCTCCAAACAGTTCCGCATGCACCGTCTTGTAATCATAATTCGCAGGAGTGCCCTTCAGTTCATTTACAAAGGGTTTCCCCGTAATAAACTCGTGCAGCTCCCCCGCCGAAACAGGTTCTGTAGCCGGATGCCACAAGTTGATTCCAGATTCCAGTGCCTTTTCTATATCGCCCCACAGGCGATCCAAATTATAAAACTGATAGCAAGCCCTGCTATCGGTAAAGTTCAATGCGCTGAAACCAAGTCCCAGGAACGTTTTCTTCAATGCGGTTCGAGCGTCATCGGAAAGCGGTTTCAACTTGTAGAATCCGTTGTCCTGCAAATCGTAGCATTCCTTCAAGGAACTTTCGCGCAAAGAAAGTTCCGTGAACTTCTCCGCCTTCAACATCGAAGGAATCACGTTGATCAAGTCAAATACAAAATTCTTCTTGATCTTCTTGCCGAAGAGTCCCGGAAGTCTCACGATCAGGGCATCCCTATAATTTTCCCTAGCCCACGTTTCAAGCCTGTAACGGTTGAACCCATAAGCGTTCAGCCCGTCCGTCTCGATTTCGCTATTCTCGTCCACATCCACGGGGGTCTTGAACACATCAATCGTCGAAATCAGCACCAGGCGCTTCGGCTTTATCCGTTCGATATTTTTCTCGGCTTCCAAGACCAGGTCATAATCGCGATCCGGGTTCGCATTCGCCAAAAACTTTTCAGCGCGCATCCCTGCATACACGAGCAAATCCGGGCACGTCCCATATGCATCACCGATATTCTTGGTATTGTAAGGCGCATCAAAGTCACCCGCCGAATAGATGTTGCTCCCGACAAAACCGGTATAGCCGACAATCGCCTTCTTCATAAGCCTCACCCGCCTCTAGGTCAGTTTCTCGATGCTTTCGAAATTATAGGTCTTGCGCTTGAAAATCAAATCCACAATAATCTGCAAATACTTGATTATCACCGTAAGGACACTGAACAACCCGAAAAATGCAAAGGATAGGAACAGGATAGTGGTCGTCCAGCCTTCTACCGGGTTTCGCGTCAGGTAAATGACCACCGAATAAGTGACCATCGATATGGCGATACACATCATGATGACCGCCATGTAAATCGAAAACTTGTAACCCACATCCGTAAAAAGAATCAACGAGTTAATGGCAAGCCCGCGACGGTAGGAACGCTCCCCCTTGTCCACGCTCCTGGAGGAATCCATTCGCTGGTATACAATGCGCGCCGTACGAAGTCCGCTGCTCGCATAAATCGCCTTGCGATAAGGGATCGTCTTGCTCATGCTGCTCACACGGTTGATGGTGCGGCGGCTCAATATGCGCACGGTCTCTGTAGAAATCTTCTGCGGGTAATTCGAGAAAACGTTGAACAGCTTATAGAACACCCGCGAAAAAAAGCCATTCCCCTTGTCCGGCGTAAGGCTTACGATATCAAAGCCTTCCTGGGTCCTGTAATACAGATCCATTATACGGGACGGTTCGTAATCCATGGCGACCGAATCGAATTCAAACACGAAATCGCCTATCGACAAATCTACTCCGGCGTTCATGGAAAGCTCAATCCCATGGAAGTAGCTCATGTTCAAAACCGAAATGCTAACGGAAGAACCTGCCTTACAGAATTCCCTAATCTTTGCAAGGCTATCGTCCGACGAAAAATCGTTCACGCAAATAATTTCGGAATGTTCGAAATTCCCTTCCAGAACACCGGTCAGCATCGAAAGGAATTCAGAGATATGCGCATCGTCGTTACGCACATACACAACCGCCGAAATGAAATTTTTTTCTTTAGCCATTGCTCAGTACCTCGTCCAGGTCATAGACGGTGTTGATTTTTCCCGAAAGTACGCTTACAAACGTAGGCTTCTTGGACTGCACCTTGATTACGGTCGGCCTTGAATCGTCAATTTCGGATGCAACCAAAATAGGCTTCATGGAAAACAGCGACTCGACATAATCAAAACCGAACTCGTCGTTCAGATACTTGTGTGCAAGACTTTCCATGTAAGGGAACGCTGTTTTCGGTCTTGCCGGACAATCATTGCAGTTCCCCAGTTTTTCAGGCGAACAGTACCCGCCGCTTTTTCCCTGGCACAAAAAGCGAGGCAGGTTTTCACCATGGCATGTCACGTGAGGCGTGAAAGTCACCGATGTCAAGGAATGGTAAGGAGTCTTTCCAAACGGCATGATCGAGAAAAACGGTCCATCCATCACGGTAATGCCGTAGGGTTTCAGCCGCTCATTTACATTGCACAAGATAATTTCGCACAATTCGTACTTTATCTTGAATCCGTCAAACCCAAGCATATTCTGAACCTGGTTTGTCGAAGCGTAAGTGGCATTCAGCAAGAAGGGCGCCAAGGCGCAAGATTCCGCCTTACCCGGGCAATTGAATTCCACGGCGTAGTTTTCGCCATCGCCATAGATCCTACAGACATCGGCATTGTAGCATATTTCCACGTTGCTCAGCTTACCGAGTTCTTCGACAAAGTAATCTCTCAATATCTTGGCGTCGTAAGTATATTCCCGCGTAAGGAAGGCACCATCGCACATGTCCTTCTTAAAGAATTGCCCCGGATGCAACTCGCGGCAAGGAATGCTGGCCGCCTTGCAGAAAGAAATAAACTGCTCGCGGTCCGACCACGAATACTTCGCAGAAGTCGCATAGACCTTCTCGAATTCACGATGGATGCAAAAATCGAAATCCCTGTTGAAACGTTCAAAATAGTAGGCAGACTTCAGTGCCGTCGAAAGGCTTCGCGGGTAATGGTAGCCCTGGTGGATTCTAGCCTGGTTAATGTAGGTCGCCCGCATGAACGAGGCGCCATCTTTTTCCAGCACCAGCACGCGGCGCCCAAGCCTTGCAGAAAACAAGGCGGCATAAAGTCCATAAAGACCAGCCCCTAAAACGATACTGTCGAACGAATCCTTCATAGAAACCTAGGCCTCCGCCAATTTTTTCCGCTGGATGCACACTGTCGACACAAAGAAGATGAACAACGACCAGACCCAGTAAATGCCCTGCTTGTAGCCCGGCGTAAAGAACCACCACCCAATAAAGTAAATGAAGAAGGTATAAAAAAGAATCTGGCGCGGCGTGAACGGAAGACAAAGGCGCAAGTGCAAAACCGAAAGCATCAGCCCGCAAAAGAACGGCAATAAAATCACCCCCGGGAAGTACAGGTCCTTGTAGACTTCCCACAGGTAGCTTGCCGTGTTGAATCCCCTTATCTTCTCAATGCGCTCGTTGAAAAGGCCATCCCAGTGGAAGCTGTTCCTGAAACTAGACGAAACCCTCAGGTATTCGAACATCCCGAAAAAAAAATCTATTCCGTAGGTATGGGGGTGATACTCGCGATCCGGTGGAGGGTTCACCGCGTAGTCCAGGTTCCAGTAGTTGTTCGATACGTACTTGTAAGGGAGCTCCATCACGGCCTCTGCGGCCATCTTTTCTACCTGGTTTCCGCCATACTGGTCGCGCAAGCTACTGATACCAACAAAAGCACTTATCGCAAGCGCCAGGCATACCATAATCCAGATTGCCGAAATTCGCTTGTGCAAGTAGTTATAAAGAATAACCAAAAAGCCCACACTGAAGAACAGCGTACCACGGCTTGGGTAGGCGAGCAGGTTCAAGGCGATCGTCAGGACAATGACCACGCGCGCAAGAATCCGGAGCCCCTTGTGCGGGTTGAACTTCTTGAATGCCGCCACGCCAAACATGAGCACAATCAAGGGTCCCCCGCCAAACAGCACCGGGTAAAAACCATAGTTCGTTTCCTTGGTCATGTACTTCGCCGGGTTCCCCGTCAAGAGCAGGAGGTTTCCCGCCACCTGGACAATGCCGTAAATCCCGATCAAGAAAAAGACGATGGGGATAAAGCTCAATATAATGTGGAGCTTCCAGTTATAGTCCCTCGCCTCAGCAGGAACCTCAATATGCGTCGGGAGCCCCTTCTGCTTTGCAACCAGCCTCGAAAGAAAGGAGCCGCCACAAAAACCCGCCATGGCCCCCAGCCAAATCATCCATGTCATGGGCTTGAAATCCGACATGGCGTAATCCAGCTGGAAATAGGCAATACCTAGCGTAATGCACTGCGAAAAACAATAGACAGTCGGCGGACTGAAGAAATCCTTTTTCAACCACCATGCCTGGAAAAGACAAAACAGGACAACCAGGAAAAGGGTGAAACTTACCGGATATTCGACTATCCACGAAAACATCGCTATTCCTAGGACTTCTTGAAAAATCTCTTGAAGCTATTCCATTCGCCGGCAACCGAGGAACCGCGAGCCTTCTCGGCTTCCAGGAATCCAAGAAGGTTGCACACAATCGTCGCAAAGATGAACGAGACCGATATCGCAAACAGAAGCGTCACGCCACGGAGCGGGTAGACCTTCTTGTCGTTTTCCCAAGGCGGAACCAATATATGCAGGTTCGTAAGCATCTTCGCCTCTTCAAGGCGCATTTCCTCGTTCTGCTGGCGGAGCAGCCTATATAAAGTCTCCTGGATGCGGATTTCAGCTTCGCGGCGGAAGTATTCGGCAGAAAGTTCTGGCGACTTCTTCAGGGCCACCATGCCTAACGACTCGTGACGCCCCTTCAGCGTTCCACTCAAGGCGGTATTCACCCCCTGGTAACGCTTCAAAAGTTCATCGTAACGCTTGCTGTTTTCGCCGCGGTCCGCCTTTTCAAAGGCCATCTCGATCGACACTTCCTCACGCTTCGCCTGCAAGGCGCTCAGGTACTTGAGCGTAGACGCCATCTGGGCTTCGGGTTCATAGAAATTGTTGTCCACCTGGAACTTCACGAAATCCTGCAGCAGCGAATCCAGCTTGCGTTCGCAGGAATCCAGCCTACTCTGGAAGTACAGTCTCGACTGCCTCGCCTGCGCCGTCTTGAAGGCGTTAAATGCCGAGTCCGCCTTTTCCAGCATGAACGACACCATCTTTGCCGCAAGCTTATAATCCCTGTCCTCGACATAAATAACGAACATGTCTTCCTTGTTCATCTCGATGCCGAAATTCTTGCGGAACATCTTCAACAAATCCGCATGGAAACGCCCGTCGAACTTGTAGTGCTCAGCCAGGTTGAATTCCTTGATGACCTTGTCGTGCAGTTCCCACGAATTGAATATGGTCCATACCGCATTTGCTTCTTCGTCGCCACCCGAAAGGCCAAGCAGCGACCCCATTCCGGTACCACCGCCCAGCATCGCCCCAATGCCGCTCAGACTCCCCTGCGACGATGCAGGAGGCGTCACCACCGCAGTCGCCGCATAGGCGGGCTTGATCACCCACATCACAAGCACGAACGCAAAAAGTGTCGGCAAAAGCAAAATGGCAAGAAACAACTTGAAATGTTTCAAGTTGTTGTTCAGCAAACGAAGGCAGACTTCAACGATACCAGCAGATTCCTGATTTTGCATAGGCTTACTTGTTGTAGTTGACATAAATAATGAAGGCCGAAGAAACCACGGTCAAGAGCGATGCGAGGAACAGCGTGAAATCCTTGAATGCCTCATAGTGGCTCTTCGGAATCTCGATGTAGTCGCCCGGCACAATCTGGTCTTCGGTCACACTCAGCGAGAGCGCTTTGGGGTCCTTGCCACGCCAGACCTTCACCTGGTTCCATGTTCCCGTAATCGTGTTGATGCCCGCTGCGGCAATGTAGTCCAACGCGTGCCACGAAGGATTATAGGGGTAACGTCCAATATAGTTCACGGCACCGCCCACGTACACAAGCATTTCCTGCACCGAGAACTCCACCTCGGTATTAGGAGCGACCTTCGTCACCGCCATCTCGGAAAGCGTAATCCAACGCGGGGGTTGTCCCGGTTCACGAATGCAGGCGGCCTTGTAGCCGAAGTTGTGCATGCGAGCCGCACCCGACAACTCGTAGTAATCCTGAACCGTGCGGTCCTTGCTATAGGCAACGCTGCTCCTGAAGCCAGGGAAAATCATCGCGACATTGTCACTCATCGCCACATAGGGCACGAATACGCGGTCGCCCTGCTCAAGCATCACGTCGTCTTCGAAATTACCCTTGTTCGACATGGCGGAAAAATTCACATGCAACGTGTCCTTGCCACGGATTACCTGCACGTCTTCGGTATTTGCATTCGACAGGAATCCTCCCAGCTGGCGAATAAAGAAACTCAGGCGCGTCTGCGGGTCCACCAGTTGCTGCCCCACCACAACAACGGCGCCCATCGCATTCACCCTGAACTTCTTGAGTGCCGAAAGCTGTACAAAGCACTGGTCACGTTTGTAACGCTTCGCGGCAAGGTCCAAAATCATTTCGCGGGCCTCGGACAGGGGCTTCCCGCCGACAAAGACAACACCACATTCCTCAATGCCAATGGAACCGTCGGGCGCCACCTGGACAGACAGGTAATTGTCCTCGAGCATCAAGTCTAAAAAGTCACCCGGACCAAGCTGATAGCTGGAATCCACCGGTACTTCAGAAGAGGCTGGTTCCAAGGCAATCATGCTACGGGATGCAATGCCACCCCGGTTCGACATCATCGAAGCCTTGAACAAATCTTCATCGGCAAAAAGGGATGAACTCAAAAATAGGACTAATAAAAATAAATAGCGCATGTCTCTATAAAATACAAAAAAAAGAGGGGACCGACTTGCGTCGGGCCCCATCTTCAATCTTTTTTGCAAAGATCAATTATGCCTTGCTTTCGCCTTCAACCATGCTCACGGCTTCGGACTTGGCAGGTTCGGCAGCCTTCTTGGTCTTCACGACGATTTCGTCTTCGACGAGACCGACGAGAGCCATTTCGGATGCGTCACCAGCGCGGTTCGGGCCGAGCTTGATGATGCGGGTGTAGCCGCCGTTACGGCCAGCGTAGCGAGGACCGATCGTTGCGAACAGATCCTGCACAGCCTTCGGGCTCATCACGAAGCGAGAAGCTTCACGACGTGCAGAAAGGTCACCCTTCTTTGCATAAGTGATCATGCGATCCACGCAGCTGCGGACGAGCTTAGCCTTGTGGAGAGTAGTGCGCACGTAGCGGTTGCTCTGCTCGGCTTCCATGCCCTTCTCAAGAATAGAAGTGGTAAGAGCGCGGAGGATGGCACGCTTGTGCTGAGCGTTAACGCCCAATTTCTTGTTTTTTACACCGTGTCTCATTTTTAATCCTTCAAGTAGTCATCGACGTCCATGCCAAAAGAGAGGCCCATGGAGGTCAACACCTCGTTAAGTTCCACCAAGGACTTCCGACCGAAGTTCTTGTATTTAAGCATATCGTTTTCCTTGTTGCGCACAAGTTCGCCAACGGTATGGATGTTAGCCATACGGAGGCAGTTGCTGGAGCGAACGGAGAGTTCCAGATCGTCCACGCGGGTGCGCAGGAGCTGGGCGATACGCTGACGTTCTTCATCCATTTCAAGTTCTTCGGGGCTTTCGAGATCGCCTTCGAAGTTGATGAAGATTTCCAAGTGGTCCATGAGGAGCTTTGCAGCATATGCAAGAGCGTCTTCCGGATCGATGGAACCGTCAGTCGTGATTTCCAGTTCCAGACGGTTGTAGTCCGTCTTCTGGCCAACGCGGGTATCGCTGATGTGCATCGCGACTTTCTGCACCGGGTTGAAGTTGGCGTCCATAGCGATCACGCCAATCGGAGCGTCCTTGTCCTTCAATTCGTCGGCAGTGACGTAGCCGCGACCGCTGGAAATCTTCACTTCCAGGGAGAGCGATGCGTTACCGTTCAAAGTAGCGATATGGACATCCGGAGTCAAGATGGCGACATTCGGATTATCCATGAAGTCCTTGGCCGTGACTTCGCCTTCGCCGGACATGTCCAGGCGGAGCGTTTCGTCGTGGTCAGACAGGAGCTTCACGCGGATGCTCTTGAGATTCAGGATAATGTCAGTGACATCTTCCTTCACACCCGGAATCGTCGAAAATTCCTTATCGACGCCTTCAATTTTCACGGAGACAATAGCCGCACCCTGCAGAGAGGAAAGGAGCGAGCGACGGAGGGCGTTACCGAGGGTAATACCCCAGCCACGTTCCAAAGCCTCTACGACAAACTTGGCGTAGCGACCATCTTCGCCGGTTTCCACTTTCTGGAAGCTGCGCGGCATCTGAAGTGATTTCCACATCATTGGCGATACCTCTTTTAATTAGACTCTTCTCTTCTTTTTAGGACGGCAACCATTGTGCGGAACGCCCGTCACGTCTCGAATAGAGAGAACTTCGAGGCCCGCATTCTTGATAGCACGGACAGCGGATTCACGACCGCCACCTGCGCCCTTGACGCGGACATCTACCTTGCGCATACCGAGGTCGAATGCCTTGTGGGCAGCGACTTCAGCGGCGAGCTGGGCAGCAAACGGAGTGCTCTTGCGAGAGCCCTTGAAACCGGAGTTACCCGGAGAGCCCCAAGCTACCACGTTGCCGCGAGCATCGGTGATAGAAACGATTGTATTGTTGAAGGAAGCGAACACGCAGGCAATGCCCTGCACGTCAATACGCTTCTTGCCCTTCTTGACCTTTTCTTCTGTAGCGGCAGCAACCGGAGCTTCGGCAGCGGCAGCAGTTTCCTTAATTTCTTCTTCAGCCACGATGAATCTCCTTACTTCTTCTTGTTAGCCACAGTCTTCTTGGGGCCCTTACGAGTGCGGGCGTTGGTACGGGAGCGCTGACCGCGGACCGGAAGGCCCTTGCGGTGGCGGATGCCACGATAGCAACCAATATCCTGCAGACGCTTAATGTTCAAGGTGATTTCTGCGCGGAGCTGACCTTCCACAGAGTATTCGTCTTCGAGAAGATGGCGAATCTT
>JAFZOV010000150.1 GCA_017550445.1 Fibrobacter sp.
GTCTGGTAGTTCACGCGCTTGGAATCGCGGTCAACGGTCTTGCCGTTGGATTCCATGTCGGCCTGCTGGAAGTAGGCGGCGAGGCGGTGCAGGTACTGGTCGTACGGGAGCATGGCATAGCTGGAAGCGCCAAAGAAGTTGTTGTACCACACGCCAATGAGGGCGAGGATTACCGGCATGTTCTTGTCGACCGGAGCGGTCTTGAAATGCTGATCCATTTCGTAGGCGCCCTGGTGGAGCTTCATGTAGTTGTCGAAACCGATGCGGAGTGCAATCGAAAGACCGATTGCAGACCACAGGGAGTAACGGCCACCCACCCAGTTCCAGAATTCGAACATGTTGGCGGTGTCGATACCGAAGGCGGACACGGCTTCGGTGTTGGTGGAGAGAGCCACGAAGTGCTTGGCGATGGACTTTTCGTCGCCGTTGAAAGCCTTGAGGACTGCAGCCTTTGCAGTTTCGGCGTTCGTCATGGTTTCAAGAGTGGTGAAGGTCTTGGAAGCGACGATGAAGAGCGTTTCTTCGATGTTCACCTTCTTGAGGGTTTCGGCCATGTGAGTGCCGTCGATGTTAGAAACGAAGTAGACTTCCGGAGAGTATTCGCCAGCAGCCGGCTTGTCGGCGTACGGCTTCAAAGCTTCGGTGACCATCACCGGACCGAGGTCGGAACCGCCGATACCGATGTTCACCACGTACTTGATGGACTTGCCGGTGTGGCCCTTCCACTTGCCGGTACGCACGAGCTTGGTGAATTCTTCCATGTGCTTGAGTACGGCGCGAACTTCGGGCATCACGTCCTTGCCGTCGACGCAGATCGGATCGTTACCCTTGTAGCGCAGTGCAGTGTGGAGCACGGCGCGCTTTTCGGTGGTGTTAATCTTTTCGCCAGCGAAATACTTGGCACGCATTTCTTCGAAGTTTGCAGACTTCAGGAGGTCCTGGAGCTTGGCCATCGTTTCGTCGGTGATGATGTTCTTGGAGTAGTCGAGGAAGAGTCCGCAGGCTTCCAAGCTGAACTTGCTGGCGCGAGCCGGGTCCTTTGCGAAGAGTTCCTTCATGTGCCAGGTCTTGGCGACTTCGGCGTGGGCCTCAAGGGCCTTCCATTCCATAGAATCTGTCAGTTTCGACATAGATTAATCCTTTCCGCTAAGCGGGTGTTTGTTACGGGTGCAAAAGTAGAAAATTCGGAGTTCGGAATTCGGAATTCGGAATTGAAAATACTACATTCTCGGCTATGGATACTTCAATTCTCGATAAAGCGATTGTTTTTGCGGTCAAGGCGCACCAGGGGGCTGAACGCAAGGGGAAGGGCTTCCCCTACATTGTGCACCCGATGGAGGCCGTCTCGATCGCCGCCACCATGACCAACGACCAGGAACTTCTGGCCGCCGCGGCGCTGCACGATACGGTAGAAGATACCAACGTGACGCTCAAGGACGTGGAACGTGAATTTGGCAAACGCATCGCCGAACTTGTCGAAGCGGAATCGGACATCGAGTTTGAAGGCAAGAGTCGCCAAGAAAGCTGGCGCCTGCGTAAAGAAGAAGCGATTGAATGCCTCTCTACCGCAGACAACAATGTGAAAATTGTAGCGCTTGCAGATAAATTAAGCAATATGCGCGCCATTTACCGCGACTACCAGGCGATTGGCGACAAGGTGTGGGACTTGTTCTGTGTCAAGGACAAGGCTTCGCACGAGTGGCATTTCCGCGGGCTTGCCCGCGCGCTCAAAAGCCTAGAGGCGACCTTTGCTTATAAGGAATTTATCGAATTAATCGATAACGTATTTTAGGTGAATGTCGTGCCCGACTTGGTCGGGCATCTCCATTTCTATTTAAGCAATAGCGTTTGTTTTCTAAAAAATAGATCCCCGCCTGCGCGGGGATGACAATGTGAGAAAAGTCCCGGGCATTGCTGCCTGGGACTTCTGTGTTTTTGAGGGAGTTAATAATTACTGCTGCGGAGGCGGGGGAGGAAGTTCTCCGTGCGGGCCTTCGTGATGTCCTTCGTGCGGACCCTTCGGGCCTTTGGGGCCGTGGTGACCTTCTTTCATGCGGTCCTTGAACTTCTTCATCTGTTCCTTATGGAACTGGTTGAACTTGTCCAGCTGTTCCTTGGAAAGAATCTTGGCGAGTCCTGCCACACCGTTGATGCGGTGTTCGAGCAATGCCTTGTCTGCATCGAGAACCTGTGCCTTGGCAACATCGATTGCCTTCTGGTCGCCGCTTTCAAGAGCGGCTCCAAGTGCCTTTTCGGCATCATGCTTCTGAGCGCGCAAATCCTTGAAAATGGAATCGCCTTTAGCGCGGCTTGCTTCGAGGGCGGCCTTCTGTTCCGGCGTCACCTGCAGCAGAGAGTCGATTGCTTCGAGGTTCGGTCCTTTGAAGTTTTTAGGTCCCTTGCTAAAGTCGCCTTTCGGGCCGTGGCCGTCATGACCGTGCTTTGCGCAGTTCGGGCAATGACAGGGCTGTCCGTTCTTCTCGCAATTGCAAGGCTGGCCCTTTACGCAGTCGCAGGGGGCGCCCGGTGCGTTCATGGCGCTGTGTTCGCATGGCATGCCGCCTTTCTTGCAACAGGTCATTTCGCCCTTGCTGCAACAGCAAGAAGAGCATTTGGCGTTGATGTTGCCCAGGAAAAATCCTAAGGCAAGGGCAAGGATTGCGAGGCTTGCCGCGAAGAGTTTGTTTCCGTTCATAGTATTACTCCTTTGTTAAATAGCTGTAACCGACAGTTTCTTCGAGAGTCTCGAATTCGTCGCTAGAATTTCCGAGATTAGAATACCAGCTCAGAACCTCAGAGGGTGCGGAACTGTTGATAGAAACGTATTCGGTAGAATTGGCCCCGACCTGTTCGATGTTTTGCGTCATCGAAGGCAAAAGGGCCGTAAGTGCCACAAGTGCAATGCTTGCTGCAAGCGGAATGGCGCTGTACCAGGTTTTGATAGCGATAATATTCTTTTTTGCGGGCGCATCTTGGGTGGCGTTAATGGCCCCTTCCGCGTCCAGGCGGGCGCAGACTTTTGCCCAGGAATCTTCCCGGGGGGTAAGCCTTTCAAGCTTCGAGAAATCGATTTTGTTAGGCATGGTTCTTACGCTCCTTTAAATAGTCCTTTACAAAGTGTCTTGCTCGGCTAAGCCTTGCTTTAATGGTTCCTTCGGGCATCTTGTAGATTTCGGCGAGGTCCTTCACATCCAAATCTTCGGCGTCCTTGAGCCAGAGCATACTGCGGGTTTCTGCCGGGAGTTCTGCTAGGCCCTTTTCCAAGAGTTCTGCGTCAAAATCTTCGTTCTTGGCGTCATCTTTTCCAAGAATTTCTTCTATAATGACGTCAAGCTTTTCTTCTTCGAGTTCGCGGTGGCGCTTTTGCGCCCTGAGCTTCATCAGGCAGGCGTTTACCGTAAGCCTAAAAAGCCAAGTGCCCAGCGCCGACTCGCCCCTGAAACTCTGTACGGCTTTTGGGGCCTGCACAAAGACATCCATCAAAATGTCTTCGGCTTCGTCGCGGTCTTTCATCATCCTAAAGGCAAGATTCAGCACATGGGCGCTATGGGCCTGCCAGAGCAGGCTGAGCGCTTCGCGGCTACCGCCTTTAAGGTGTTGAAGTATCACTTTTTCGTCCATTGTACCCTTTAGATGCGTTAAGAAACTGTTCGGTTGCAAGAAAATAAAAATTTCTATATTCTGCCCCGTAAATGGTTAAAATTTTCTGGGACAAGTTGAAAGAGGCTTTTGCCTCGGTTTTGCCCGTCACACTGATCGTGTTGGCGGTGTCATTTACCCCTCTTGTGGACTTATCCCTTAAACAGTTGCTCGTTTTTGCCGTTTGTGCCGTATTTTTGGTGGGTGGAATCGGTCTTTTTAACCTGGGTGCCGACCTTGCCATGACCCCGATGGGCGAACATGTGGGTTCGGGCCTTGCCAAGTCGCGTCGTCTGCAGTTGCTCGTTTCGGTGTGTTTTGTGATGGGCGTGCTCATTACCGTTGCTGAACCCGACCTTTCGGTGCTTGCCGAACAGGTGAAAAATGCGGTGGAACCGACGCTATTGATTGCGACTATCGGTATCGGTGTCGGTCTGTTTTTGGGACTTTCCATTATAAAAATCGTATTTAAGCGCGACCTTTCGACGATTATTATCTTCTTTTACATGCTGCTGTTCATGCTGGGCATGCTCATGGTGGGCTTCGGCAAAGACATGTTCGTGCCGCTGGCGTTTGATTCGGGCGGTGTGACTACGGGTCCGATTACTGTGCCGTTCATCATGGCTTTGGGTGTGGGTGTGGCCGGTGCCATTGGCGGTAAGAACGCGAATGAGAACAGCTTCGGCTTGATTGCCCTTTGCTCCGTGGGCCCGATTATTGCCCTTATGGGGCTGGTGCTGTTTTCGAAGGGTGACTTGACTTATCAGCTTTCGGAATCGGCGTATTCTATTGATGCATGCCTCGGCCTGAACTTTTTGCCGACGATAATTGGGGTGGCTAAAGAAGTGTTGGTGGCCCTTGGCCTTATTGTGGTGTTCTTCTTGTTGTTGCATTTTACGGTGCTTAGGCTGCCGTGGAGCAGGATTGTTCCCATGGCCTTTGGCATTGTATACACGTTCGTGGGCCTGGTAGTTTTCTTGACGGCGGTAGCTGTTGGCTTTATGCCGATCGGATTTGAGTTGGGCAAGCAACTCTCTGCGATGCCCCGTGCCCTTGTGGTGGCGGGCTTTGTGCTTGGCATGGTGGTGGTGCTTGCAGAACCGGCAGTACACGTGTTGAACAAACAGGTCGAAGAAGTGACCGGAGGCCTTGTGACCAAGCGTTCCATGCTGATCGCCCTTTCGGTGGGTGTGGGCCTTTCGATCGGTCTTTCCATGATTCGCATTATTGTAGGGTTCCCGATTATTTATTACCTGATTCCGGGTTACATTATTTCGCTTGGACTTTCGTTCTTTGTGCCTAAGCTTTATACTGCCATTGCGTTTGACTCCGGTGGTGTGGCGAGCGGTCCCTTGACTTCGAGCTTTATTCTGCCGCTTGCGATTGGCGCCTGCGCCGGGATCCGCGATGGTGGCGATTCTATTTTGAATTATGCCTTTGGCATTGTGGCGATGGTTGCCATGACGCCGCTCATTACCATTCAGGTGTTGGGCTTTAGGGCGATTGTTTCGACGGTGCTCCGTAACCGCATGATGATGCGTCGCATCCAGGATGCCGACGACGAACAGATTATTGACTTTATGTAGGGGGCGTTGTGGAACTGGAAAAGAGAATCAAGAACAGGGTCTTGCGCACGAACACCCGTGCGAAGATTTCCATGAACCGCCTCAAGATTTTGATTACGGTGGTGAGCCGCGCCAAGGCGGACTTTTACATGGACCATATTCAGTCTTTTGGAGTGAATATGCAGATGGTGCTGTTTGGCCAGGGGACTGCCCCGCGTGAAATTGCTACAGCCATGGGCCTTGCCGATTCGGACCGCGCCGTGATCATTAGCGTGATTGGCGAAAACCAGTTGCAGGCGGCCCTTGAAAGCCTTGCCGAAAAGTTCAACACCATTGTGGGCGGCAAGGGCATTGCGTATACGATTCCCATGGCAAGCATTATCGGCAAGTCCATCTTCAATTTCTTAAGCGACAACCGCGATGCGGTACGGAGAAACGAAAAATGAGCGGATACAATCACGAAGTCATCTTTTGCATTGTGAATACCGGATTCTCTGAAACCGTGATGGAAG
The DNA here is from genome assembly GCA_017550445.1 of Fibrobacter sp. The sequence continues at coordinate 5,717 of JAFZOV010000150.1, forward strand.
CGGCGAAGGATGCCGGTGCCCGCGGTGGTACCATTCTGAATGCCCGCGGTACGGCGAACAAGGAAGCCGAATCGTTTTTCCACATTGCGATTCAGCCCGAAAAAGAAATCGTGATGATTCTGGTGGATGCAAAGATTAAGGATGCCGTGCTCCATGCCCTTTACCAGAAGGCTGGGCTTGACACCATGGGGCAGGGTATTGCGTTCTCGCTCCCGGTAGACAACGTGGTGGGACTTACTCCGTGGAAGGCGGAAGTCAAGGCCGCCGAAGAAGCTGCAGAAAAGGCAGCTAAGATTGTGGAAGCTGCCGAAGAAAACGCCAAGAAATAATTGACGTTTGTGTAAACTTTAAACAATTTTGTATAAAATAGGGCCAGAATATTTGATGTTCGGGCCCATTTTGTCAATGACCGGTTGACATTATTTTATTATTAACCATATGAACATTCTGGTCTATTTCCTGTTTGCCCTGTCCGGGTTCGCGGGCCTCATTTACGAAGGCTCGTGGGCACGCTACCTTAAACTCTTCTTGGGGCATTCTAGCTACGGCCAGGTGCTTACGCTCTGCATTTACATGGGCGGCCTTGCCATCGGCAGCTTTGTGGCAGGCAAGATGGTGGTGCATACCAAGCGCCCTCTGTTGGGTTACGGTATTGTGGAACTTGCCATCGGTATCGGTGGCGTAGCGTACCATCCGCTGTATAACTGGCTGACGGGAATATTCTTTGACTCTGAATGGACTGCGTCTCTTACGCCGCGTGGGGCCGAAATTGCCAAGGTGATTTTGGCGACGGGTTCCACGCTCCCGATTGCGATTGCGGTGGGTATGACGTTCCCGTTCATTGCGGCGGGGCTTATGCGCAAGAGTGGCGCAGAAGTTTCGCTCCCGATGCTTTACTTTACGAACAGTCTCGGTTCTGCTATCGGTATTTTGGCGACCAGCTACTTGCTGATTCCTGAAATCGGTAACCATGCGACCTTGTGCGTGGCGGCTTCTATCAACTTCTTGCTTGCGGCAGTATTCAGCTTTATCGGTATCGCGACTTCGCCTGTGGCGCCTAAAGGTGACGATGCTCCCGAAGTTCATGATGAAGATTATGTTGCCGAACACAAGTTGCCAATGCCGCCGAAGGATACTTGGTTCTGGATTGCGGCGATTACGGGCTTGACTTCGTTCGTTTATGAAATTGTCTGGATTCGTTTGCTGTCGCTGTTGCTTGGGTCTTCGAGCCACAGCTTTGACCAGATGCTTTCGGCGTTTATCTTGGGGCTTGCACTTGGCAGTGCCGTAAGTGGCAAGTTACTTAAGAAAGATTCGCTGGTTGTGCTTTCGATGGCGCAGATCTTGATGGCTTTCTTTGCGCTGTGCACGTTGTATTTCCATCAGCCTTTCTGGGGCATGATGAACGAGGCAAACCAGATTTTCAATCCGACCTCTGATGGTTACGTTTGCTGGAGCCTGTTCAAGTATGCGCTTTCGCTGTTGTGGATGGTGCCGACGAGTTTCTTTGCGGGCATGACGCTCCCGCTGATTACGTTGATTCTCACTCGTGCGTTCAAGAGCGAAGCTCCGATTGGCAAGGTTTACGGTTGGAACACTTTGGGTTCCATTATCGGTTCTGCTGGCGGTGGACTTTTGCTGTTGCCTCTGCTGCAGTTGAAGGGCGCGCTTGTGACGGCGGCTGTCCTTGATTTTGCTATAGGCTTCTTGCTGCTGGTGATTTACCGCAAACGCTTCCGCTACAGCGTGATGTTCTACATCATGGTGTGCGTCATGATAATGCCCGCCATCTTTGTGAAGTTCGATCCGTCGCTGATTACGTCGGGCGTGTTCCGTAGCTACAAGAATATGCACCCCAACGAAAAGATTAAGGTGATTGACGGAAAGACTGCGACTATTAGCTTCCATGAGTCGCCGGTGCATTACTATGTGAAGACGAACGGCAAGGCCGATGCGAGCATGAGCAAGAACCGCGAAGCTCCGATTTCAAGCGACGAACTGACGCAGGCTGCAACGGCGTTTATGCCGATGGCGGTGAAAACTGAACCTTATGATGCTGCAATGGTTGGCTTTGGTAGCGGCATGGGCGCGCATTACTTGCTTGCAGACCCGCTTCTCAAAGATTTTGACTGCGTTGAAATCGAGCAGGCGATGATGGATTTGGCGAAGGGTTTCTACCCGTGGAATTACCGCGGCTACGATGACCCGCGCATTCACATTTATATTGACGATGCGACGACATTTTTCCATACGAACCGCCGCAAGTACGATATGATTATCAGCGTGCCCAGTAACCCGTGGGTGAGTGGCGTGGCAGGTCTCTTTGCTCATGAGTTTTACGCCAAGATGCGTCGCTACATGAGACCGGGCGCCCTTTGGGTGCAGTGGATTCAGACTTACGAATTCAACGACCTGATGTTCCTGAACATTTTGAAGGCGCTCGATACGGTGTTCCCGTACGTGAGCCTGTACAAGTCCACCGACGAACCCGACATCATCATGATTGCAAGCGATGAACCGGTGATGCAGAAAGGCATCGGACGCTTCTCGACGGATACGGCGCTGGTAGCTGAGTTCAAACGCATTCACCGCGATCCGGAATTCTTCGGCGAAAGGAACTTCCTCTTCACGAATAAGATGTTGAAGTCGCTGCTCGAAGGCGTGAAGCCGAACAGCTTGTTCATTCCGATGGTCGACAACAAGGCTGAAGAAGCCCGCTTTGTTCACTCTGAGGCACACATTGTGCAGGTGTTCGACAGCTGCGAAATTTGCTGGCAGCAGTACCTTGATCCCGAAGACTATGCGCTGCGTCGCCCTGCTCGCGTAAAGGCGATGCTCGAAGAGCCGAAGGATGAATTCAAGAGGGCCGGGCTGCTTGCCTATGCCAATGAACTGGCCACTGCCGAAGTGAATACGGATAGTGTTGAGGCTTCTGTAGGCTACCAAAAGTTCCGCGAAAATTATGCGGAATGGATTCGTAATGTTCCGATGGAAACCCGCGACAGTGACGAAGTCTACGTGAAGGTGGGCGAATTGGTGCAAAAGGGCGTGTTCCCCAAGAGCTTTGCAGACGAATTCAATATTATGGAATCGGCTCGCGAAGGAGTGTACAAACAGGCTGCGTTAAATATTGCTGACTTCTATGACCATTACGAGATGAACGACATGAGCGACGTGTTCCTCAGGAACTGCATCGTGATTGCGCTCCTGGCGGGCGAGCCGGAACTTGCCGACGTGATCTACAAGAATGCGATACAGAAGAACGAGAACTTCTTCGCTGTAGAAAAGCGCCTCATCGAGCGAGAAATCCAGAAACTCCGCAAGACGCTTGCTGCTAGAAAATAGGGATCTCTCGATGGTATAAAAAACTATATTGTTTCTACCATTGGTTAGGAAATTCTCATGAGACATCTCATTTCATGGCTCGCGGTGGCTCTTGCCCCGTTCCTCTTTTGCGCCTGCAGCGAATCGTCGACAGATGCGCCTTCGGGCCTGCCTTCAACGGTCAGGAACCTTGCCGTCCTGCACACCCTCGACTGCAACGAAGGCTACGCAGATTCCGTCGTCAAGGTCGAAGACGGACACCTGAAATTCGTCTGCGACGGGGAAAAGTGGGTGAGCCTGCAAAAATCAACGGAGAGCAGTTCGTCTTCTGAAAGCGACGACAATTCGTCCGAACGGCAATATTCGTCGTCTTCGACAGAAGGCTACTATTCGTCTGCGACAACGCAGTCTTCTTCGTCTAGGGATGAACAGTATTCATCCGGCGAAGACTGGTTCTACTCTTCGGACGCACGCTTTTCATCGAGCTCCATTTCTTCCAGTTCCATATCTGCATACACCAGGTCCCCCGACACTACAGAAAAGCCGCCGTTCGAAAGCCACCTGGTCACATGGGATGAACCGTTTTACGGTAGCGAATTCGACGAAACAACCGGCATCCTGACCGACCTGCGCGACAACAACCAATATAGGACCATGACCGTCGGCGACTACACATGGACTCTCGACAACCTGAGATTTTCAGATTCGACCATGACACCTTCCCTGAAAGGCCGCTTTCACTGCGACTCCGTCAGCAAGGAGTGCCGATACACCTGGGGTGCCGCCATGGATTCTGTAAATACCGGTTGCGGCAACGAGAATGTCTGTGATGGCGCTCGACACTGGAAAGGTATTTGCCCCTATGGCTGGCACATTCCCACCGAAAGAGACTTAAGTGATTTACTCAATGCATTGCCAAGGGGTTCCGCATACGAAACCCTGGTGAACGAATATGAATTTTGGGGTCCTTCGCCTGACACAAGCAGTACTGTAATCAGCGGTATTTGGTTTGCAACATCAACTAATGGCTGCAAATACGCAAAGCATCTTAGCCTTCAAAGAGCAAAAAACAATCGTGAATACGAATCCTATCATTACTGGCTCAGCGAAACCTATAAATCGGTAAGAATCGACATTCGTTGCGTAAAGGACTAGCCCATGAAAAAGATTACAATGACACTCATCGCGGGCGGACTTCTTCTAACATCGTGCAGCGAATCCGAAAGCGAGAACTTCACCAGCGCAAACACGCCCATCGAACTTTCAACCATCGATGAGCTCAAACAATTCACCTGCGATGAATCCCTGAACGGCATCGAGGTCTTTGTCGAAGAAAAGGACGCATCGTTTGTCTGCGTTCAAGAAGAGAACGGCACCTGGGGCTGGACACGCTCAAAATCATCAGGCCGCGAAAACGCATCTTCCAAGTCGTCTTCTTCCAGCGATTACGATACAGAATCTTCCGATGCAGGCAACAGGCGCTCCAGCAGCTCCATTTCGCCAAGCTCTTCCGACATCTCGAACACTTCAAATTTACCGAGCTCTTCGTCTTACGTCAGCCCCTATGTCAAACCAGAAGCGGTCCGCTTCGGCCTCTTTACCGACCCTCGCGACAAACAGGTCTACAAGACGGTGACCATAGGCACGCAGACCTGGATGGCGCAGAACCTGAACTACACGCCTCCCACCGTATTCTACAACCAGACAGACATCGTCCAGTACAACAACTGGTGTGGCGGCAAGGAAGTCCAGGGCCGCGAGCACGGCGACTGCGCCGTATTTGGAAAACTCTACACCTACGCCGCCGCAATGGATTCCGCGGGCCAAGTGCAAAGAGACGGAAGGTTCTGCGACGAAGGCTGGGGACGCTGTTCGAAACAAGGAATCTGCCCTGACGGCTGGCACATTCCCGATAAGAAAGAATGGGAAGCTCTCACGCTTGCTGCAAGTATCGACGGCTCGACAGATGGACAGTCTGGTCATGGCTACCGATATGCTCCGCGCAACCTTTTTGCAGATTCTGTCATGTGGAAATCCGTTAGCAGATATGGTGGATATGCCCCCTTTGAAAACCTCTTTAAATTCAACGCCCTGCCTTCAGGCCTAATCATGGATGGCATAATTATTAGCACCTTAGCCGAGTATTGGGCAAGTGACGACAGCGACGGCACCATGGAAATGAACTCGTTACACGCAGGAATGAATCGCTATTCAGACCGATCCTTCCAACAATCGCTATCACTTGCAATTCGCTGCATCAAGGATTCCATCGAAACAGATCCCGCTAACTTATCCGAAACCGTCATCGAGCCGCCCGACTACACCATCGACTTGGGTCCCACTATCATAGAACCGGGGGAACCTAGGGCCGCCATCACGTATCTCAATCCGGACATCGAATATGGCGAAATGACCGACAGCCGAGATGGCCAAGTCTACAAGACATTCACTTTCAACAACCAGACTTGGATGGCGCAGAACCTGAACTACAAATACAATCCAGGAGTGCAAAGCTGGTGCGGTGGTGGATACGAACACAAGGAAGGTGACTGCGACACCTACGGTAGACTATACACCTGGGCCGCCACCAAAGGGCATTCAGAATCGGAATGTGGATACAGTCGCTACTGCCGTGATTCCACACTCCAAGGAATTTGCCCCGATGGTTGGTACGTCCCCTCGTTAGACCAATACGACACCTTGTATCAATACCTTGCCGATACCCGAAATCTTCCGGCAGGGCCCCTTCTCAAGGCCAACTCCGACTTGTGGAACGAAAACGGCAAAGGTCTAGACGCCATTGGTTTTTCGGCACTCCCTGCCGGGCTCCTTTCCAGCACCTTTATCAGGACTACCGAAGAAGCCACCTTCTGGACACGCGATCAAAATGGTGAATTTGCCGCAAAGAGTGTCGCGCTAAGAGCCCAGTTCGACAGGATTGACACGAGCCATTACAATGGTAAGGATATAGCCCGCTCTGTCCGCTGCATTAAGTATTAAAACATGAAGTTCACACCGAGAGTGGTGTAGAACGTGTTAAGCGAAGATTCGTAGAAGATTTCTTCGGCCACAAGCGTCTTGTTCAGGAGGCTTGTGAAGCACTGCACCACGCGAAGGTCTACGCTGATCCAGCGGGTAAGCAAGTAACCGATGTCGAGGGCACCGCCCACTTCCATGCCGGAGGTGGCGACGGTGTTTTCACGCGTGCCACCGCTAGTCTTGAATTCGGAAGAACCCTGCAGCTTGAGGCCCATGTTGATACCCAGGCCTACGTAGAAGTCGTAGTCTTCGAAGGTGTAGCGGAAAATAATCGGGATTTCGAACATCATGATATCGATGCTGGCTTCGTTGGTGTAGGCATCCATATCTTGTTCGTAGGTGTAATGTCTGTAGTTGAAGGTGAGTTCCGGAACGAGGCTCAGGTTCTTGACCATGAAGTTCATCTTGAGCAACAGGCCGCCACCGCCCTGGAAACCGACTTTCCATCCATCGGAGTTTTCGCCGAAGAAGGTGTTGATACCGCCCTGGGCGCGGATACCGAGCAACACGGCTCGCTGAAATCCTTCGTTACGCATGCGGTTGATTTCGGACTTCTTGGTCGTTTCGGCTTTGTAGCGAGCGTAGGCACTTGCGTATTCTTCGTCGTTTGCGAATTCACTGTCCGTAGAGCCGTCGTAAGACGCATCATCGCCAGAAGAACCTGCGGCAGAGGGGGCGGTTGCCCAACCTTCGTCATCATCACTTTGAGCCATGGCTGGCATCGAAAAAGCCAAAGCCATGGCGACTGCTACACTCAATCTCTTCAAATCCATAGTCTAATTATAATAAATGAACACGTAAATCCCGCCTATAAAATAAATTCAGCGTGTAAAAATAGTGCAGAAATTTTTTTTTACCTAGCAGGAGACGTAACGGAAGTTCCCGAAAAATTTAGAGCAGGAACGTAGCACCCAAAGTCACGTGCATTGTGTAAAGTTTTGAATGCATTAGGGCGGATTCGGCGATAAGATCCAAATCAAGCAGGTTGGTGAAGTTCTGGACAACACGGAGGTCCACCATAAGCCAACGATTCACCGCATAACCCAGATCAAAGAGTCCGCCTACCTCGACCCCTACAGTGGGGACGGTGTTGGAGCGTTTGTCCTTGGTTGTGGTGCCTTCGAAATCGATGGTCTGCTTGAACTCGGAATCGCCGCTCATTTTGAGACCCATGTTTACACCTAGACCGATAAAGAACCCATCTTCGTCGAATATGAACTGGCCCATGACCGGGATTTCGAACAACATTTCGTTAATGCTGGCTTCGTTCTTGCCGTAGTCGGACTTGCCCTCGTAGCTGTAAAGGCGGTAGGTAAAGTCAAGTTCGGTTGCAACGGCGAAGGATCTACCTAGCGGGAGTCTTGCCATAATGCCGCCGCCAAATTCGGGGCCCAGGTTCCAGTCGCTAGCGTCTTTGCCGAAACTCTTGCTTGCGCCGACGGCACCGCGGATACCGAACTGTACGCCTTTGGAGAATCCTTCTTTGCGGGCGCGGTATTCGGCTGCATTTTCGTCGATATAGTGGGATGTCTCGTCGTCTTCTTCGTCGATGTTGGTAGTTGCCACTTCGGTGGTGTCCGGGGCTTCGACGCTGTCGGCAGAGGCCTGTTCTGTAGATTCAGGCCAAGGCTCTTCGACAGAGTTATTTTCGGTAGAATTGCTTTCGACGGAACTAGTCTCGCTGGAGTTGTTGTCGCCGTAAGAATAGTTGTCGGTTTCTTCGCTTTGGGCGGCTTGATCTGCGGATACGAAACCGCAACCGTCGCCTACGCAGTTTGGATCGGGGACTTCGCCGGAACCTTCAAAGTCGCCTTGGGCGAGAGCGGAGGAGAAGGCAAAGGCGCTTGTGAGAAAAACGATTGCTAGACGATTTGATAGCGAAAAAGTTTTCATGATTCTAATTATAATAAAATTTGAAGGGTGCTCGCAAAATTCTACATTTGAACTATGCCAATTCTTTCTGCCCAAAATCTTCTTTTGCGTATTGGGGCGAATGCCCCCCTGCTTGACAATGTGAGCTTTGATATCGAGGCAGGGGACCGTATTTGCCTAGTGGGGCGAAACGGTTGTGGCAAGAGCACCCTTTTGAGGGTGTTGACCGGCGAAATGGAAGTCCAGGCTGGGGATATCGTTAAAAAGTCGGGTCTCAAGATTTCTCGCATGATCCAGGAGATTCCGGCCCATATTGAAGGAACGGTCCGCGACGTAGTCATGCAGGGTATTTTGCAGGACGGGACCCACGATAACCACGCCGAGGCGATTTTGGGAAAGACTGGGATAGACGCTGAGGCTTTGTACGATAGCCTGAGCGGAGGACAGAAACGCCGAGTCTTGTTCGCCCAGGCCTTGGCGCAAGACCCGGACCTTTTGTTGCTTGACGAACCTACCAACCACTTGGACATTCCGGCGATTCAGTGGCTAGAAGGAATCGTGACCCGATTGAATTGCGCCTTACTGTTTGTTAGTCATGACCGCACTTTTGTGTGTCGGGTGGCTACCCGTATTTTTGACTTGGACCGTGGTCGCGTGCGCTGCTGGGACTTTCCGTATGACAAGTTTGTACAGTTTAGGGACCAGGCGTTGGCTGAAGAAGACAAGGCGAATGCTCTGTTTGACAAACGTTTGGCTGAAGAAGAGGTCTGGATCCGCAAGGGTATCCAGGCGCGGCGGACCCGGAACGAGGGCCGCGTGCGCGCGCTCATTAAGATGCGTGAAGAACGTGCTGCGCGCCGCACCCGAACGGGCAACGTGAACATGCAGATTACCGAGGCCGACCGTTCGGGGCGCCTGGTGGCGCGCCTTACCGACGTAAGTTATTCCTACGACGGCGCGCCATTGATCAGCGGACTTTCGACTGAAGTTTCTCGTGGAGACCGCATTGGAATCGTGGGACCGAACGGCTCTGGAAAGACGACGCTGTTGCGCCTGATTTTGGGTGAACTCACGCCCGATACCGGCGACATTCGCCTGGGCACTAACTTGCAGGTGGCCTACTTTGACCAGATGCGTACCCGCCTTCGCGAAGACAAGTCGCTTGTGGAAAACATTGCCGACGGCCAGCAGTACGTGATGCTGAATGGCGTCAAGCGTCATGTGTTAAGTTATCTGCAAGACTTCCTTTTTTCGGCGGATCGAGCCCGTGGCCCGATTAGCGCACTAAGTGGCGGTGAACGTAACCGCTTGCTGCTCGCTTGCCTCTTTAGCCATCCGAGTAATGTGCTTGTGCTGGACGAACCTACCAATGATTTGGATATGGAAACATTGGACTTGCTTGCGGAACTCCTGGCCGATTACAAGGGGACGGTGCTTACCGTAAGCCATGACCGCGCCTTCTTGGACTCCGTGGCCACAAGTATTCTCGCTATCGAAGACGGCGGTAACGTTTTTGAATCGGTGGGTGGCTACAGCGACTACGAAGCCAAGAAAAAGGTTCGCGACAAGGAGGCTGCAAACGCTGCCCGTTTGGCTGCGGAAAAAGAAGCCGAAAAGCTGGCGAGAGTTGCGCAGAATTCCGGGGCCGATAATGCCGGCGGACAAGTGGCGGCTGCGAAAAAGAAGAAGCGCAGCTACAACGAGGAACGCGAGTACGCGTCCCTTCCCGAAAAAATCGAAAAATTGGAAAGCGAAATTGCGGAACGCCAGACGGAACTTTCAAAACCGGAAGTGTTCACCAACGCTGCGCGTATCGTGGAATTGCAGAAAGAAATCTCCGACCGTGAAGCGGAGCTTGAAAAGGCCTACGAGCGTTACGAAGAGCTCGATTCCTTAGGATAATCCTTTTTTAGGGCGTTTTCTGGAAAAAACAGGACAGACTAGCGGTTCTGGTCTGTTTATAAAAGTTTACTTTCGTGAATAAAAAAGCCTTATTATTGCAATATTCCAAGTTGCATTATTGACATTCTTAAATTAGATTTAGAATGATGGAATAAATTGGGAAATCATAAGAGGTCTATTATGGTGAAAAAGATGATTTCGTGGGGAGGCGCATTGTGCGCTTTGGTCGGGTCTGCTTACGCAGCAAGTGCTACGGTGTGGACCGAAGGCGAGGGGGCTGGAACCAAGGCTCCCGCATATTGGTATTCGTTTGAATACGGGACGGGCGCTTCTGCTGATACGTCTGCGTGGTCGACGACGAGCCACCTTACAGTCCTTAACGCAAAGGAAGGAAAAACTTCGAATGGTGCCGGTTTCGGCTTCACATGGGAACAGAACTCCTCGTACAAGGATGTGGCTATCACGTTGGCGTCTTACAAGGGCGTGTGCTTGACATACAGTGCGACGGCTCCGTTCCGCATCGATTTCAAACAGTCTACCATTACCGATGATAACTATTATGGTGCCGATCTTGCTGCTGGTGCAAAGAAGACCTTCGTTGCATTTGCAAATCTTAAGCAAGGCTGGAAATCGACTTCGACCATTACGTGGAATGTGACCAAACAGCTGGGAGTGCAATTCAGCTTCAAGAATACCGATGCAACTGCGGCTGTCAATTCCAATACGGTTGAAATTACCAATTTTGAACTGGCCGATCAATGCCAGACTTTTGCTCCGACGATTCAGCCGCCCTACACCGCAGAGGACGAAGCTGTTTTGAATGAGGGCGATACCTTGAAGCTTAACCTTGCCGAGGTGTTTACCGACCCGGATGGCGATATTGCTTCTTATACCGTCAAGATTGTGGGCGACAAGGCTGGCCTTGTGAAATTGGCCGATACGCTCTACAACAAGACTGGCGTGGTTAACCTGATTACTGGTGCCAATCCTGAAGGCGACGCTGTGGTCACTATTACGGCTACGGATGATACGAAAAAGTCGGTTACTTACCAATTGACGCTTTCAACAGTGAACGGAGAAAATGCTCCTGTTGCTGTTGATGACTTCTACGAAACCAAGGAAGAAACGGCTCTCAAGACCTCTTTGAAGAACCATGTGTTGCTAAACGACTATGATATGGATAAAGACTCCTATACGGCAACGGTGGTGACGGAACCTGCTCATGGTACTTTGACCTTTGACGGAGAATCGGGAATATTTACCTATACTCCGGAAGAAAATTTCTACGGCAATGATTTCTTTACTTATGTGTTGACCGAAGATCCCCGAGCCGATCAGCCGGATTACGAAGTCATGACCAGTAATGAGGCCAAGGTGACAATCAAGGTGACCAACGTGGATGACCCGATTCAGGTTGTTGTCGTTGATTCTACTATGACCGTCGAAGACACAGAATATAAGCTGGGCGATACCTTGGTTCTGGATGAAGACTTTGATCCCGTGATGGTGAAGATTCCTCTGGAAAACCTTGTGTTCAGCGATCCGGATGTTGCCGGAACCGACCTTGAAATCAAGGTAAAGACCAGCGGCTTCTTGACGGCTGAATACGGTGTCATGAAGACCAACCATGTGGTGGAACTTGCTTCTATCGCCGATGCGAATGGTGTTTCCAAGGTGACCCTGTTTGCTGTCGACGGTAAGGATACCGCCAGCGTGTCCTTCTTAGTGAAGATTCGCCCGGTGGCAGATCCCCCGGTTGCTAAGGAAGATACCTACAAGGTGGTGCAGGATTCCGTGAATAAGATTGCTGCTGCGAAGGGCCTGCTTGCAAACGACAAGAACCCCGATGGCAAAACTACTTTGAAGGCTTACCTGTATGATGACGCCGTGGAAGGTAAGGTCACTCTTGCCGAAGATGGTTCGTTTACCTATGAAGTTGGTCACTATGAAGGCGAAGATACCTTCATGTACTACATTGTCAATGCTGAAGAAGATACCTCGGAAGTGGTCGTGGTGACCTTGAATGTCGTGTACAAGAATCAGCCCCCGAAAGCGGTGGCTGGAGTTGCCGATACGGTTAAGCGTTTCACTGCTCTGACGGAAGATTTTGGCTCGGTGACCATCTTGAAGAAGGAAATGCAGACTTGGTTTACCGATGACTCCACCAGCGCGGCAGACTTGACGTTTACGGCCCGTAACGACGATAGCCTGCTTGCTCCGACATTGATTGCAGCATCTGGCGCCATCCAGGTCAAGTCTGTCAAGGATGCTTGTGGCGAAACGGAACTCATTATTGTCGCTAAGGACAAAATGGGTGCGACTGGAGAATTGGCAATTCCGGCGAAAATCACTTGCAAGAACGATCGTCCGGTGATTGCGAAGACTATCGACACCTTGTATGCTGGCTCGGGCGAAAAGTGGGACCTCAAGTATGAAATTGGCAAAAATGTCACTGACCCTGATGGCGACTCCCTGACCTTTAAGGTTGAACCGATTAAAAAGACGGATCTGTTCGTTTGGTCTTTGAAGGACGGAGTCCTCTCGATTACAAGTGCCAAGGATTCAGTGGTTGCCCCCAATACAATGTACCCGATTGCGATTACAGTAAGCGACGCGGAATTCTCCGGTACGTTCAAGCTGCTCGTGATTGGCAAGGATGCTCCGGCATCGATTGCTCCTGTGGTTGCAGCTCCGAAGGCCAACTGGCAGAGCGCAATCCTCGCAAGCCGCGGTGCCGTGGCAATCTTCGATATGCAGGGCCGCGTGATGTGGAAGGCCAAGCTCCCAGTAAGCGAAGCAGATGTGCGTAACGCCGCCGCCAAGGTACAGGGCCGCAAGATCCTGCAGGTGAATAAGCAGCGCTGGACGATTAGATAATTCGGATTTCGGAATTAAGAATTCAGAATTAAACAACAAAAAATGCTCCGCTTTCGCGGAGCAATTTTTTTTACGAAAAAGTTTTAGTTGAAATTCAACTCCGAATTCCGAACTCTGAATTCTGAACTACTTCACCAGCGCTTCGGTGTCGAGGGCGATGAGCAATTCTTCGTTGGTGGCAACCACCATAGCCTTGGGCGTGCCGTCCTTGCTGATGATGTGGCCGGAATTCTTGCCGTTGTCTTCGTTGCGGGCGTCGTCGATCTGGTAACCAAGCAGGGCGAGGTTTTCCATGACGGCCTTGCGGACCACGCGGCTGTTTTCGCCAATGCCACCGGTGAACACCAGGGCGTCAATGCGGGGGAGTGCCATAGCGATGCCGCCGATTTCGCGGGTCAGCTTGTAGCAGAAGGTTTCGAGAGCAATCTGTGCGCCGATGTGGCCTTCGCTTGCAGCTTGCGTCAAGGTGCGCATGTCATTGCTTAAGCCGGAGAGGCCGAGCAAACCGGATTCCTTGTTCACGAGCTTGTCCAAGCGGTCGATATCGTAACCGTACTTCTTGCTGATGAAGAAGAGAATTGCCGGGTCGAGGCTACCGGAGCGGGTGCCCATGATAAGGCCGTCGAGCGGGGTGAAACCCATGGTAGTGTCGGCGCACTTGCCGTTCAGAATGGCGGAGCAGCTGGAACCGTTACCGAGGTGAGCGGTAATGAAGCAGCAATCTTCCGGCTTCTTGCCCAAAATCTTGGCGGCTTCGGCAGTCACAAAACGGTGGCTGGTGCCGTGGAAACCGTAACGGCGAA